>DATGWP010000022.1:0-45928 GCA_035299425.1 Chitinophagales bacterium | reverse complement strand
AGGAAGCGATAGAAGAAACAGAACGCATGCTGGATGTGTATGCCACCTTTGTAGAAAACTGGCTGGCACTGCCGGTAATTAAAGGCAAAAAAACACCTAACGAACGTTTCGCAGGCGCTATAGACACGTACTGTATTGAGGCTATGATGCAGGACGGGCAAGCCCTGCAGGCAGGCACGTCGCACTACTTAGGGCAAAACTTTGCCAAAGCATTTGATGTGAAGTTTTTGAATAAAGAAGGCAAGCAGGAGTTTGTGTATGCTACCTCATGGGGTGTATCTACTAGATTAATAGGCGCATTAATAATGGCGCATAGCGATGATGATGGATTGGTATTACCTCCTATGCTGGCACCTATACAGGTTGTAATTGTACCTATTGCAAAGGGCGAGGCCGAACTGCAAAAGCTGTTTGAAAAATTTGAGCCCGTAATAAAAGAGTTGAAAGCCAAAGGCATTTCGGTAAAGTTTGATGATGACGATACCAAGCGCCCGGGCTTTAAGTTTGCCGAGTATGAGCTGAAGGGTGTGCCTGTGCGCTTAGCTATGGGTATGCGCGATTACGAAGCCGGCACAGTAGAAGTGGCCCGCCGAGATACCAAAGAAAAATCGGTGCAGCAGTTTGAAGGCATTGCAGCTTACATTGAGCAGTTGTTGACTGATATACAGGCTAACATATTCAACAAGGCTAAAACCTTCCGCGATAGCCACATACGCGAAGTGAATACCTGGGATGAGTTTTTGAAAGCTATAGAAGAGCCGGGCTTTATTTCAGCGCACTGGGATGGCACGCCGGCCACCGAAGAGAAGATAAAGGAACTAACCAAAGCTACTATCCGCTGTATACCACTCAACAATCCTCAACAGGATGGCAAGTGTGTTTTTAGTGGCCAGGCGAGTAAGGAAAGAGTAATTTTTTCCAGAGCGTACTAGTCAGTTGATAGTTGAAAGACATACAAAGCGCAAAGGGATTTCTCTTTGCGCTTTTTGTTTTAAGCTGGTTATGCGCGTAAGGAGAAATAAAAATAGTTACAGATAAAAAGTCTTTTATATAAAATGATTATTTACTTTTAGTGCGAACCAAAAACAAGCACTATGAAAAAACTACTCCTCTCCATCGCTATAGCGATGGTCTTCCAAACCACCTTTGCGCAATATTGCGGCGGCTCCGGGCCGGGGGTGTGTATTCCCTCCGGCTCAGTAACTGCAGCCGGCTTTTCACCTACATTCGATGTTTTACCGCCGCTAATAAACGGCGAAATTGCTACCGTCTTACAATTTAAAAATTTCGACACTATCGCTTTCGGAGGGCAGGTGCTGACGGTACAATCGCTTCGCATAGACTCTATTGGCAATTTACCTGCCGGCGTTTGTTGGAATACTAACAAAACGAATAACACCTGGGCTAACCAAGAGGACGGGTGTATTGCATTCAACGGTATTACCTGTTCAACACCTGGCCAATATAAACTGGCGATAATTGTAACAATGAATGTGGGTGTAAACATTACTACAAATTTAGATGCTGCTAACCTGAAATACTATTTTAGAGTTAAGAATGCCAACGACCTGGAGATACCTATAGATACAACTCAGACATCTAACAATCCTTTTATTCCTTACGGCAACCCAGCTGACTGCAGCCCTGTATTTTCGGTGAACCTGGGTGCCGACCAAATTGTATGTAATGGCAGTTCTGTAACATTAAACCCTGTTACGTATTCCGGCATTGCCCCTTATACTTATAACTGGTCCTCATCGGGCCCGGCGCTTAGCTGCACCACCTGCAAACATCCGCAGGTAATCATTGGCCAAACCAGCACTTACACCGTTACGGTTTTAGATGCTACCAATGCATCGGTAACCGGGCAAGTAACCTATACAGTTACAGGCAACACTAACCAGGTACAATTTACCAGCACCAGTACAGGTATAGACTGTGCCAATGCAAGTGACAATACAGTTGTAACTGCCACAGGCGGCACCGGTCCATACACATTTAACTGGGGAGATGGCTCGGTGAGCACTACCGGTAATTCGCCGCAAGCACATACTTACACCCAGCCCGGCACATTTGTAATTGGCGTAAGCGATAATAATGGCTGCGTTACCTCACAAGCCAGCACAGTTGCTTTTAACGGCATACTTATTACGGCTACACAAACCACCCAACCAACCTGTGTAAATCAAAATACCGGCCTAATAGCTATAAGCGCGAGCGGTGGCACACCACAGTACTCCTATAACTGGAGCAATGGAGGTACCACCAGCACCATAAATAATCTTGCTGCAGCTCACTATGCAGTTACAGTTACAGACGCAACCGGTTGCTCTTTTTCAAAATCATTTAGCCTGGCGCCTGTTAATGGCTGGGGCTACTATGTTTATACAGCGCCATCGGGCAGTAACTGCAATGCTAACGGAACTATAAATACTACTATTTATGGGGGTAATTCGCCTTATACTTTTAACTGGAGCAACGGAGCTACCACTGAGGACCTGAGCGCATTGGCGGGGGGAGTTTATCAGCTTACTGTAACAGATGCTACCGGATGCGTAGCTACAGGTGCAGCCGAAGTGCCAAGCAGTTGCTATAGCCTGGTTAAGGGAACTATTTTTAATGATGCTAATAACAACTGTACCTTCGACCAGGGTGAAGGGCAATTACAAAACATATTTGTAACTGCACAAGGCACAGGTGGAGAAACTTACTATGGCTATGCAGATAACGCAGGGAATTACTCTATTCAAATACCCGCATCTGGCTCTTTCAGCCTTGGAGCATCTACAGGGTATGGTGCCTGCGGCATATTAAGCCTGTGTAACAATGTCAACCACACAGTAACCTTTACAACCATAGGCGATACATCGCTGAATAATAACTTCGGCTTTACCGGTGCTGCAGGCTTTGATTTGAATATACATCCAGGATGGCGCTCAGCCAATCCTGGTTTTGAAAAGGAGTATTGGATTTACTGCGGCAATAATGCGGTTACTGATTTTAATGGTACAGCTACCGTTACTTTTAATTATGATGAAAACCTGATTTTTCAATCTGCAGATAACGGAGCTATCCATAGTCTGGCTACACACACTTTAACCTGGAATGTAAGCAACATACAAAATAACTCATCTTTTTGGGACCGCCAGTTACGCTGCACATTTATGGTGCCACAAACTTTAAGCCTTGGCCACCTGTTACATAGCAGCTTTAGAATGGAACCTACTGTAGGCGATTGCGACTCAAGCAACAACAAACTTTTTGTTTCTGAAACAGTGATTGGTTCTTTAGACCCCAACGAGAAAAAAGTAGACCCCTCCGGGGATATATTAGAAGAAGATTCTGTACTAACTTACGAAATCGGCTTTCAAAACACCGGTACCGATTCTACACACTTTATAATCATTAAAGACACACTCTCTTCTTATCTCGATGCCTCTACCGTGCGCAATATAGCCAGCAGCCATCCGTATTCTGATTTCAGCATTTCAGGCACCGGTATTCTTACCTGGACATTCAATCCTCTGCGCCTGGTAGATAGCTTTACTAATGAACCGGGCAGCCATGGCTTTGTAAGGTTCACTATTAAAAAGAAAAAGAACCTGACGCTTAATACGTTAATCAGCAATACTGCACATATTTATTTTGACTACAACACAGCGGTAGTAACCAATACAGTTACCAATACGCTTACCGAGCCAAACGGCATCTGGCATATCCGCTCTACCGAGGGCATTACTGTTAAGGCATTCCCTAATCCATTCAGCGAAGGAACCAGCATAGTGGTGGATGGAGTAACAGGGCGATACGATTTTGAGTTATACGATGTAACAGGAAAATTGAACAAACGCATTACATCTATAGAAACAAACCAGTTCTTTATCAACCGCGATAATCTTTCAGCAGGCATTTATTTCTTCAAGGTGTTATCAGTAGATAAGAAGAAAAGTGGATATGGTAAGTTAGTGGTGGAGTAAATCAATAATTTTAAAAGTCATGGTAGTGTTATTTATAAAATGACACTACCATGACTTTTCTTACTAAGGATTGTTTAGTTTTAGCATTACTAAAAACCACACTATGAAAAAACTATTATTTACCCTCATTTTTGTTTGGGCATTTACCCTATCTATAGTTAATGCTCAGTGCGTCATTGACACAACACTTTTGTCTGCCCCGGGCGTTTTCCCGGCGGCTAATGATTTGCCGTGTATAAACAGAGGTGTGTTTTATAATCAAATTTTACAGGGAAAGATACAAGAATCAACTGATACTATGATCATCGGAATGAATATTCACATAACGGTAGACTCTGTTAGGTTCGATTCTATTGCAGGATTGCCTGCCGGCATTTTTTGGAATTCCAGCCCACGCACATTACTCGGCGGTGGTTATGGGTGCATTAGCTTGGCGGGTGTAACTAATGCTCCTGCAGGTACCTATAACCTAACAGCTTTTGGCACGGCCTGGATGAGGATGGATGCGCCACAGTCAGGTATTGTAGATACCCCTTATGTTCGTACCGGCAATCTCAATCAATATTCCCCATTTGGTGAATATTATTTAACTATTTGTGATTATGGCGTACAATTACCGGCCAACCAAACGGTATGTTCAGGAAGCAATGTAACTCTTAGCCCTATTGCCACGGGGGGGCAACCACCATATACTTTTTCATGGACAGGTACCGGTAATCATTTAAGTTGCACTACCTGCAAAAATCCACAGGTAACGCTCACGCAAAATTCTACGTACAACCTAACCATGATTGACGCTAACAATAACCAGGTGAATACAAGTATTACATATACCGTTTCGGGTTCGAATACAATGGGTACGCTTGCCGTTAACAGCACAGGTATTGACTGCCTGAACCCACAGGATAATACAACGGTAGCTGTTACCGGTGGCACAGGGCCATTTGTTTTTAACTGGGGTGATGGCACTAGCTCTTCCGGCAATTCTCCGCAAAATCATAACTATAGCACTGCGGAAACATTTGTGATTTCCGTTAAGGACAATAACAATTGCGTTACTTCTGCAATAAATGATGTAGTTTTTAACGGCATTATTATTTCAGCTGCGCAAACAACGCAACCTACATGCGAAGGTCAGAACACCGGCACTATAGCAGTAACTGCCACCGGCGGAACAGCTCCTTATACATTTGCATGGAGTAATGGCGCAAATAATGCTACTGCAACAAATATTGCCGCAGGGAATCATACCGTAACAGTAACAGATGCTACCTCGTGCTCGTTTTCAAAACACTTTAACTTGGCGCCACAGAATGGGTGGGGATTTTTCGCCTTCTTACAACCATCTCAATCAAACTGCAATAATACCGGCGCCATAACTACTACCGTGGTAAGTGGCATTGCTCCATACACCTTTTTATGGAATACCACCGCAACTACCCAGAATCTTAGTTCTCTTTCGGGAGCTGTGTACTCTGTTACCGTTACCGATGCCCTTGGCTGCCAAACCAATGGAAGTACAAATGTACCTGTTGATTGTAAGAGCGTTATAAGTGGTACTTTATTTAATGATGCAAACAACAATTGCGTATTCGATAATGGCGAAACCAATTCATCCGGAATAGTTATTACCGCAGTTGGTAATAGCCAGACATATTTCGGCTATGCTTTTAGCGATGGGACATACAGTATTGATGTACCCGCCGCTGGTAGCTATACGCTTTCTGCATACAACTATTGGTATGCCAATGGCTGCGGTTACTATACTTTATGCGGAAGCAATAACCAAACCATTACCATTGCTACCCTTGGCGAGATATCTGCCAATAACAATTTTGGGCTTGGTAACTCGAGTGGTTATAATCTGACGATCTTTCCAAGATGGACTGCAGGTAATCCAGGTTTTGAAAAAACATATACCATTAACGTTGCCAATTATTCTCCTACAGTACTTAATAGCCCTGCTACCGTTACATTTACTTATGACTCTAATCTTATTTATCAATCGTCTGTACCAACCGCCAGTCACAACCTCGAAACTCGCACTTTAACATGGCTGGTAGATTCGTTAAATACCTATTACATCTTTGCTTCCAATTCTATGTTGTCTACGTTCCTGGTTCCACAAAACTTAAGCCTAGGCTATTTATTACAAAGTGATTTCCACGTATCACCAACCAGCGGCGATTGTAACACCAGCGATAATTCTTTACACACATCCGATGTAGTTACCGGCTCTTACGACCCCAACGAGAAAAAAGTAGAACCGACAGGTAATATATTGGAAGAAGACTCGGTGTTGACCTACGAAATTGGTTTTCAGAATACAGGAACCGATTCTACGCACTTTATCATTCTTAAAGATACTCTTTCGCCTTACCTGGACCCTGCCACCGTTCGAAATATAGCCAGCAGCCATCCGTATTCTGATTTCAGCATTTCAGGCACCGGTATTCTTACCTGGACATTCAATCCTCTGCGCCTGGTAGATAGCTTTACTAATGAACCTGGCAGCCATGGGTTTGTAAAATTCACCATTAAAAAGAAAAAGAACCTCCCGCTTAATACCGTTATAAGCAACACGGCTCATATCTATTTCGATTATAACCCGGCGGTAGTAACCAACACCGTAGCCAATACGCTTACTGAGCCTAACGGCATCTGGCATATTCGCTCTACAGAGGGCATTACCGTTAAGGCATTCCCTAATCCATTCAGCGAGGGAACAAGCATAGTGGTAGAGGGTATAACCGGGCGGTATGATTTTGAGCTTTACGATGTAACGGGCAAATTGAACAAACGCATTACATCTATAGAAACAAGCCAGTTTTTTATTAACCGCGATAATCTTTCGTCGGGTATCTACTTCTTCAAGGTGCTTTCAGCAGATAAGAAGAAAAGTGGCTATGGTAAGTTAGTGGTGGAATAAATTAGCATAATGATTTCCGAAGTTATTACAACTTCGGAAGTCTTACCTTTTAAAAGCCCAATCGCTAAAAACGGTTGGGCTTTTTTTGTATACTAGCATACAATTATGAATATGAAAAAATGGATGGGTGTTTGTTTGGTGTTTTGCGTATTGCTATGCACAATAGATAGCAAAGCACAGGATGCCTCCTTGAAAGAAGTGCTGAACGAATTTATTGACTCGCTTGCTAAGAACGATTACACCCAAATAGTATATTACCTGCAAGGTAACGGCACCGCCGCCGATGTAATCAGTAGCTATAAAACAACCAGTTTCAACCGCCCTACTGTAACTTTTGCTATGCCGGTGGTGGGTTTAAAATACCTGTTTCCGCAGCCCGATACTGTATATAATAACTACGCCGATAGCCTGGTGCATTACCGGTTCCCTACCGGTGGCTATACCAGTATACAAACCAAAAACCTGGAATCTTTTATAACCCGCAAGGGCGATACTATTATTTATAAAACACCTGAGCGCAAACTAAAAAACGGCCACTACGGAATATACCTGAACGATAAGAACGGTAGCGGCTACAAGCAGTTTTCGTATGCGTGGTTTATACCCGAAAACTTTGAGATACTTTACTATAAGTGCAATCGGCCCGGCACCTGGCGCAAAGAAGGTAACATGATACACTTTATTGCCAAACCCAATCAAAACGATATTCTTTTTGAGATTGCATATAAGACTACTGTAAAAATTCCGGAGGTGATAAACGGGCGAAAGGTAAACTACACCAAAACGTTTGATATAGCATCACCGGATATTACCATTAAGGCCAGCGACCCTCAGCGCGCCGATGGCGATATTATCTCCTTGAACTTAAATGGCAGCTGGATATTGAAAGGCTATGAAGTATCAGAGCGTGCTCTAGCCCTAAAAACATCGGCTATAAGAGGGCAAAACTACCTGGTATTGTATGCTGAAAACATGGGCAGCATACCACCTAACACGGCTGCGCTCGAAATCTGGGATGGTGTTACATCACATAAAATCATTCTTAATTCAGCTACTGGCTACTGCGAAGCCATATTGCTGAACTTAAAATAATTTAGGGTGGTTAAAGCTAATACTACTTTATCAACCCGCTCTTCAACCCATACTTATTGTACTGGGTAACTATGGTTTTAGTTATCTCGTAGTCGGTGTTATACTTTAAGAAATCGATAGGCAGGTTGCAGAAATCAATAAAGGCATCATAGTGCTTTTCGGGCAGGTCAATCAGGCCGTTTTCGTTGTAAAAGTCTAGTAGCGATACAAATACCTTGCGCTCTTCATTAGCTACTATCTGCTTTTTTAGTTTCTCGCGCTCTTTGGCTTTGCCGCTTAGCATTTCGTACATAGCGCTTATAGGGCTGGTAATTACAATATCGGGGCGGTCCAGTTCTTTGGGGGTAATGCCTAACTTCTTTCTGTCGGCTTCAATTTCTTCAAGGCTTTTGGGCGCTTTAATAATTACAGCCTGGCTCAAACCAGTAGAGAGAGGCTCCAGCCCCAGATGCAATATGAAAACGTTTCCTTTGGTAGAATCGGCTACCGAAAATTTAGCTGTGCGGTAACCTGGCAAAAAAAGAAAAAGCGTATCGGTGCGGTTAATAGTGGTTTCAAAATAGCCTTTGCTATCGGTAGCCACCGTGGCGCTCGATTTTGGGTTTACTATGCTCACTCCCGATACTGCCCGCATAGTATAACTATCGTGCACACTTCCCTGCAGCCGCACGGTATCGCGTTGTGCCATGGCAGTGCCGGCTACATGCAGTAGTATAAAAGCGATAATAGCTGTGGCAAGCCTCATGTGGCGAATATAATTAACTAACTAACCGACCCTACAAACGCCCGAAGGTTTAAATTAGTATGTGGATTAAAAAACGTTAAGATGGATCTGAAAATAAGGAAAGTGAAGGTAGAAGATGTTGCGGCCCTGGTTGAATTGACTCAGCAGTGGGGATATGAAACCACCGCATTGGAGGTAGCCGCCAACCTTAATCGGATAGAGCAGGCCAACAATGCCGAAGTATTTATAGCAGAAGCGGATGGTAAAGCGGTGGGCCGCATATTTGTGCGCGAACACTTAACCCTGGGCACTGCCCCCTTTGCCGAAATACACGACCTGGTGGTACATACTGATTACCGCAAGCGCGGTATTGGCCGCTTACTAATAGAAGCAGTAAAAGACTGGAGCCGCGAGAAAGGAATCGCGCTGGTGTGCCTGCGAACCAATGTAAATCGCGAAGATGCGAATGTATTCTACCCGCATATTGGATTTAACCTGCAAAAGGTGCAGAACGTGTATGATATAAACTTATACGGTTTCTATAAAATCTGAAATAGCAGTATATACTTCCTGCAAGTCAGCATCGCTGATACAGTACGGCGGCAGTATATAAATTACATTGCCCAGCGGGCGCAGAATGATTTTTCTGTCTATAAAAAACCGGTAAGCTTTATCGCGTATATTATTCAGGTAGCCGGTGGCATCGCCGGTTTGTAATTCAAGGGCTAGTATAGTGCCCTGTTGCCGGATTTCTTTTACAGCCTTGCTCTCCTTAATGCTTTCTGCAAACAGGGTATGCTGCTTTTCTATTCGTGCAATTTGCGCTAGGGTGTTTTCCTGTTCAAATACCTCCAGGCTGGCTATAGAAGCAGCACAACCCAAGGGGTTAGCCGTATAACTATGTCCGTGAAAAAGCATTTTAACCCTCTCTTCAGACAGAAACGCATTATACACTTCACTGGTGCAGGTGGTAGCTGCAAAGGGGAGAAAGCCGCCTGTAATGCCTTTACTCAGGCAAATAATATCAGGTTTGTTTTCGCAATGGTCCACCGCCAGAAATTTGCCCGTTCTTCCAAAGCCCGTCATTACCTCATCTGATATGGTAAGCACAGTGTGCTCTTTGCACATGGCAATCAGCTTATTCAGTAACTCTGCCTTATACATCAGCATACCGGCGCTGCCTAATACCAATGGCTCAAAAATGAAAGCAGCTATATCTTTTTTCGATGTAAGAAGTGTATGCAGTTGCTCCAGTATCTCCGTTTCATTGGTGTAATTGGGCGTATCTATAAACTCAACATCAAACAATAGCTTTTGAAACGGGTCGGTAAATACGCCGCGGGCACTCACACTCATGCTGCCAAAAGTATCGCCATGGTACGCATCGCGGAAGCAGATTATTTTTTTTCGGTCTTCACCTTTGTTGCCCCAGTATTGCAGCACCATTTTAATAGCCACTTCTACAGCCGTAGAGCCATTGTCGGTATAAAATATTTTCTGGTGGAAGGGTATTCGCGCTAACAGTTTTTTGGCAAGCTGCTCAGCCGGTTCATGCGTAAAACCCGCAAATATTACCTGCTCTAATTTATTGGCTTGTGCTGCAATGGCATTGGCTATGTATGGGTGTGCATGCCCGTGCAGGTTGGTCCACCAACTGGCCACGGCATCTATATACCGGTTGCCTTGTTCATCGTACACATAAGCCCCTTTGCCACTCACTATCGGAATTATCTCCGTGTTGTGCATCTGCGTATAAGGGTGCCACACCGGCGAGTCAGCACTATAAAAACTCATAGCTCATAATATTGCGTGAGCGAATCTTTCAGTTTAATGGCCTGCGCTTTTACAAACTCTTTGTTTAGTTCGTCTGCAATATCTACCTGTCCCAAAATATTCACCTGTGTAAAGTGCTGTATTATCTCCTGGTTATCGAAATAGTTTTCGCCGTTAAAGACAATGCCCAGCACATCAATACCACGTTGTTTCAGCGCTTCTATACTTAGCAGCGTGTGGTTAATACTGCCCAGGTAATTTTTAGACACAAGAATTACGGAGGCTTGTAAGTGCTTTATCAGGTCAATTACTAAATAATCTTTACTCAGCGGTACCATCAATCCGCCTGCAGCTTCTATCACCAACCGTATGTCTGATTCACGCGCTGTAAAATGCGTTGGTTTTATCTCTACACCCTCTACCTGCGCTGCATAATGCGGCGAGGATGGTGTTTTTAACCGGTAGGCTTCGGGGTAACATTTGGTTACATGGTTGCTTAGCATAGAGCGAACAAAATGCGTATCGCTATCCTCTAAATTGCCGCACTGTATGGGTTTCCAGTAGTCGGCATGCAAAGCCTCGGTAAGTATGGCAGAAACCACGGTTTTACCTATACCGGTACCGGTGCCTGCTACAAAAATGTGTTTGGGTAGTTGGCGCATTACAGACTGTTTAATGTTAGCGCAAGTTTAGTTACTTCTTCGGCGGTATTATAACTGTGCAGGCAAATGCGTATCCGCTCTTTGCCTTTAGGCACGGTGGGTATCAATATAGGCCGCACATCAAACCCCGCTGCCTGCACCTTGGCAGCTAAATCTTTCACTACACTATTGCCCGGCGCTATCACCGATTGTATAGGTGCATTGCCGCCTACATATTCAAAACCCACCGGCAGATTTATATGCTCGCGGAACAAAGAGGCTAATGCAAATAACTTTTCCCGGCGTTCAGCGGTCTTGTTCAAATACTGGTAACCGCATTTAATAGCCGCCAACGAATGCAAGGGCAGTGCCGTAGAAAAAATAAAAGGACGACAATAGTTTACCAAAAATTCCTTTAGCTCTTTACTGCAAACAATCACGGCACCATGCGCTCCCATGGCCTTGCCAAAAGTATATACACGTGCCAGCGCATCATTATTCTGTGCAAGCCCTTCGCCTTTTGCACCCTGTGTGCCTATGGCATGGGCTTCATCTACTATCAGGCCGGCTTCATACTTTTTGCATAGGGCGCTTATTTCCTCTAGCAGGGCAAAGTCCCCATCCATACTATACACTGATTCAACCACTACGTATTTTAAACCGGTAGCGTGTTTTAGTTTTTCTTCAAGGCTAACTACATCATTGTGCTTAAAAGCAACGGCCGTCGCCTTGCTGTTGCGCATACCATCGTGAAACGACGCATGCACTAACTCATCATATATAATTGTATCGCCCCGATAAGGGAGTGTAGAGAGCAAACCATAATTGGCATCAAACCCCGAGTTAAAAAGTATGGCCGCCTCGGCACTGTGAAACTCTGCCAGAAAACCTTCCAGGTCTTCGGCATATTGGCTGTTGCCCGATAACAGGCGCGAACCGGTGCTGCCGGTTAATGGTTTGTTGTGCGATTTTATTTCGTGTTCGATGTTTGATTGCAATTGTTCATCACGGGCGAAGCCTAAGTAGTCGTTGGAATAGAAATCAACCCACCCACTTGTAATCTTCAGCGAACGAAAGTTGTTTTCGTTTTTGCGCTGGGTAAGCTTACCCGTAATATATTGATTTATGGGGTTGCTCATTTTTGGTCTTTCAACTTCATTATATATATCCGCGTTGTTTCGATCAATGCCAGCTGTATTATTGCGGAGAATGTGATGAACAGGATATTGAACTTCATTATTGTAGCCATGAGCGGCACACCACAACGTATACTTCCGGGGCTTAATTTCTGGGTATATTCACGTGATAAGAAGCCCGGGACAACACCAAAGGCCAAAAATAAAAGTATAATGAAAATGATAATACGTATCAGCACGTGCCAACGCTTGTCAATAAAATAAAATAAAGGTGTTTGACTTATAAATTGTAGTGTAAGAAGTGCAATCAAATAATTGCTCATCTTACTAAACAAGCACTTTTTCTTTCTCTACCTTAAAAGATTCTCTTGGCTTTAAACCCAGTAACTGGAACATCTCCTTATCTGCATCAAAATCAGGGTTAGGAGTAGTCAATAGCTTTTCACCGGTAAATATAGAATTAGCACCTGCAAGGAAACACAGGGCCTGTTGTTCAAAACTCATTTCATTGCGGCCTGCGCTAAGGCGCACCATCGCTTTAGGCATCAATATGCGGGCGGTGGCTATCATACGCACCATTTCCCAAACTGCCACTTTTTCGCGGCCCTCTAGTGGTGTGCCCTTTACACTTACCAGTGCATTCACCGGTACGCTCTCAGGGTGCTGCTCGCGTGTGGCAAGGGTGTGCAGTAATTTAATACGGTCATCATCCGTTTCGCCCAGACCTATGATACCGCCGCAGCAAACGCTCAGCCCCGCCTTTTCTAAGTTATCAAGCGTTTCTAAACGGTCTTTATAGGTACGGGTAGTAATAATATCGCCGTAGTGCTCATCGCTGGTATCCAGGTTGTGGTTATAGGCATACAATCCCGCTTCTTTCAGGCGTGTTGCCTGTTGCTCGGTAAGCATACCCAGTGTGCAGCATACCTCCAGCCCAAGCGCGTTTACACCCTTCACCATATCTATCACTTTATCAAAATCCGAATTATCGCGCACATTGCGCCAGGCGGCACCCATGCAGAAACGTGTAGAACCGCCGTTTTTAGCATCCAGCGCCTTGCCTATCACGTCTTCATACTTCATTACTTTGTGTGCCTCTACACCGGTATTGTAGCGCGCAGCCTGCGGACAGTAAGCACAGTCCTCTGAGCAGCCGCCCGTTTTTACCGATAGCAGCGTGCACACCTGCACCTCGCCGGTAGCCTGGTATTGCTTGTGGGTTTGCGCACCGCGCAAAATCAGTTCCAACACAGGCGAAAAGTATATCTCCTTTATTTCTTCAATTGTCCAGTCGTTACGTATCATTCTTTCAGGTTGTTATTAGCTAAAAATCACAATGACAAATATAATCGTGTGCGCCAAATCATTCTGATAAAAAATCGGCTATGGCGCGGTGCCCTTTTTGCGAAAAATGTATCTCGTCGGCAAACAGGTACAGCCCATTCGGGTCAGCGTCCTTTGCCAAGTGCTCGGCCGCATCCGAAAACTCAATTTCATGGGCCGCACAATACTGTTTTACCAACTGTTGAGGGGTGAAATCCCTATCCTTCAACTGCGATTGGTACGGCAGGGCCACTACATTAAAATACACGTTGTAATACTTGCACAGGCTGTCGCAACTATTCAGGTCGGCCATAGCCTGGGTAAAATGCGGGTCACTTTCTTTATAAAACTGCAAATCGTAGGTAAAGTAGCGATTGCTGTTGCGGTAGAAGAACAACTTAATTAGTTTATAGGTAGCACAGCTATTTTGCAGCAAGCCGTTTACTTTGCCCATCCAGTTCTGTTTACTCATAACGGGCAGGTCTTTGGTTTTGGCGCTGCCGTATACATCGTTCAGGCAAAAAAACAGTGTAACCAACTCTATAGATGTATCGCCGGGCAATACCGTTTTAATCACGTTTAAATAATCGGGTGTGGAGTAGCCAATAAGTGAGTAGTTGAGAATATTAAAATCGCTAAATTGTTTGGCGCATTGGTTGGCAAACGTAGACGAATCATCTACACCCACCCCCTCCGTTACCGAATCGCCGATGTAGAGCCACTTGTTTTTATTGGGCCTCTGCGCCTGTGTGGCGCGGCAACCATTACTATCTGTAGTAAATGGTTGGCCCCACACCTTTGCAGATGCCATTGCACGCAACCCTGAAGACGAACCATATTTATTCTCAACTATTAGGCTGCTGTCAAATTCCCGGTCATAAACTTTGCGGAGAACAACGCGGCTTACCAGTTCTATTACAACCAGTAATACTGCCACCGTCACAAAATTTATCAATAGGGTTTTTGCCAGCTTAGCCGCCATTACAAATAATTAGTAGCTACATCCACAAATATAAACTGCAATACCATCATGCCGTCCAGCACAAAGTAATACCATTCCTCCGAAGTTTCTTCGTGCAGGGGCTGTATGCAAAAAATAGAAACCAGCAGCGACAGGTTAACGGCCATCATGTTCACCGCCGATATATCGAAAAAGAAATACTGCACCAGGTTAATGCCTATAAGCAACAATAGCATCAACTGCGCAGCCAGTTTGGTATTGCTAACACCAATCAGCAACGGAATAGTTTTTATACCGTGAGCTTCATCGCCCTTCATATCCTTAATCTCAAACACTATGGTAAGCGCCATTACAAACAAAAACCGGCGGAGCAGCAAAAAGGCCATCATATCAGGCTCTACAAAGCTGCCATCTAAGGGCACAATAACGGTAGTGACCGACCATACAATGGCTACAAACAAAGTCTTTAATAAGCCAAAATCGCGCAGCTTGCGCTTGTGTTTTAAGAAAGGGACATCTACAAAACCATATAGCGCAGTAAAGGCGGCAAGCACCAATACAGTAAACTTATTATTCCAACTTAGGGTGATAAAAAAACCACCGGTAGCCAGTAGCGATAACAGCATTATATTTTTAGATAGCTGGCTGTTATTGGCTGCCCAGGCCCTGTGCCCAGTAGCGGAGTTGGCACTTTGCGGTTCGCCAAACTTCAAATAACAATAGGTAAACACCGTGGCAAAAAACACAAACCAGCAGGTGTTATCCCATCTCATATTTCCCTCTACCGTAAGCTGGTTGGTAAGTGCCAAAGCAACAGCGCACAACCCAATAAAGATATTGGAGTAGAGGATGAAATCGATAAGCTTCCTGATTGGATTCATATTTTTATTCTTCCCTTGGTTCAGTAGGATTTAATTTATTCCATTTATCTACATCCTCATCTGTGTAATAAAGCCCCCAACCATCCGGCCACAAAGGATCTTCTTTTGGAAAACTACGCACCCACCTTACAAATACTTTTCTAAATGCCTCAATCTCTGCTCTTAATGCATCAAGATAATCCTGGTTTTCGTAGCCAAACATTCTAAGGCCGGAAGTTTGGGTCATTAAATCGCGTGCCGCTAGTTTAATTAAGGTAGCATTCTCAGTCATTAAAATATAATCGCAGGTGGCCATAGCACCGGCTATTTTAACCCTTATTCTTAGGGCATTTTCCATCATCCATCCCCTATAACCTTGCATGCCGCGTAATTCTGCGGTTAGTTCTTCCTCTGTATCTTCTTCTGGCAGGGTTTCTACAATAGCCTCTGTAGTTTTTAAAATTTGATTGGCCAGTTTAGTCAGCTCCTTTGCGTTTTCGCGCAGTGCCTTTAGATTCCACTCATCACCATCTTCATGCTCCTCATCATCGGCATACATGTCCTCTTCGAAGTCGTCATCATCTAAGTTCATATTGTTTATTACTTGATTTTTACCCTCTTCAAATTCAGCAAGTTCAACCCATTCGCCGTTAAGCCATCTATGTTCTTTTGAGAGAAGCGCAACACCTCATCATAAAACAAAGGCACTACCGGTGCTTCTTCAATTATTATGCGCTCCATTTGCTGGTAAATTTCAAAACGCACTGCATCATTATTTTCTGCCAATGCTTTTTCATACAGCGCATCAAACTCTTTATTGTTGAAACGCGTGTAGTTAGGAGGGGAGCCGTTCTTACTGTAAAACACAGCAAAATAGTTTTCTGCATCCGGGTAATCGGCCAGCCAGCTGCCACGGAAAAACTGCACTTTACCCTGGCTCATCCACTCGCGCAGTATAGATGGCTGCGAAATCTCTACGCGGATGTTCAATCCCAATTGCTCTAATTGTTTTGTGATAAACAGTGCATACTCTTTGTAGGTTTCGTTAGTGTAAAGCACCAGCTTGGTATTTGCTTTGTCAATACCGCTTTCTTTCAATAGCTGTTTCGCTTTTTCTGCATCGTAGGTATAACCTTTCACTTTCTCCGCATCAAACGATGGCAGCCCAAAAGGAGTGAAGCCGCTCTCTGCCGGTTTGCCTACGCCATTCCGCAGGTATTTCAGCATCTCGCGCCTGTCGAAACCGTAATTGATTGCCTGGCGGAGTTTCTTGTTTAGGTAAGGATTTTCTTTACCGGCCTCCACAGCAGTGAAGAAGCCCAGATACTCCGTGTTCAGGTAAGGTGTCTTCAGCAGGTTGAATTTATCTTTCAGTTCAGCTTTCATACTGCCATCTTCATCCAACACTTCATCTATATAGCTGGCATCTATGCTATTGATAAAATCCAGTTCTTTTTGTTTAAAGCTTAAATACTCCGTCTTCTTATTATCAATGAAGGAAATCTTAATGCCATCTAAATACGGTAAGGCATTGCCTTGCTCATCTTTCTCAAAATAATTTTCATTCTTCACCAGTATAAGTGCCGTTCCCTCTTTCCAGTTTTTAAACATAAAAGGACCGGTGCCCACCGGGTGGGCCCTGAAATCGCTACCGTATCTCTTCACAGCCTCCTCTGGTATTACCGAGCAATACTGCATACTCAATATGCCCAGCATAGGACGGAAAGGCTTGGTGAGTTTTAATTGAAATGTAGAATCATCTAATGCCTTAAAAGGCTCCACTGTGTCTATGCTGTTATTAAAAATCCATGCACCGGGGCTGGCTATCTTTTTATCTATTACACGACTAAAGCTAAATACAACATCACGCGCATTCACTTCTCTGCCCTTGCCACCTTCAAAACATTCGTTATCGTGAAACTTAACATCGCCACGCAGGTGAAAAGTATACGTCTTTCCATCTTCCGATATCTCCCAGCTTTTAGCAATGGAGGGCTGTGTGTTCAGGTTGTCATCCAACTGCACCAATGAATTATACAACTGGTTACAACTCCAGATAGTGCTTTGGTCTTTAGAAAATGCCGGGTCCAGCGAGGCTATGCCGCTGCTTTGATTATAGCGAAAGAACTTCTTATCAGTCTTTGCCGGTTCATTACATGAGTTGCATGACGAGTGCAGCAAACAGTAAATAGTACCTAGTAAATAGAAAACAGCCGTATGTTTCTTCATGTGTTTTATTTGCCTATCAAAAGTAAGAAAAGTAAAGGCTGGTGACCGCCGGGGATAGGGAAGATATTAACCTGTCCAATGTGTTTGGTTCACTATTTATTTCACTTTCTTAAGCATCTGGTAAATAGAGTGTGACATAAATATGCCGTATGCATTTTGAATGTTACTGTAAGTGCTGTTGTTGCCTGAGCCCGAGTTAAAGTCGTTGCGCTCCTGCAGCGATTTGCAATACTGGTAATGTGCCGGCGATACTTCCGAAAGCTCTACCAGGTAATAGGCCTCGGTAGTGTTGATTAAGTCGGCTCCGCGCGCTACAAAATCAATTTGTTTCAGCTGCCCATTGAATGATCTATCGGAGAAAATCAGGTTGCTGTTATACTCCCGCACCGTATCCGATAACAATACCTGTATCTCCGATTTAGAGGAGAAGGCATAATCTGTAATGGTAGTGTCGCCTTCATCGCTTACAACAAACCGCTTACCCCATTGGTATACGTTCATGCGGTAATAGTTTTGCCTGGCGCCATCATCCAGCAACTGGAGATTGAACCGGGTGGTGTAGTTATCCGTGCTATCGCCATAATATACCAGCGCATAATTTGTAATTACCGGCATAGGAGGTATAAAATCGGTGGCAGTTACGGTGCCATATTGGGGATGTATAATTTTTACGCTATAAGTATTGCCCGGCTTGCCCAACTCCGGCCATACATAACCTCCAAACGTTTTTGCGCTATCGGTATAAATAAAAGGCAAAGCACTTAACAGCGAATCGTTCATGTATAACTCAACCTGCGCATTGGTTATGCATTTGGGTGTAGATGTGCCCAGCAGCGATACGCTTTCGGTAACAAATACTTTTATCGGCCGCAGATTATCTATCTGGCAGTTTACTACCATTTTGGTATCACCGGTTATGTAACCTACATCAAAATCCTTTTCGCAACCGGCAATCAAAAAAAGGAGCGTCAGTAAGAAGAAGTGGTATACATGCTGTTTCATTACGAGAATTTTACGGTGTAAGAAACAGATGGAAGAATTGGGAACAGGCTTAGCTTTTTATACACAATACTCCGGCTGCCGTCGTCATTGGTGCGGTAGTCAGAGTACACTGCAAAAATATTGTAATGGTTATACACGTTGTAAATACTCAGGTTAAAGGCATGCTGCAGGTTTTTTACCTGCTTGCGGTAAGTAAGCGACACATCAAGGTGTTGGTAGCTGGGCAACCGGGCATTGTTACGGCCGGGGTAGATGCCTATCAGGTCATTGGTATATGCACTGTTTTGCCCCTGGCTAAGCCAGTAATCGTAAGCGCTCAGCACGCCAAAGGTATGATACGATTGCCCCGGTATAGAAAACATATTGCCGCTGCCGTATACATATGCCGCCCCTAACTCAAAATGCCGGCCCACTAAAAAGGTAAGCTGCGCTGCAAGGTTATGCCGCCGGTCGTATTTGTAAGGAAAGTACTCGTTGTTGCTTAGCGAGGCAAACTTACGCTCGCTCCACGATAGGGTGTACGATACCGAACCGGTTATCTTTCCCTTAGTGCGCGCCACATATACCTCTGTGCCATAGCTGCGCCCTTTGCCACCGCCTATTACCTGGTCTTCCCAAGGCGTATACAGGTTTTGGCTGGCACCGTCTTTATACTCTACCACATTATTCATTATCCGGTAAAACCCATCTATACTCCACTCAAAATTAAGCGGTAGCTTCTGGGTCATACCCGCCGAAAAATTCCAGCCATTCTCGGGTTTTACTTTTTGTGTGGCCGGCACCCAGTAATCGTTAAGTATGTTAGAAGATGACGTAGCCAGCAGGTGAATATTTTGCGATAAGCCCGAGGCCGATGCGCGCAGGTAAAACTTACCTGCCGGGTTATACAACACATTTACGCGCGGCAGCAAACTGGCAAATGCCTTTTTATCTACCACGTACACCCGTACATGAAAACCGCCGTTAATCAACCAGTGCTCATCGGGGTGGTATTCATCTTCGGCATACACAAATGCCTCCAGCGATTTTATAAGCGTGCCATCCAGCTTATTAACCATCGAATCACCATAAGAAGTGTTGTAGCTAAACTGCCCTTTGCCGGTCTCAAACATGCGGGTGGTTAAACCGGCACCCATCATAAACGTTTGTTGTGTGGTTTGGTAAGTGGCAGCTTCCTGCCAGGTAAAATCGTTGATATACGATTGGGTGGTAGAGTTGCTGTAAGAGTACATGGCCCCCAGGCTACTTGTCTGTTGATAATCGTCGTGGTCGTCATTTACTATCTGGTACCGGCTGAAAGAAAAATGCTGTTTCATCTGCCAGGCTTGGTCAAACACATGCACAAGCGTTGCTGAGGCTACATAGTTGGCCCACTGTATATCGTGCTGTGTCAATCCCTTTTCTGTGTATTGGGCATTGCCGCTTTCAAATCCTCGTTTAAACGAGTAGTAATCGTTATTAGTAAAAAAGTTGAGTGCCAGTTTGGTTTTGTTATTAAACCGGTGCACCAGCTTGGCATTCACATCGCCAAAGTAATAGGCAATGCGGCCATCAAAACCGGTGGCCTTGTATTGTCTTTTAGATATAGGCCCGGTGTATAAGCCCACATAGCACCCTCTTGCCGATACCGCAAACGTGGTTTTCTTTTTCTTGCCTATGGGCCCGTTAAGATTTATCCGCGATGTAACCAAACCAAGTGAAAAGGTGCCATTTAATTTACCGGTATCGCCATCATCTACTCCTATATCAATTACCGAGCACAGCCTGCCCCCAAAGCGCGCCGGGTACCGGTCTTTATACACGCTCATTTTATCAATAGCATCGCCGTTAAACACCGATATGAACCCATAAATATGGGCAGGGTTATATACCGGTGCGCCATCCAGCAGCATCAATGTTTGGTCGGGGCTGCCGCCGCGTATAAATATGCCACGCGCCCCTTCGTTACCGCTTTGCACGCCCGGCTGCATTTGCAAGGCGCGCATGGGGTCGTTCTCGCCTAAAAATTGCGGCAGCGAATTAAAATTTTGCCGGCTCAATGTTATTGTACCGGTAGCATCGTGCAAGGCCTGCAGTATCTGCTTACGGTCTATTACCGATACTTCGGCTAACTCCAGGTTGGTTTTTAGCTTTACTTCAATAACCGTATCGCGGCTAATAAACAGGTTAAGTTTTTCGGCGTGGTAACCTATATAGCTAAAGGCAATTTCATTCCACCCACCCTTTACGCTAATCTTAAATTTTCCCAGGCTATCGGTATAGGTGCCGCTGCTAAATTGCGAAACAAACACGCTTGCATTGCTTAAGGCGCTCAGGTCATCGCCTATCACCCTGCCCGATAGTTGGTAAGTGTTTTGCGCAAACACTGTAGAACAGCTGCATAGCAGTAAGCTGCAAATAAAAAATCTTAGCAAGCGGTTCATTCTTCAAAGTAAAGAAAATAAGCCTATTCGGGAATATCGCTGTATTGATCAATAAGCCAATGCAAAGGTTGGTTACTATTCAGTTTCCGGATGGATATATTGCTGATGGCCTTCGGTTTGCGCGCATTACTTACCACCGTACTCCATCCCCAGGTTCTCAAACACAAAGCTCCATATATCCGTCCATTCATCAATTAGCTTGCTGGTAGGCTTACCGCCGCCGTGCCCGGCATTAACATCTATGCGGATAAGCGCAGGGTTGCTGCCCTTCTGTTTTTGCTGCAGAGTGGCCGCAAACTTAAACGAATGCGCCGGCACTACCCGGTCGTCGTGGTCGGCAGTAGTAATCAGGGTAGCAGGATAATCCGCCTCTTTAAGGTTATGCAGCGGCGAGTATTTCAACAGGCAGTCAAACTCTTCTTTATTATCGCTGGTGCCGTATTCGCCACCCCAAAAATACCCGATGGTAAACTTCTGGTAGCGCAGCATATCCATTACACCTACTGTAGGTATTGCTACCTTGGCTATATCAGGCCGCTGGGCTAAAATAGCGCCTATCAGCAGCCCACCATTGCTACGGCCATGTATAGCCAGCTTTTCGCGGCTGGTGTAGTTTTCGTTTACCAGGTAATCGGCAGCAGCAATAAAATCATCAAACACATTTTGCTTATTGCATTTGGTGCCGGCATCGTGCCAGTTGCTGCCATACTCACCTCCGCCGCGCAGGTTAGCTACAGCGTATATACCACCGGCCTCCAGAAACAATGCCCTTTCAATTTTAAAATCGGGTGTATTGCTTATGTTAAACCCACCATAGGCGTATAAAAAGCACGGCGCTGTGCCATCCATTTTGGTGCCCTTTTTATAGGTAATAAACAGGGGGATTTTAGTGCCGTCTTTACTCTTGTAAAACACCTGTTTCGATTCGTAATCTTCGCTCTTGAAATCAACTTTTGGGGCAAAGAACACTTCCCTTTTACCGGTGTTAATATTGTATCGGTAAACCGATGCCGGGGTTACGTAGTTGGTAAAAGCAAAAAAGGCAACGCTGTCATCTTTATCTCCGCCAAAGTACGATATACCTGCCGCCGGTAGCTCTATTTCGTTTTCCTGTTGGCCGCTCATGTTATACACCACCAGTTTGCTGGTTACATCGTGCAGGTAGGTTGCCACTATTTTGCCACCGCTTAGGGCTACGCTTTGCATCAGGTCTTTTCCCTCGGGCAGTATTTCCTTCCAGTTCTCTTTGGCTGGGTTAGCTACATCTACTTTTATCAATCGGAAATTAGGCGCGCCGTTATTGGTATGTATCAGCACACTGTTATCGGTCAAAAACTCAACTATCCAGTAATCGTATTTAAAAGTAGTGTCTACGTCCTTCCATACCGAACCGGTAGTCAGGTTTTTAAGCTTCAGGGCATTGCCGCTGGTAGTTTCAGAGGTATAAAGGGCCGCAATCTTTCCATCATCGCTCACGCCCAGGCTGCTGTTCCAGTGCGGGTGGTCCTTATCTTCATATACCAATGCATCGCTGCTTTGCTGTTGCCCCAGCTTGTGATAAAACACCTTGCTGTATTCATTCTTTTTAGAGAAGGTATGCCCGCCGTTGGGTGCCTCGTAAGCGGTGTAATAAAAGCCATCATCCTTCCAGTCGGCACCCGAGAATTTTACCCAGTTAATAGTATCCGGTAGCACCTTACCGGTAGCCACTTCCATCACCAGTATCTGCGACCAATCGCTGCCCGCCTTCGATAACTTGTAAGCTATGTATTTGCCATCGGCCCTTACCGATGTAAGTCCCAGCGATGTATTGCCCTGTGCATCTAGTTTATTAGGGTCTATAAGTACACGCGGTGTACCGGCTAAGCCTTCCTGCACATACAGCACACTTTGGTTTTGTACCCCATCGTTTTTAGAGAAGAAATAGTAAGGCCCTCTCTTCCACGGTATCGATACCTTTTCGTAGTTCCATATCTCGGTTAGGCGTTGGCGTATCTTGCTGCGGTAAGGTATCTGCGATAGGTAGTTGTAGGTTACTTCGTTCTCTTGCTTAACCCACTCGGCTGTTTCTTTGCTGTTGTCGTCCTCCAGCCAGCGGTAGGGGTCGGCTATTTTGGTACCGAAGTATTCATCTACGGTATCTACCTGCCGGGTGGCTGGGTATGTAATTTTCTGCATCGGTTTTTGATTACACGAAGTAAGCACGGCCACAACCATAGCCGTGGCAGCTACACCCAAACATTTTCTCATAAGTATCGCAATTACGGGTCAATTTTACTAAAAAATGCCTTAGCCACTGCCTTATCAGGCCACCCTTAACCTGCAATTAACTTCTGGCTGCTTACAAGAGGCATTTTTGAAAAATGGCTACCCCCTGTACCTGCTATGTTATTGTTTTTGAGCACTTTGTTTTTCAAAGTGGCTACCCCACCCCTATAGGGTTAGGAGAAACAGGATTGGTAATGGCTTTACCTGTTTTAGGTAATTTTTAGAATTCCCGGTTCTAAGTTCTTCGAGGTGATCTTTCGGAACACTTAGAAGAACGGGGTTATCTGGCTACTACCAGACGGTTCGTTTTGTTATCAATCTTTATAAAATAAATGCCCGGTGCGAATGGTGTTACATCCATTACGTGTCCGGTACTAACATCGGTTTTGTAAACTGTTTCCCCAAGCAGGTTAGTTACAACCATCTCTCTCTCTTTATAGTCTCCATCTATCACTACCACTGCTTTCGTACCTACCGGATTGGGATAGACCCTAAACGAAAAATCAGATTTGTATACTTTCGAAAGAGAAGTGGTAACAGTCGAGTTATTGGCAGAAAAAGTAGGCGACTGAATTGCAAAACTACCTATGCCGTTCGGAACACGTGCATAACCCATGTCTGCCACCTGCTGATCAAATTCTAATGTGTCGGCTATCTCCAGCTGAGGGTTCAATAAATAAAGTGACTCGCCAGATGCAGAAAGTTTGAAGTTAGCATGATAAGCACCCTGGCTACTGTCTTCATCTGCCCAAATTATTAAGTAACTGTCCGGGGCAATAGTAGTTCCCGAAGGTACAGCCCATTTATTAAGATTTGTGGGGTTGTTGGTAAGAAAATAGCCACTTATGTCAATAGGTTGTACCCCTTTGTTGTATAATTCAATCCAGTCATCATAATCTCCGTTGTTGTCGGCTACTGTTATTGCATTGCTTGCCATTACTTCGTTAATCACTACATCACTGGCATTAGTGGTAGAAACAGACGCCAGTAAAGAATAGAACTCGTGTTCCGCCCGTTGAGGGGAAAACATTCCTGCGGCACTGTTTTCTGCGTAAATGTAATACTGAATAAAGGAAGCATTCACTGGAATATCTACACCAAAAATTCCATCGCCCGATGCGCCATCATTATGAGCGCCATCATCATACATTGTCAGTTTTGCGAAATGTTTGGATTCATCGTAACGATATCCTAAAAATACATTGTTTGTATTGGTAATAGCTGCTGTAATTGTTACTGTTGAATTTAACGGAGGATTTGAGTCAGATGGAGTGATGTTTGTAATTGCGGGTGCTGTTGCCGTAAAATCTGCAAGGCCCATTAAATAGGTGTTTCTGCCATTCATTAAACTGGTTAATCCGATATAGCTCTGTGGTCCGCTTGAAACATCATTATTTAAATTCGAAATGAAATTTGAATAGCTGAAAAACTTGTTGCCATCGGAATTGACATCAGCACTAATCAAATTTTGTAAAGCGAGCGCATCGGTTGCGTAAGTACCATTACCTACATTTTCAGCTAACATGGTTTTCATGTGGGCTACATACATTTTTTTGTAGGTGGCATTGTTTAATATCTTTTGAATGAGGGGCCAGTTTGCGTCAGACTGATGTAATACATGCGACATTTGTCTTTTTGCATTAGCGCTGGTTAAATTTCCACTTCCGGTTGCGGCAAATCCGCCAAAACTTTCATTCAAATCCCAAACCACAGGATTGAAAATTCCTTCATCATCCTGATACAGATAATAATTCTGCCTGAATTGTCCCATATAACTATCCAGGTTTACGAATGCATTATCAAAGGCCAACATCCATATTGCCCGATCTTCATCCATGATGTTCTCAAAACCGGAAAAATTATTGTCAATTGTATCTGTTAATGCAATAAGTCTTCTCCAACCATAGTCAGATTTGATTTCATACTTCAGATAATAATCTGTGGAGTCGTTTCCATAAAATACTAGATCGGGTAAATCAGTTGAACCTTGTCCTGCACCATTTGGTGGACTGCAATTGAAAAATGCATTTGTTTTAGAGTTGAAGTGCTTGTTGACAAACTTTTTTGAAATAGCTTCATCATTGGAATATAAACCAATGTATGTACCGTTAACATATACTTTGGCGTAGTTTGATTCCGGCGCGTGCATGTATTGGCGCAAAATTTTGTAGGAAAGTACTTCCCTTAAGAAAGACGGGTCTTTTGCAACATTACTTAACTTGATGTCGGTGTATCCCTGATAATCCTGATCTTTATAGGTATCCAACTCGATGTGAAATGGATTTTTTACCTGGTTCGCATTGTAGGAACTGTTTCCTTTGTATTTTACCCCTACACTATCAAATACGGTTCCATTAATAGAAACTGACTCCGCCATTACATAATTTCCTGAAGGTTCAGCAGCATCTAATAATGCATCCCAGTTACTTTGCGAAAACGTAATCTGAATTGTTTGAATCGTATTTAAATCGTAAAAAGATTGTCCGTAAGAGCTCAATTCGAAAAATGTAAATAACAGGAGGAAGGTGTGTCTCATCTGTATTGTTTCTTTAGTGTTAGATTATTGTTTCTTTATTGTTAGACGCTTTTTGATTTTACATCCTTCGCTCGCAGTTCACTTTTTGCAGATTTTTTTTAGCCCTTTGTATTAATGATCCCCCGATCTTCGAGGTGTTCCCTCCGGAAAGTTATGTTTATTCCAGTGCGGGCGATTATTGCGGCAGGCAAGGCTTATTGTCGGTTACCATTTTAGATGTTGTAAAGTATAATTGACTGTGGTGCGGTAGGGTGGCGGAAGTCAGAGACTTCTTTTTTCATTGAAACTTCGAAGTGATCCTTCGGAACACTTCGAAGAACGGGTAAATAAGAGGTGAACCACAACTTAACAGACATGAACCTTGCCGCCTTATGCTAGCGTTGCCACCTGCTGCACGATTTAAAACACCATCACACTAACCGCAAATATGGGCGCGGCCATGCGCGCGAAGAACAGTTGAAAATATTGTAGATAATTCCTATTTTTCGTTTTATGAAAAAGTCTTTAGAAAATAAACTGAATCAATACATCTATGTAATATTATTCATTCTTATAATTCTTGGTATTACTTCTGCCTCTATTGCATACTTTACCGGTAAATTAAATATCAAACGCGTTACCGACAGGGAAATGTTTCTTCTTGTTAACGGGAGTGCTATTATAGTCTTGGGTACAGTAGCAGTTTTATATAGAAATCGTACTCTTTACAAAAACTCTATAGATGCAATTATCAAGCAAAAAGGGTATTTATTAATAGATATGCCTGAAAAATATAGGAGTTTGTTTGAGGATATGTTGAGAGGATTTGAAGACTATTGCGCAACAAAAGGATATAACATCAAAGTTTCTATTGATAATACGTTTCAGGATAAAATCGGTTTTAAAATTCATTCAGAGGATGATAAAGTTTCAGAGGATCAGCTGCGTGATGATTATAAAGATTACACTGCTAAGCTTGCACTAGGCGATAAGTTCGATGATATTACAACCAACGACCCTGTTGTTTTTCAAAGGATTCTCAAACTTCAAAACCGGGTAAACTTGCTGGAAAATGATAAGCGCAATTTAGAAGGCATGTTAAAGTTTCATGAGAAGTTTTCAGAAAAAATAGCTAAATCCCAGTTTAAAGCCCAGCCGGTGCAGCAATACTTTGTATTAGGTGAAAATGGGGCAATATCGCAGGTTGAGCAAAATTTAGGTCACGGTTCAATTGCTATTAATGGTCATAACAACGAGGCAAAAAATCGGGTTAAAATTTCTAATTCATTTAATACAAGGCAAAAGCAAATTGGTAAGATTGATGAAATACTCAGTCTCTTAAAAAGTGATGAAAAAAATAATCAGGACCAGCAAGAACATTTGTCGAACCTGGTTACAAATCTACATCAGTTAAAGGGTACACTTAAAGAAGAAGAAGACATTGATCAAGGCAAAGTGGCAAAATGGCTACAAGCTATTAAAACCAACGCAGAGAGGCTGATTTTAGTGCACGATACTAAAGAGTCACTTGATTGGCTGATTGATAGCTTTAAGTTTGTATCTGACCTTATGGGTTAAACCTTCCCGTTCTTCGAGGTGTTCCGAAGGGGCACCTCGAAGTTTAAATGAGTATGAAGTCTCCGACTTCCGCAGAGGCTGAAATGAAATTAACTCGTTATTTTAGCGGAAACTTTTTTGTTATATGTTATATAGCCGATACATATTGTTGTCGTTGTTTATTGCAATCATTGCCTGTTTTACCGGCTGCAATAAAGATACCTGGCCACAGCCGCACTTTATTTTAAAATACACCACAGCAGGTAGTACTTACAACAAAGAGGCAGATTATAATTTTAATAACGCGTCCTACGATTTAACCCCTTTAACCTCCATCTCTACTTTTGTTCTTTCGGCAGATAGCATTCTGCTACGATTTAATAGCGAGTTGCTGGATGTTGATGGCAAGCATCAGGCTACTGTTTCTGTAACCAAACTTTTTCACCGCAGCCAACTCGATTCAACCTCTACCGGCTACCGTATTAAAAACGACAACGACTTTTACAGCCTGTTTACTGCCGGTACCAGGCAGATAGGCTCGGACCAGTTAGGCGGTCCCTATCGCGAGGGCATGGCCATTATTATTAAAGATACTACACCTTACATGTTCGAGCCACCTATGTTTACCGCACCAGTAGAACCCCAGCAAGATGCTGAAAACAGTTTTGAAATTATGAATAGCGAAACCGACATCAATTTTATAAGCGTAGATGGATTGCCCACACTTCAACCGCTCAGGCTTATAATGGTAACCATCAACTTTAAGAGCCGGTTATACAATTTTGATAGTCCTAATAATGAACGCGTATTTACCAACGGCACCTTCCAGGGTTATTTCCGCGACAACTAATATCGGCCTTTTAAGCCCCCTGGTTTGGTTTTCGCCAGGCAGTATAATTTAGTTTATTTGAATACATGTAATGTGCCCTCTACCACCGCAAGGTTTACACCTCGGCAAATTTTGGGTTGACACCTAAATTTTTAGTTAATTGATTTTCAGTGTCTTAAGTTCGCTTTGGGTTGACAAATTTTGGCCTTCGCAAAAAAACATGTCGCCATAGCCCAAAAAGGGAAAGCGCGTTTATACCACTTCTTTCAGCCTCTCCAGCACATAATAAACCGCCGGGCAGGTGGTAGAGTTTAGGTGGGTGGTATTGGTATATTCAAAAAACTCGCCGCTATCGGTGTAGGGGTATTTTTCGCAATCGCGCGGGCGCGCCTCGTAAATGCTGCAATAGTTGTCGCTGCCCAAAAACGGGCACGGCGACTTCTTAACTACATAGTCGCCATCTTCATCCAGCCGCAGGTATTTGTCTATCATATCACCCTGTTTCATGCCCAGGTATTTAGATATACGCACCAGGTCCGGCGATTTAAAGCGCGGCGATATGGTTTTGCAGCAATTGGCGCAGTTAAGGCAGTCTATCTTACTAAAGGCCTCATCGTGCAGGTCGGGCAGCTTTTTTTCTATACCACGCATACGCTTGGCCTTATCCAGAAACTGCTTGTTTTCCTTCTTTTTCTTTTCGGCGTCACGCTGCCACGTATTGGGGTTAAAATTCATTGCGGCTGCAATATGCCACGAATATCACGAATAATGCTTGAAAACAAGTTTTTGTGTTTACCATTGTATTATTCGTGCCATTTGTGGCATACCTCATTTGAATTTTCCACAAAGTAATCTTAGTTATCCCAAATCATACGAATCAAAGTTCAGACGACTATATTCGCACCTCGAATAATTCGATTCGATGACAAAAACTTTCTCTTCTGTTCCTGCCGTTCTGCTTTTAGCCGACGGCACTCTATTTCACGGTAAATCGCTGGGCAAAATCGGCACTTCGGTAGGCGAAATCTGTTTTAACACAGGCATGACCGGCTACCAGGAAATTTTTACCGACCCCAGCTATTACGGGCAAACCATTATAATGACTACCGACCACATAGGCAACTATGGGGTTAGGGCCGACGAGGTAGAGTCTAAAAGTGTGAAGATATCGGGTATGATATGCAAGAAATACTCGGGCAATAACTTCTCGCGCCTAAGCGGCGAAAGTTCGTTGCAGGAATATTTTGAGAAAAACAACCTGGTGGGCATCAGCGATGTAGATACGCGTGCGCTGACCATACATGTGCGCCAAAAGGGAGCCATGAACTGCATTATCAGCTCAGAAACTACTGATATAGAAGTATTGAAAAAGAAACTGGCCGAGGCTCCAAACATGGACGGCCTGGACCTGGCCCTGAGCGTGACTACCAAAGAGCCCTACTACTATGGTAAAGAGGATGCTGCGCTTAAAGTAGCGGTGCTTGATTGTGGTATTAAAGAGAACATACTAAAGTGCATGACCGACCGCGGTATATATGCCAAGGTGTTTAGCGCTAAAACCCCTTTTGCCGAAATGCAGAAGTTTAATCCGGATGGCTACTTTATATCCAATGGCCCCGGCGACCCGGCGCCTATGGATTATGCCATTAAAACAGTGAAAGAGATACAGGAAGCCGGCAAGCCCCTGTTTGGCATTTGCTTAGGCCACCAATTGCTGGCCCTGGCCAACGATATACCTACTTATAAAATGCACCACGGCCACCGCGGTTGCAACCACCCGGTAAAAAACCTGGTTACCGGCCTTAGCGAAATCACTTCTCAAAACCACGGTTTTGAGGTTTCGCGAGACGCTATCGAAAAATCGAAGACGGTAGAGATAACTCACGTAAACCTGAATGATAACACTATTGAGGGAATACGCATTAAGGGCAAAAAAGCTTTCAGCGTACAATACCACCCTGAGAGTTCACCGGGCCCGCACGATTCTCGTTACTTATTCGACCAGTTTGTAGCAGATATGAAATCAAACTAACTATAGAATGAAAAGGCTTTTTTATCTATTGTCTGTCATCTTTGGTTTATCTGCCTGCACATCCAATAAAGATAAAACGCCCGTTCTCGGCAATTTCGATTCGCTGGCTATTGCCATGGATACTACGCTGCAATTAGGCCTTGAAAGCTCGTATGAGTTTCACAAAACACTGAATGTAAACGATACGTTGGTGTATGATGTGGTAGGCTATGGCGGCTCGGCAGCTAAAGGCGAATACGCCATACTGCGCCGCGGTGCAGATAATAAAACGGATACCGTGCAGAAAGGAGTAAGAGAGGGTTATATAGCTGAAACATTTTTGGCCGACTCTAATAGAAATGGCGCTCAGGAGATTTATGTAATAGTGAAGGCTGCCGGAAACTCGGGAATGCAAAAAAACATTAAATACGAATTGAAACAGTAACTATAGATAGTTTTTGTATTACACCATCAATCAATAATCAAACACAAAACATTTTCAACATGGCTCAAATTCAAAAAATACACGCAAGGCAAGTACTTGATAGCCGCGGCAACCCAACTGTAGAAGTAGATGTAATAACCACCAACGGCACTTTGGGCCGCGCTATTGTTCCATCCGGTGCATCTACCGGCAAGCACGAAGCCGTGGAACTGCGCGATGGCGATAAGAAAAAATATATGGGCAAAGGGGTTTTAAAGGCAGTAAACCACATTAACACCACCATAGCTAAAGAGGTAGAAGGGCTGAGTGTGTTTGAACAAAATGCTATAGACCAGATAATGCTTTTGGTAGATGGTACGCCTAACAAGGCTAAGTTGGGCGCCAATGCTATACTGGCGGTTTCTATGGCAGTAGCTAAGGCTGCCGCCGAGGAATTGGGTATGCCACTTTACCGCTATGTAGGCGGAGTAAATGCCAATACATTGCCAATACCTATGATGAATATATTGAACGGCGGCGCACATGCCGATAACAAAATAGATTTTCAGGAGTTTATGATTATGCCGGTAGGTGCTGATTCATTCAGCCATGCGCTGCGCATGGGTGTAGAGGTGTTCCATAATCTTAAGTCTGTATTGAAGAAGAAAAAATATTCTACCAACGTAGGCGATGAAGGTGGTTTTGCACCTGAGATTGGCAGCAACGAAGAGGCTATAGAAACTGTACTGGCTGCTATTGAGGCTGCCGGTTACAAACCAGGCAAGGATATTTACATTGCCATGGATGCCGCCAGCACCGAATTTTATGACGAAAAGGCCAAGGTTTACCACTTTCACAAAAGCAGCGGCAAGAAACTGAAGAGCGAAGAGATGGTAGAGTACTGGGCTACCTGGTGTAAAAAATACCCTATACTTAGTATAGAGGATGGTATGGCAGAAGACGACTGGAGAGGCTGGAAGCTGTTAACTGAAAAAGTAGGCAGCAAAGTGCAACTGGTAGGCGATGATTTGTTTGTGACCAATGTAAAGCGCCTGCAACAAGGTATAGATACCCAAACGGCAAACTCAATTCTGGTAAAAGTAAACCAGATAGGTTCGCTTACTGAAACTATTAACGCAGTAAACCTTGCGCACCGTAACTCCTACACATCTGTAATGAGCCACCGCAGCGGCGAAACCGAGGATGTAACCATAGCCGACCTGGCAGTGGCGCTTAATTGCGGACAGATTAAAACCGGCTCTGCCTCGCGCACCGATAGAATTGCCAAATACAACCAATTGCTGAGAATAGAAGAGGAGTTGGGCCCCATGGCATATTACCCTGGCCGTAGCTTTAAGTATTTAAAGTAGGCAACTGGTTAAAAACCATATTGAACTGGTAAAACTTCATACCAGGACTGTTTTTATTCTTGTATTCTACAATTATAAACTTGTAAACCCTTCCATTTTGGAAATAATTATTTTCAAAATGGAAGGGTTTTGAGTTTACTATACATGTTATAAGAAACAAGTGCATATGTTTAAGGGTTTGATTTATAGTATTTTACATAAAATGTGAATATTGTGTTAGTAAACGGCATCAGATTGGTAATACACAAGTGCAACCATTTATTCCACAAACCCAAAATTTATAAACTATGACCATTGCCTCCAGAATCAGAAAAATACGCGAAGTGCGCGGTTGGAAACAAACTGCAATAGCCTCATCCATGAACATTACACAGCAAGCCTACAGCTGCCTTGAGCAAGGTGCAAGTAATGCCAGATTGGAAACGCTTAAGCGCTTTTGCGATGTAATGAAAGTGGAGTTGCCTTTTTTAATAGCTACCGATGTGCCTATTACAGAAGAAACTATAGAGCGCTATGGAAACAAAAGCTATTATGAGTTTATATCTACTTACCGTAAACTTGAGCAAAAGGTAGAAATATTTGAAGAGTTGCTTACCGGTGCCGAGAAGCAAATGAATAACAACAACATGTCGGCTAACATTCGCCGCGCCTAAATAGTATTTTATCTAATTTAAAAAGGGCAATGAATTCAAATTCATTGCCCTTTTTTTTGATGAGCTGCAGGTGATGTATTACCTTTTTAACGTTTTGAAAAAAAGCATTGCTTTAACATACTGTGGGTTGTGTAATTTGTATTTTCACGTAGCTACTTACACTATCTAAATTCTATTTTTGCCACGTTGCAGCAATTAGCGTACAACTAAAAACCCAGAGGAAGATTTGATACACAATATGGTTCAGGAAAAAGAAGAGCAGGGGCGCATGGTAATTGATAATCCCAGTATAGGGATTGTGTGGGGTACGCCCGATGGATATCTTATTGACGCAAATACTGCGTTTTGCAATTTAGTGGGCTATAGTAGAGAAGAACTAGATAATGCTCATTTTAATAAGTTTACCCATCCCGAAGATGTTCCGTATGCGCTAAGCATGTATCAGAAACTGCTGAACGGCACTGTTAATGATTACCAGATAGAAAAGCGGTATCTTATCAAAGGCAATTCAATAATGTGGGTTAAAGTAAATGTGTCGGCCCACCGTAATAGTCAGGGCGAGATAGTTTCTGTTTTGGGTATAGTGCAGGATATTTCGGAAAGAAAAAAGGCAGAGCAATTGCTCCTGAAATCCGAAACCAATCTGCGCTTTGTACTTAGCAACTCCGATTCGGCTTTCGTATTGCTGGATACCGACGGCAGGGTTGTGATGACCAACCGGGTAGCCGACCAGTGGGCTGTGTTTGAAATGGACCGCAACCTGCAGCCAGGTGAATTGTTTACCGATATATTGCCCGCCATTTATCACGAGAAGGGGGGGGCTGCTGTACAGGCTGCTTTGGCCGGGTTAAGCTATAGCTACGAGGACCGGTATAAAAAACGCGATGGAAATATTGGATGGTACCATGTTAGGCTCGATAGCATAAAAGATGAGAAGGGGCAGGTTACCGGTTTGTGTATTTCGGTTAACGATACTACGCGCTACCGCTCGGCGCAGGCCGAAATTAAGGCCATGAATGATTCGCTGGAAAAGAAAGTAAAAGAGCGCACCGCAGAGCTGGAAAATGCCAATAAAGAGCTGGAGGCATTTACTTATTCTGTATCGCACGATTTGATGGCCCCGTTGCGCATTATCGATGGTTTTTCGCAGGTATTGCTGGATGATTACCGGAATAAGCTGGATGAAGATGGCTTGCAAACCCTGCAGGTGATAAAAAGAAATGCTACGCGGATGGGCGAGCTGGTAAACGACCTGCTTAACCTTGCGCGCCTGGGCAGGGCTAACCTGGTTAAGCGAAATGTAGATATGAACGATGTGGTGGCGGCTGTAATTGACGAAATGCGCTTTAGCACCAATAAGCTTGCAGCAAAAATAAAACTGCAGGACCTTAAACCTGCAGATTGCGACCACGTGCTTATTAAACAGGTGTGGGCCAACCTGCTCTCTAACGCTATTAAGTACTCAAAATATCGCGAAACTCCGGTTATTGAAATAGGCTGCCTGGAACAAAAAGGGCAAACAGTCTATTTTATAAAGGATAATGGGGTAGGGTTCGATTTGCAGTATGCCGGTAAGTTGTTTGGCGTGTTTCAGCGCCTGCACAAGCCCACCGAGTTTCCCGGTACGGGGGTAGGGCTGGCAATTGTTCACCGCATTATTACACGCCACGGTGGTAAGGTTTGGGCAGATGCCAAAATAGATGAAGGGGCTGTGTTTTACTTTACGTTGCCTTAGCACTAAGCGGCGGGGCCAATGTTTTATACAAGCTGTTTTTGTAACTTAGGTATTCTTTTATTAAGGAAAAACATACTCTTTTGTAACATATTTGTAAAAATTAAGTTTGTATTAGTGTATGAGATATAATGAAGTTGAAGTTCTTTTGGTGGAAGACAATCCTCACGAGGCTCAGCTTGCCCTGCGCATGTTTAAAAAGTATAATCTTGGCAACCGCCTGCTGCACATAGATGAGGGACTGGAGGCGCTTGATTTTGTTTTTGCCCGGGGCAAGTATGCCGAAAGGCAGGGAAGCACCGCGTTACGGGTGATTTTTTTGGATTTGAAACTACCACGTATAGATGGCCTGGAGATATTAAAGCAGATAAAAAGCGACGAGCGTACACGCACCATACCCATAGTGATTCTTACGTCCTCTAAAGAAGAATCTGATTTGGCGGCAGCCTATAAGCTGGGCGCCAATAGCTACATAGTTAAGCCCGTAGATTTCGAAACATTTTCTACCACTATATCGGCCTTAGCCAACTTTTGGATATACGTAAATCAGCCCTTTATATCTATTCCCAAGGCAAAAAACGAACCTTAGCCAGTTCTTAAATTAGCTTGTTTTCAGCAGATTTTAACTCTCTATGGCGCTCATCAGGCCTACAATCGCTTATTTTTAACAATCTAAGAATTGTCCAATACAAAGTTAACATTTACTAATGTGCACATAGCTATGCACATTGCATTAATACACCTGCGCAGGTGCATTATATAAGGGCAAAAAGGTAACCTTTTGCATCTCTTCTACGTTTATTCACACAAACTTACACTGATGAGATCATTTTTTACCACCTGCCTTTTGCTTTCTGTTGGGTTTGTTTTTGCAGCCGGCGATAAGCCCGCACAAATTTCGGCCGACAAAATATCGGGTTGTTCCCCTCTACAGGTAAACTTTCAATCCACCTTGCCAGCGCAATCATCTTATAACTGGGATCTGGGCAATGGAACTACCAGCACGGCGCAGCAGCCTTCGGTAGTATATGTTAAGCCTGGTGTGTATACGGTTAAATTATTGCTGGATAACAGCAGCGAGCCGGTTACAACTACAATTACGGTAAACGGCATTCCGCAGGTAGATTTTAGCACGGATAAGACAAAAGCCTGTGTAGGCGATGGTGTAAATTTTACGGCCCAACCAGCCGCCGGCACTTCTATCGTAAATTACGTATGGGGATTTGGCGATGGTAAAACTGTAAGCGGTGCCAATATGGCGCAGACAGTACACGCGTTTAAAGGTGATGGCAAATACGATATTTCGCTGTTGGTGACAGATGCTAACGGATGTATGGCTACCAGAACCGCATATTCTAAAATTGAAGCAGTGGCAAAACCTGTAGCCGATTTTAAACCATCGGTAAGCAGCAGCTGTAACGAAACAGAGCAGATATCATTCACCAACATGTCTACCGGCGGTTACAAACTGGATTATGCTTGGGATTTTGGTGATAAAACAGCATCGGCAGATATGAACCCAAGCCATCTTTTTGCGCAAGGTAAGTTTGATGTGACCTTAACTGTAAAGGATGAGAATGGTTGTAGCAACACAGTTTCTAAAAAAGTAAGTGTAACTAAGTTAAAAGCCGATTTTATATCGGAGAAAGACCAGGCCTGCACCGGTGAAAAACTGAAATTTGTAAATGCATCTAACTATAAAGGTACTAAGTGGCTGTGGAGTTTCAGCGATGGCTCTACATCAGCTGAAGCAAACCCGCTAAAGGCTTTTGCGCAACCAGGTAGCTACTCGGTAAAATTTACCGTAACCGATGGCGAGTGCACCGAAACTTCAGCTAAAGAAGCCTACATACACGTTCGCCCGGGTATTAAAACAGAGTTTACATCGGATGTATCTTCTTCATGCAACGAGCCGGTATCGGTTAAGCTTAAGAATAATACACCTAACAGTGCGGTGGTTTTATGGAACTTTGGCGATGGTACTGTGTCAACCAAAAACGAAACTGAGAAAGTTTATTCTGCCGCCGGTAACTACAAGGTTAGCCTGGAGGTGACAGACAGCAGCGGATGCACCATTAAGAAGGAAAACGAGAAGGTAATTCACGCTATGAAACCATTGGTTGGTTTTAAGGCCGATACGTTTGCCTGTGCGGGTTACCAGATTAAATTCACCAACTTTACCCCCAACGCTGCATCTTACCTATGGAGTTTTGGTGATGGTGAAACTTCTACTCTAAAAAATCCTTTACACGTTTACAAAAACAACGGCCGTTATACAGTGTCACTTACAGCTTTTGGCGATGGTTGCGACTCTACCGTGATAATGAAAGATTATGTGCACGTAGATACCCTTAAGGTAGATTTTGAAATGACAGCTGCCACTCAAACGCTGGTTCCGCCGTTTCTTTACAACTTTACCAATAAAACCAATTTGCCTAATGTAAAATACATGTGGGATTTTGGTGATGGTTATACAGAAGCATCGGTAAACCCTGTACACATTTACAATACTCCGGGCAACTTTAATGTGCGCCTGATAGCTTACTCAAAAAGCGGTTGCACCAACTCTAAGGTGATCCAAAACGCTATACAGATGGGTACCAGTATGGGCAACGATTAAGCGCCGGCTATTTGTTGGTTTTTTACACACCTTATCTTGGGTTATGTAACAAATGTCACATTGAGGAGACTTTGTTTTTCATAACTTTGCCCCATGATTAGCAAAGGCGATAAATTATACAGCATAGTAGGCATGAAATGCCCCCGCTGCCACGAGGGAAAACTTTGGCGCAGCCCCCTTTACAAACTTAAGTTTTACGATATGTACGAAACCTGCCCTGTGTGCGGGCTTAAGTACGAACAGGAACCCGGTTTTTGGTATGGTGCCATGTATATGGGCTATATCTTCAGCACGGGTGCATTATTGATAGTAATGCTGGTAACCATGTTGGTGTTAAAGTGGGAGTTAAACCATGTTTTAACTGCTGTGGGGATTACAGCGCTTATAGGGTTTACCTTCAATACGCGCTTATCGCGTTCGGCATGGTTAAATATTATGGTATCGTACAACCCAAACTGGAAGGCGCAAAATGAAGCCCGGGCTAAGAAATTAGAAGACCTGCGGGCCAGTGGTGTTGATGTGGATGATATTAGTTCGCTAACCAGTGTAGGCCGACACGGTTTCGAATCAAAATAGCGAATTTTGTAATTCGTAATTCCCTCATATTTGTGGTGCTTATACTTATATAAGGCCGAGGTTTTGTGTCATATTTTAGATGTATTCTTGATAGTGCGCTGAAACCCTTGCCAGCACTGCGTTTCAGAGTATGCTAAATAAAATATTTTATAAATAGTTTGGAGAAACAGATTAACGTGCTTTATATTTGCATCGTTAAACAAAATAAAAAAACATAAAATGTTACGCAATCAAATATATCAACTACCGAGTTTCTCCACTAAGGCGGAGCGTGGGCACGATATAGACGGGCTTTTGTTTTCTAACTTAAATTGTAAGGTATAACCAACAGTTTAGCACAGGAAAAGAGAAGCCCGGAACCAAAAAGTTTCGGGTTTTTTATTTTAAAAAGGATTTGTAAAAATTAAGTTATGAGCGACACAGGAAGATTTTGGGTGATTAAGGACGGAAGAAAATTTTTGGTTGAACCCATAGGGCCAGACCGCCCGGCAGATTGGGGTTCAATAAACCAGGCCACCGGCGAACTGGTGAACAAGAAAGGCCATGGCAAACACATTGGCGCTATCGACGAGTCAGAATCCTGGATTACCGAAGAGAACGGGTTTAAGAACATTACCGAAATAAATAGTTCACCGCTTTCGTATATCGAGGACCAGTTGAAGAATGGTTAATAGTTACGAGCGGGAGTAGAAGAGCAGTAATAATTTTTAAATGATTAAAGCATAAAACAAATTCAACAATGATTTGGCTAAAACATAATCCGGTAACCAGTTTGAATACGGCGTCGAAGCGATGCATGCCGGGCAGCTATTGCCAGGGGCAGAGAAGTTTTGATGTGATAGAGGACAAACATAGGGTCAGGTATTTCTGTATGTGAGGTAGTAGTACTTCATCAACAAGTAAACCCGGCCCGTGTAAAAACAAGCCGGGTTTTTTGTTGTCCGCCAGCGGAAGAATTTGAGTAAAAAAGCAAAACCAATTTCTATGATAAGTATTACAACACATGAACAAAAGTTAGAGCTGCGGTTGAAATTTTCAACCGGGTGGATTAAGCAGGCAATGCATTTCATCAGCTGGCTTTTATCGTTCAGCGAAATAAGAGCGATAGAGCAGCGAAAGCAAACAGAATTGCATGAGGCAGGATTAGATTTTTTAAAGATGATTTAAAACAGAAAGATGATATGAAATTCAACATGAAAATATTTGGACGTAACAAGGTTACCAACTACGAAGGCGCAGAAGCGTTCGTATTAACTCCACAAATGGAGTTGTACAGCGCAGTAGCATCTACTTCGCTAAACGATAGCTTTTACGAAAAGGCTGACGACCGTTTGCTGCGTATCCGTAAGCTGATCGCGCAGAATGATGCAGCCTTCGTAGCTAAGCTGGCCGTATATGCCCGCGAAAAAATGTATCTGCGTTCGGTGCCACTGGCACTGGCTGTAGAGTTGGCTAAAACCAGCGGAGGTAAAACCGAAGTGAGCAAAACTGTAGCCCGTGTGGTGCAGCGTGCCGATGAAATTACCGAATTGCTGGCTTACTACCAGTTGGCTAACAACCGTAAGGGAGTTAAGAAACTGAACAAGCTGAGCAAGCAGGTGCAGAAAGGTTTGGCTGTGGCATTCAACAAGTTTGATGAATACCAGTTTGCTAAATACAACCGCGATGCAGAAGTAAAACTGCGAGATGCATTGTTCCTGGTTCACCCAAAAGCAAAGGATGAAGCGCAACAAGTGTTGTTCAACAAAATTGCGAAGGAAGAACTGAAAGTGGCCGATACCTGGGAAACTAAGTTGAGCGCTACCGGACAAAAGGATTTTGCTAACGAGGCTGAAAAGCTGGATGCTAAAAAAGTTGCCTGGGAAGAAATGATAATGAGTGGAAAGATGGGTTACATGGCCGTGCTGCGTAACCTGAGAAATATACTCGATGCAAAAGTTTCGGAACAGGCAATTCAAAAAGTTTGCAGCTACATAAGCAATGCTAATGCAGTGGCAAAAAGCAAGCAGTTTCCTTTCCGTTTTGTAAGTGCCTACCGCGAGTTGAAAAATGTAAACAGCGGTTACACTGCACAAGTGCTGGATGCATTGGAAGATGCAATAACAGCCAGCGCTGCAAACATAGCCGGTTACGATGCTAACACCAGCGTAGTAGTGGCAGTGGACTTCAGCGGCTCTATGCAAACTGCCATGAGCGCAAAAAGTTCGGTGCAGATGTACGAAGTGGGTTTGATAATGGCCATGTTGCTGAAAAGCCGTTGCAAAAACGTGGTGACCGGAATTTTTGGAGATAACTACAAGATTATCTCCGTGCCTTCAAAAAGCATACTGGCCAATGTGGAGACATTCCGCAACAGGCTGGGTGAAGTAGGGCACTCTACTTACGGCTACAAGGTTATTCAGGATCTGATAAACCGTAAAGCCGTGGTAGATAAAGTGATGGTGTTTACCGATTTGCAGATGTATAACGAGAATGGGAACTATGGACAAACTATAGCTTCTGAATGGAAGAAATACAAAGCCATAGCACCAAACGCCAAAATCTATCTGTTCGATTTGGCCGGAAACGGCAATTCGCCACTGAATATAGAAGGAAACGATGTATTCATGATGGCCGGATGGAGTGATAAAGTGTTTGATGTATTACACGCAATCGAAAATGGAAGCAACGCAGTTGCCGAAATTGAGAAAATAGAATTGTAAAAAGGAGGATGCCCCCGTTCCGCAATACCGCGGGACGGGGCTTAACGGAAAATTGTTTTAAAACGTTCTTTGAAAATTGCCTTGTAGCTTAAAAGGAAAAGCTGCGGAAAAAGCTGAATCCGCGTAGTGTATGGAAAATGCCGCTCAATCTGTGCGAATGAACGGATAGAGTTTGCAGTGCACCGAATAAAGTAGGGAAGCGCTTTTACAGCCATACTGTTCCAATAGGAAAATGCGGGTTCGAATCCCGTCTGGGCAACATGATTAAAATATTTAAGGATGCCGTGGAAGCGGGTTACTTCGACGCTCGTATGGGGAGGAATGGCGCGATTCTGTTTTGCTGCAGGATGAGGTCTTCCGGGTTCGACTCCCGGCTTGCGATGCCCCGAATTCCGCTTTGCTTTTGCTCCTTAAAATTTATGCAGAGATGCCGTAAGGTGTGAGTTACTTCGCCTGTCACGCGTTTTGAACGAGGGTGTGCGGGTAATTACCGTCACTCATACTTACACCGTTTATTGCTCTCTGCTAAAAAGGATGTCGTAAGTAAGAGTTACTTCGTGGCTTGAATTGATTAATCATCAATGAGGTTCGAATCCTCAACGCTTTTACTGCTCATCACTCCTTTTTTTTAAATAAACAGAAAGGTGTCGTAGAATAGAGATACTTCTGGTAAAGCAATAGTGTGAAACGCTATGTATATTGGTTCGAGTCCGGTCTCCCCTGCAATTCAACTTTACAAATAGGGGAGTAGCTAAATAAAACTCTATCCGCTTTTAACCCTTTCTGTTATCACGTCGCGCTCGTCTAATGGCCAGGACATTACATTTTCAATGTAACGATAGGAGTTCAATTCTCCTGCGCGATACAACACCAGTGTCGTAAACAAGGGTTACTTCGATTCCTAATCGGGTGGTCGCCGGTTCGAATCCGGTCGGGTCAACAATCAGTTATATACACTCTGACCCGTAGCTCAGTTGGTAGAGCACCTACTTTCTCTTGTTGCTAATTACCTGGTGCAATGGGGCAGCATGTTCCAAGGCTGGCGACCAGCATTTGCAATGCCGGTGCGGAGAGTTCAATTCTCTCTTGCTCCACATCGTTCTTTACAAAAGTCCTCTGGCTGAATGAAAATCAGCGGAGGCAATTTATGGGAGTTGAACAATTGGTAGTTCACTCGGTTTGGGACCGAGAAGGTGCAGGTTCGAGTCCTGTCTCCCGTACAAAACATGGGTGCCGTAGGTAACGGTTACATCGTCTGAAAAACGGAAACCAAACAAACACCGTTACTGCATTTTGCCCTGTGTTATTTTTTTTTGAAGTAAAAACAAATGAAATGAAAACTAAAATGAAAGAAGAAATGTGTCCTGTGCAGGACAGCGACCAGGCTCAACAACTATTGCCGGGTCGCCTAACTGGCAGGGCACGGGATTTTGACTCCCGCGGTGTAGGTTCAAATCCTGCCCCGGCAACAAAAGGTATCATAGCATAATGGTAAGTGCACTCCACTGTCTATGGAGTTTGTGTGGGTTCGACTCCCATTGATACCGCCAGGGATTGTCGTTTTTGGATTGGATTTAATTCCGCATTCCGAAATCTGCAATCCGAATTCAGAATATCTCGTAACTCAGTTGGTAGAGTACCGCTCTTTTAAAGCGGGTTGCGTTGGTTCAAATCCAACCGGGGCAACAAAAATTGAAGTGTAGCTCAACGGCAGAGCACTGCGTTTACATCGCAGTGGTTGTGGGTTCAAGTCCCTCCGCTTCAACAAAACTGGCTTGTAGTTCAATTGGAAGAACATCACTCTTCTAAAGTGATAGATAAGAGTTCAACTCTCTTCGAGCCAACTAAAATGGTCCGTAGTTTAACGGAAAAATTCTGCGCTACGAACGCAGTAGATGTGGGTTCAAATCCCGCCGGGCCGACAAATGGAGAGCAGACAGATGACGGTTTGCTGTGCACCCCTGCTAAGGGTGTTTCCGGCGAAAGCTGGAATAAAGGTTCGAGCCCTTTGCTCTCCGCAAAAAATGGAGGTGGTCCGAATGGACGAGGAACTTGTCTTGAAATGAAGCACGATTTTGTTTGGCAAAAACAAAATCATGCGAATTCGGTGCATCCGAAAATAATTAATGTGTTGCACCAAAACAAGCAAGCCGCGATGAGTGGTTTAAGAGTTCGATTCTCTTCGCCTCCGCAAACTGGAGTATAGCTCAGCGGTAGAGCTCGTACCTGATACGTACGCGGCCGGTGGTTCAAATCCATCTGCTCCAACAATCTGGAATGTAGCTCAATGGTAGAGCACAGGTTTCATACGCCTGCCGCTGGTGGTTCAAGTCCGCCCATTCCAACTATCGGAACGTAGCTCAACGGTGAGAGCAGTACTCTTATAAGGTACAGGTTAGTGGTTCAAGTCCATTCGTTTCGACAGAAATTGAGAAACAACCAACGTGGAGTGTGGGCCTCATTCGCCTTCCGCAATACAGGTTTATCTCTACGGTTTTCGGGACCGGTACCCCGACAAGTGATAAAGCCAGGTGCACAACGGTTTTATCAATATCACTATAGCAGTGGTCGCCTAACATCCCGGGCGTAATGCGGGACATTTTATTGACCATTAAAAAATGAACAACAATGGCAAAAGAAAAATTTATCAAGAACAAGCCGAATATAAACGTCGGAACCATCGGTCATGTTGACCATGGTAAAACATCGCTTACTGCGGCTATAACTGCAGTACTGGCAAAAAAAGGACTTGCTGAAGCACGTAACTACTCCAGCATAGATAGCGCACCTGAAGAAAAGGTAAGAGGAATTACCATCAACAATGCGCACATAGAGTACGAAACAGTAAACAGGCATTATTCGCATGTTGACTGCCCCGGCCACGCCGATTACATTAAAAACATGGTAACCGGTGCAGCACAAATGGATGGTGCCATACTGGTAGTAGCTGCTAATGACGGCCCCATGCCACAAACGCGCGAGCACATTTTGTTAGCGCGCCAGGTAGATGTACCTAAAATAGTAGTGTTTTTAAATAAGGTTGACCTGGTTGAAGACCCGGAGTTTTTAGAATTGGCCGAAATGGAAATACGCGATTTGCTGAACACTTACGGGTTTGAAGGCGACAGCGTACCGGTTATTAAAGGCTCTGCTTTGGGCGCATTAAACGGCGAAGCGCAATGGATAAAAGCCATTGAAGATTTGATGAATGCTGTAGATACCTGGATACCCGTGCCTGCGCGTTCTTTAGATCAGCCATTTTTGATGCCGGTTGAAAACGTATTAACTATTACCGGACGTGGTACTGTAGTTACCGGTAAGGTTGAAAGAGGAACAATCAATATTAATGACCATATCCAGGTTATTGGTATGCAAGGTGCCGGAGAAAAGCCGTTAAGCTCGGTAGTAACCAATGTTGAAACCTATAAAAAGGAAATGGATGTTGGCGAAGCCGGCGACAATGTAGGTTTGCTGTTACGTGGTATTGATAAGGAAACTATCAAACGCGGAATGGTTATCTGCAAGCCCGATTCGGTAAAACCATACAGTGAGTTTAAATGCCTGATGTATGTGTTAAGCAAAGAAGAAGGCGGTCGCCACACTCCGTTCTTTACTAAGTACACGCCGCAGTTCTTTTTCAGAACTACGAATGTGACCGGAGAAATTGAATTGAGCGGGGCTGAGATGGTAATGCCCGGCGATAATGTTGAGATGAAAGTAAAGTTACAATACCCCGTAGCTATGGAAAGCGGTTTACGCTTTGCTGTGCGCGAAGGTGGCCGCACGGTAGGTGCAGGCCAGGTAACCGAAATTATAGGTTAATAAGCCCAAACTCTCCTTGCTGAAAGGCAGGGAGAGATGGGTTTTTAAAAAGGGAGAATAACTCAGTGGAAGAGTGCCGGCCTGTTAAGCCGTATGTCGAATGTTCGATCCATTCTTCTCCCGCAGTGAATTAAAAAAGGACAAGTAGCTCCAATGGTAGAGCACCCCGTTGAAGCCGGGGCCGTAATGGTTCGACTCCATTCTTGTCCACTGAATATTTGCGTGAATAGTGTAAGGGTAAACACGCCTGTCTTCCAAACAGGGGATTACAGTTCGAATCTGTATTTGCGCACAAAATGGTGAAGCTGGTGTAACGGCAACATGCGGCATTGTGGATGCCGTGATACGAGTTCAATTCTCGTCTTCACCCAAAATATTTGAGAGTGCGCCTGAGTTGGAGAGCCGGGGCGGACTGTAAATCCGTCGCATTTACGCTGAGTAGGTTCGAAATCGAGGTGACGAGATTCATCAACTCCATTAAGAAAAATTAGAGTGGTTGATAATCCTACCACTCTCACAGAAGTAGTAAATTAATAAACAAGTAAAAACAAAAAGGAACCATGTAATGATGAAACTAAAAAGCTAATGCCAACGGTTACCAGGTAATACGTTGGCTGTAACAAACTAACGAATTACATAACCGAAAAGGCGATGTGGTGATTAACCGCGCCGCTTTTTAAAACTAATTATATGGAAACCGAAATAATAACCGGTGAGGATATGCACGCCCTGGGTATTACCGATGCAGAAATGCTGAAGGTATTTGGCCGCCTGGCAAATGCAATTATCCGCAACACCGGTATGGAGAAGGCGATAGCCTTGCAACACATGGCAGATGTATTGCGCGTTCCGTTTTTGTACACCGATGGGTGGAACAAATTTCGCGCAATGGCAACTATGGTGATAGACTATCGTGCACAGGGTAAAATGTTTGCTGTTCCGGATACTGAGCAGGTAATGCGCAACGAGGTAATGCCTTATGCTGTGTTTGGGCAAAAGCACATTGATAAAGGTGCTTTTAGCCAGATGGATGTGGCCATGCGCCTGCCAATAACCGTAGCAGGGGCTTTAATGCCCGATGCACATTCGGGATATGGCTTGCCTATAGGCGGTGTGCTGGCTACCGAAGCGGATAAGATTATACCCTTTGCAGTAGGTGTAGATATAGCCTGCCGTATGTGTATGAGTGTTTTTGATATACCAGCAAACATACTTGATGAGCAAAGCGATTTGCTGAAGAGTTTGTTGCTAAAGCACACAGTGTTTGGCACCGGCGGTAAAACGAAAACAAAATACGATAGCAGTATTATCGATAGGCCGGAATGGGAAGAAACAGACAAACTTCGTTCATTGAAAGACAAAGCCTACGAGCAACTGGGAACATCGGGTACCGGTAACCATTTTGTAGAGTGGGGAGAGGTAGAGGTAACAGCGCCTAACGAGGCTATTCCGCTTCCGGCTGGTAAATACCTGGCCTTGCTCTCACACTCCGGTTCGCGCGGTGTGGGCGGCAGCATTGCAAATGCTTATTCGCGGATAGCTATGCGCAAAACAAATTTGCCGCAGCACGCAAAGCATTTTGCCTGGCTTGACCTTAACAGCGAAGAGGGCTTTGAATACTGGATTGCTATGAATTTAGCCGGTGATTATGCAGCAGCTAATCACCACGAGATTCATAACAAGATGGCGAAGGGACTTGGTGTATATCCGATTAACCGGATAGAAAACCACCACAACTTTGCCTGGCAGGAACAATTGGCCGATGGCACCGAAGTGATG
>DATGWP010000021.1:0-11353 GCA_035299425.1 Chitinophagales bacterium | reverse complement strand
AGATAGCCCGTATTGCTACCTGGGAGGTAGATGCTAAAACCAATACAGTGAAATGGGCTGATATTGCTTTCGATATTTTCGATTTGCCAAAAGGGAGGGTACCTGATAAGGCTACCATATTAAACTGTTACAAAGCTGGCCCGAATCGGGATAAATTATTGGCAGCTATACAAGAGCAGATTGTTTATGGGACATCTTACGACCTGGAACTTGAAATAATAACGCCCTTGGGTAAGCATAAGTGGGTGCGCGTTATTGGCGAGGCAGATTTTGAAAACGGGGTTTGCAAGCGGCGCTTTGGTGTGTTTCAGGATATTACCATGACCAAGCAGGCCGAAGAGGCCTTAAACATGGCCAATGAAGAACTAAATGCAATTTTTAACTCCGGGTATGTCTCTATTATAAGTACTGATCCCAAGGGGCTTATCACACACTTTAACCACGGAGCGGAAATATTATTGCAATACGCAGCTGCAGAAATGATCGGTGTACATACTCCGGCCCGCATACATGTGGCAGAAGAGGTTATTAAGCGGGGGCAAGAACTTTCTTCCATGTATGGGCGTAGTATTCAGGGCTTCGATGTTTTTGTAGAAATGGCACGCCAGGGTCGGCACGAATCGCGCGAATGGACATATGTGCGCAAAGATGGGTCCCGTTTTCCCGTGCAGTTAATTGTTAGCGCTATTAAAAATTCCGATGGGGAGATAACGGGCTTTTTAGGAGTAGCTACCGATATAACCGAGCGTAAAATTGCCGAAGAGAAAATGCGCAACTATTCTATTCTCGAATCTAAAAGTAAAGAGATGGAACAGTTTGCTTACATAGCTTCCCACGATTTGCGGGAACCGCTGCTTACTATTAAAAGCTACGCTAAACTGTTGGACGAAGGTGTCGGGGGGAGGCTTGATGAAGATGGAAAGATTTTTACCCGGTCAATAATTAACGGCATCGCCCGTATGGAAGAGCTGACCAAAGGTTTGCTGGAGTACTCACGCCTGGGGCAGATAAAACCCCTGCAACCTGTAAATTGCGATCAGGTGCTTGCCGATGTTTTGGCCGACCTTCATTCGCTTATCTCTACTACTAATGCAACCATTACTATCGAACCGTTACCCCTGATTAACGGTTACCCGCTCGAGTTAAAGCTGCTTTTTCAAAACCTGATTAACAATGCTATTAAGTTCCGGAAAAAAGAAGTGGTGCCCATTATACATATTGCAGCCCATAAGATAGACGGTGGCTGGCAATTTACAGTGCACGATAATGGCATAGGTATTGCCGAAAAAAGCAGGAATAAGATATTTGCAATGTTTCAGCGCCTGCACAACCGCGATGAATACGAAGGCACCGGCATTGGCCTTGCCCAGTGCAAAAAAATTGTAGAAATGCACGGTGGCCGTATATGGGTAGAATCAGAGCCTGGACAATACAGCACATTTTGCTTTACTATTTTAAGTTAATCATTGTATGAAGAAAAAACTCAGCTCGGTATTATTAATTGACGATGACAGGGAGACCAATTTTTTTCATAAGATTATTTTGAAAAAATGCGGTGTTACCGAAAACGTGCTTACTGCACTCAATGGCGAAGAGGGGCTGTCTTTATTAAAAACAAAAATTGAGAAAGGGGAACTGTTACCCGAACTTCTTTTTCTGGATATAAATATGCCTGGTATGAATGGCTGGGAGTTTTTAGAAGAATACGCTAAGCTGGATGATGCTGCCAAAACTAATGTGGCTATTGTTATGCTTTCTGCATCTATCAATCCCGATGATGAAAGGCGCGCATTGAGCAATAAGCATGTACGTAAATTTTGCCAGAAAAACCTGAGCGATGAGGCCGTTTTCGAAATTATTGACGAGTGCCTCACCTAGACGGTTTCTACTTTAATAAATGCACTTTTCCCTATTACCCCTGTGTTTTTATATTTGCGCGCTTAAAATACTACTATGTCCAAGTTTCATAAACTAAAGGTAAGCGCGGTTAACAATGAAATTGCCGATGCTGTATCTGTATCCTTCGAAGTGCCCGCTGAGTTGAAAAGCAATTTCAACTACCTGCCGGGCCAATATACTACTCTTAAGCTAAGTATTAACGGCGAGCATGTAAACCGCAGTTACTCCTTTTGCAGTTCCCCGTATTTAAACGAGCAGCTAACCATTGCCGTTAAGCGTGTAGCCGGTGGCAGGGGTTCTAACTTTATCAACGATAACTTTAAACCGGGCGTAGAGATTGAAGTGATGGAGCCTATGGGCAACTTTCACTCAGTAATAGATGCTAATAACGAAAAGCACTATATGTTGTTTGGTGGTGGTTCGGGTATTACACCGGTAATGGCCATTCTTAAATCGGTATTGGTAAAAGAGCCTAAAAGCAAAGTAACCCTGTTTTACGGCAACCGGAACGAGGACAGTATTATATTTAAAAATAAGCTCGAGGCACTTGTTGCCGAAAACGGGGATAGGTTAAAAGTGGTACATGTGCTGGATTCTCCACTCGGTACCTGGAGTGGCCCGGTGGGCCCTATAAGCAAAGATGTAGCCCTAAAGGTACTCCGCGAAAACACCAATCTTAATTTTCAGAATGCTGAGTTCTTTATATGCGGGCCAACCCCAATGATGAAGAATGTAGAGGAAGCTTTGAGTCTGCTTGCCATACCTAAAGAGAAAGTGCACATAGAATACTTTACGGCCAAGGCTGATGAGGACAAGAAAGCTGCCGATGTGGGCACTACCGTAGAAAGCGCTATACCTTTTACCGGCAAAACCAAAGTGAAAATCATTTTCGATGGGCACGAACGTGAGTTTGAGGTGAGCGAAAAGGAAACCATACTGGAAGCCGCACTTGATGCCGGTTACGACCCACCGTATAGCTGCATGGTGGCAGCCTGCTGCACCTGCCGTGCTAAGTTGCTATCGGGCAAGGTAGAAATGGACGACCGCGAAAGCCTTACCGATGCCGAAATAAACAAAGGCTATGTGCTAACCTGCCAAAGCCACCCCAAAAGCCACGGTATTGTGTTGAACTATGATATGTAAATGGTATTGAGTAGTTAGTATTTAGTAATGAGATAGATACCGCCCAAATACAACAATGAAGAAAATTATCATCATCAATGGTCCTAACCTTAACCTGCTGGGCAAGCGCGAGCCGGACATTTACGGCAGCATGAGTTTTGAAGAGTTTTTTGAGGATATAAAAGATGTGTATAGCAGCGAAATTCAGCTGACGGCTTTCCAGTCAAACATAGAGGGAGAATTGATAGATAAGATACAGGAAGTAGGTTTTAAATACGATGGTATTATTCTTAATGCCGGTGGCTATACCCACACCAGCGTAGCCCTGCGCGATGCGGTGGCAGCCGTTAAAACACCTGTTATTGAAGTGCACATAAGTAATCCCTACTCCCGCGAAGAGTTCAGGCATACATCTATGTTAAGTGGCGTATGCAAAGGCATCATTGCCGGCTTTGGGCTCGAAAGTTACGTACTGGCGCTGGATAGCTTTTTGTAAATCTACTATTTTGTCATCCTATGTTTGATTTTGGATAGTATGGACTGATTGTTTTAATTAAATCATTCATTAACCAAATCAAACAGTAGAGCAGGAAAGGAATAAGGTTAAGCTTTGTCATTGGTCATTTAAGACCGTTCAGGATGCTAATCCCCTTTCCCTCCCCTGTCTGTTAGCTTGAACAGTTCATTGTGCTGCGAGCACGTATTTAGGATCGATAAGTAAACAGAACAGTTGCTCTTACTGCTTGGTATAAAACCAGTGGTATGGTAAAAGTAAAAGAATTTGTAGGTATTGACATCTCTAAACTAACCTTTGACGTAGCAACCCCAACAGGAACGGAAAGGCTTTACAAGCATAGTAAATATGAAAACAGTAAAGCTGGATTCACTTCTTTAAAGGAAAAGTTACCGTCAGATTGTATCTGCGTAATGGAGGCCTCGGGACCTTATTACATGGGGCTGGCAAACTATTTACATGGAGAGGGTATTGAAGTAAGGGTAGTAAATCCTTTAGCGGTAAAACACTTCTCCAGAATGCGGATGACACGTGCCAAAACAGATAAGAAAGATGCCGCTTTGATTGCTGAGTATGCTAAAAGCGAGAACCCTCCAATATGGAAGCCCAAGGCCGAGCATCTGGTAGAGTTACAGCAGCTTCAAAGTGTATTAGAGGGCTCTGTAACAAGGAAAACACAGTTACAGAATCAATATGAAGCGCTATTATCTTCAGGTTTAAAAAAGAGTTCCGCTCTCGGTATTCTAAAGAAAGAAATAAGCCATGTTATATCTGTTATAGAGAAAATAGAAAAGCAGATGGAGAATATTGCTCAGGCATATCACAAGGAGATGTTTAAACGATTGCAAAGCATACCTGGTATTGGTAAAAGAACAGCCATGCTGCTTATTGTTATTACAGATGGGTTTACACGTTTTGAAACAGCTAAGCAACTGGTTGGCTATGTAGGGTTATGTCCCCGAATTTATGATTCTGGTACCAGTGTAAAAGGCAAACAAAAGATATGTAAGATGGGAATGGCCTCAATGAGGACGCTTCTTTACATGTGTGCGATGACAGCAAAACAATCCAATCACGCCTGTGCTGAAATGCATATAAGATTAAAGGCAAAAGGTAAGAATGGGAAACTCATTCTTGTAGCTATAGCTAATAAGCTAATTAAGCAAGCCTTTGCTATTGCTAAATCTGGCCAGAACTACGAGTCAAAATTATTTATATAAAAGCTTGTTTTTTACCACAGTTCATCCTGAGCAAGGCTTTGCGTCGCGAAGGATCTTGTATTTGCCCAAAGAGCAACGGCTATCGAATGATAGCCGTTGCTCTTTGGGTAAATAGCTAATTAGTAATTACAGCTTAAATACTATACCACCATTTACAAAACCCTTGCTATAAGGCGTTCCTATCTCGCCGTTTACACCAAAGCGGTCGGTAAAATAATAGCGCACACCGGCATGTACGCCGCCAAATGCAATGGGAACTATCTGGTTAGAGTTGTCGAAAAACTGAGCAGCTATACCGCCGCCCACATCTATACCTGCATACACATCTAGTTTATCGCTATGTATGTCTTTGCCGGTTTTGTCGGCTATAAGTTGAAAAAAGTGGAAGTTGGCAACAAAACCTATAGGCACGGTAAGTTCACCATTGCTGCCATAGCGCCCAAAGCCGTAGCCCCAGTAGTAGCCCGCACGGCCGCCCACACCGGTGGTAAAGCCAAGGCCTACATAATCGTGTATGCCAAATTCGCCCTGAAAATTAAACTGACCGGTTAGTGGTGCATTCCAGCCGTTCCAGTAGTTGGCATTGGTGTAAACGTGCGCAAAGTTAGAACCGCCTAAGCCTAGTGCCAGTACTTTTGTGCTTTTGTCCCAGGCCTGTGCCTGACTTGTTTGTGTGCTTACTGCCAGTAGCATTATAGCTGCCAGCGTATATAATCCCTTTTTCATGATGGATGGTTTTGGTTAATTTAAAATGCAATACAAATATATTTCACCTGTTTTGCCAATGATTTAAAACAGCTGCCAATTTTCAAGATATTTATGCACCTGTTGTATTTTGAAAACACCGGTTTTAAATAACCGTTAATGATTACTATCTTGCGCGCACAAACCATAAAAACAACACAATGGAAAATAACCAGGGAGAAGGAAACAAGAAACTGTATATCGGTATTATCATTCTGCTTTTGCTATTAAACTGCGGAACATTATACCTGTATTTAACTACTAACAAGGCAAAGGCAGACGTTACTGCCCAGAAAGATGACCTTCAAAAAGAGTTTGCGGAGCTTACCGATACACTGGATGCCCGTAAAATGGAATTGGAGCAATACAAAGGCAAAAATGCTGAGCTTGACCAGGAGATAGCAGCTAAGCAGGAAGAAATAGAAGCACAGAAAAAGAGCATAGCCGGTATGTTTGCCAAAGGCAAAATGACCGAGAAGGAATTAAAAGCTGCCCGCGAAAAAATTGCCGCATTTGAAACCTCTATCAGCGAGCTTAAAGCAAAGGTAGATGAGCTTACTGCACAAAACCAGCAACTGACTAATCAAAACCAACAGCTATCAACCGACCTTACTGCCGAAAAGCAAACCACATCGGCACTTAGCGAGCAGAATAAAGGCCTTAGCAAGAAGGTAGAGCTAGGCTCTCTGTTACAATTACAAGGGCTAACTGTAGAAGGTATTAAAAAGAAAGGCAATGGTAAGGAAGTAGATGTAAAGAGAATTAAGCAGATAGAAAGCCTGAAAATTTCGTTTGAAACAGGCGAAAACAAAGTTGTAGAAGCCGGTAACCTGCCATTGTATGTACGCATCATCAATCCTAAGGGCGAAACTATTTCGGTAGCTGACCAAGGTTCGGGCACTATAAAATTAGCCGAATCGGGCCAGGAAGTTCAATACAGCAAAAAGGCTGAAATTGATTATGCACAAGCTAACAAAAAGGTAAGTGTGTACTGGAGCCAAAACCTGAATGTAGCAGGTACATATAAGGTAGAAATTTACCAGAGTGGTTATGTAATAGGCCTCGGCCAGGTAGAATTAAAATAGCACTTAATTGTTACAACATTAAAAAGCCCTCATGAGTAAAATCATGAGGGCTTTTTGCTTTGCGAAAATTTCTTTTTGCAGTTTTATCCTATTCAATGTCCAGTTAACTATAAAGTTGTAAATAACCACCGTTGAAAAAGATTTGCGGGATTGCACATTTGCATTACATTTAAATAACCAAAAATACCACAATGGAAGATAATCAAAACGCAGGCAACAAGAAGATTTATGTGGCAATCATTGTATTGCTTCTGCTAATTAATGGCGTTGCCTTGTATTTATTGTATACCGAAAATAAGGCTAAGAAGGATTTAGGCGACCAGAAAATGGCCCTCGAAAATGAGTTCAAAAGCCTGTCAGATACTCTCGATTCCAAAAAAATGGAGCTGGAGCAATACAAGGGCAAAAATGCTGAATTAGACAGCCTGATTATTGCCAAGCAGGAAGAAATAGACAATCAAAAGAAAACCATATCGGGTTTATTTGCCAAGGGTAAAATGAATGCTAAAGAGTTGGAGAAAGCCCGCACTATGATTACGGAGTTTGAAGCCTCTATAGCCGAAATGCAGAAAAAGGTAGATGAGCTAAGTAAACAAAACCAGGAGCTTACCGCCCAAAACCAACAGCTATCCACCGACCTTAATGCCGAAAAGCAAAACGTATCCACCCTTAGCGAACAGAACAAAGGCCTGAGCAAAAAGGTAGAGTTAGGTTCTTTGCTGCAACTGCGCAATGTTGAAATTGTGGGCACTATCGGCAAAAAGAATAAGAAAGGAGAGGACATTACCATCAATAAAGGCAAGAAGACAACCCAGATGCGTATCAGCTTCGAAACTGGCGAAAACAAAGTGTTAGAGCCGGGTCCGCTTACACTACACATTCGTGTTCTTAACCCTAAGGGCGAAACGATTTCAGTAGCCGATCAGGGTTCAGGCAACATCAAGTTAGCCGAAACCGGCGAAACAGTTCAATTCACCAAACAGGCCGATTTTGATTGGACTCAAAGCAACAAGAAATTAGTGGTTTACTGGAGCAGCAACGTAAGCGATGCCGGTACCTATAAAGTAGAAGTATACCAAAGCGGTTACCTGGTAGGCCAGGGTTCTGTTACCCAAAAGTAAAAGCTCCGCACTCACATTTTTCCCGGGCCCTGCGTTGTACGCAGGGCTTTTTTTGTCTTTACTAGTCATTGGCTATATTTAATATGTATATGGTTGATAGTAACTACATTTTGGTTAGCAATGTTCAGCAAAGGGATATTGAAACGGCCGTTGCCAATATGGCTGTTATGCATGCCGATAATGGTTATACTAAATCTATTGAGATTTACCGCTACCCGGTCAAAGGGTTGTTTCTTTTACTGTTTCCCTTTCCGCCTGATTTTGAATGGTTCCAGTACATTGTAAACTATCTGAAGTATCCGGAAGGTGTAACGTATAATGCAGATGTAAGGGGATACTGGACATTAAAAAAAGGAGATGGTGCTTTGTCGGAGCATATAGGGAAGAGAGTAATGTTATACGTTTCTGATAATGATAAGGAGTATGATAATGTAGCGTTAGTTACAGATGATAAACTCACATATAGGTTAGACTTTAGCGGAATAGTTACGTTGTTACCTGCTAATGAGAAAGAATTTATCGAGATAGAGGTGAGTATGAACGACTTTGCGCATGTGATAAATATAGTGCCGGACAAAGAAGAAGTAAAAAAGCTTGAAGATTTAAAGCAAAGAAAAGGCTGCTTGTTTTTAATGCCGCTGTTAGGGTTAATATCCTGGCTATTTTAAAACACCGCCCGAATCTCGGCCCTGCCCGTATGCACCGATTTCATCGTGGATTTTTCACCGGGTGTAAAGCCCGTCATCCGTCCATCATACACCAGCGATAGCTGAATGTTCTCCGTCAGGCTTTGCGAATAGCTGGCGCTCCATACCAGGTTGTTGCCGTTTTGCAATCCCTCAAGCATGGCAAACTCCAGCTGCTGGTTGGGGTATCCCTTATCATTATACTTTATGGTAGCGTAACTAAAACTGGCATCTACTGCATTTTTGCCTTGCCGGTTATAGCGGGCAGTAAGCGTCAACTTATGCGATTGGGCCGTTTGTTTCCCTACCGAGTCGTTAGGGTTTACTTTATCCGAAAACTCGTATTTAACCCCCACACGCAATATTGTCTTATGCTGATAGCTTATATCCGCAGAGCCATCGTTGTGTGTAAACTTATAGCGCAGCGTGGTATAAAAATCCGATTCGTTGGCCTTGGTTCCGTTGGTATAGGCCCACTGCGTGTTCAGCGATTTTATAATGTTCCATCTTACACTCACGCCCTGACTTTGCACTATCCGGTTCTCAAAACCTGCGGTAAGCAGTGTGCGGTTACGCGCATAATTAAAATCGAACTGCGCTCCGTATTTAGCTTCCAGCCGGTTAAAGTATAGCGTGTTGCGGCTGCTCACCGATGTAGATACAATCTGGTCATTCTCTTTATTTAAAGGGAAAGGATTAAAGTATTGGCCCACGCGCTTGCTTTTATCTACAAAGGTCTTTTTGGTAATGCTCACACTGGCAAACAGGCTGAACATAGCTATCACTTTGCGCACACCTTTTTTATTCTTCCATACCGCTGCGGGGTTTATGTTCAGCACTTCATTAAACTGGTTGGTATTCACCGGTACCAGTTCAGGTGTAGTAACAAACGTGCGGAAGTAAGAGGAGTCGTAAGTAAAGCCGGATGGCTTAGGCACATATTCACCTATGTCTTTTACACCATTACCGTTCTTATCACCCTCTGCCGGAAAAATAAAATCCCCCTGGTTAGTGGGTGACGCCACAAAAATAACCTGCTGCTTTTGTTGCGTACCGGTTCCTATTTCATACAAAGTAGTGGAGCGGAAAACCCCTTTCAGTGCTGTAAAGCTATAATCTACCCGGCCCAGGTAAAAGTGCTCAGGTTGTTGCGATATAACCATCGAGTCTTTATTGGTGGCATGCCGGTAAGTAAAGTTGTAGTTAATAGTTTGGTTTTTTATTGAGTTTACCTGGCCGTTAACTGCTACGAACTGTGCCTGGTAAAATGCTTTATCAAATGTCTTTTCCGTATGCCGGTGCTCATAGCGCACACCCACTTCAAACCCAAATTTGTTGATGGCCGAATCGGCTGTGCCAGCGTATATTTTATAATTCTGCCACAGGTAACTGGCGTTGGTCATGGTATCGGTGCCCTTGGCCTTTATCATGTTTATTTCATGGTCAAACAGCGTCCCTATTTTCCATCCTTTTGTTTTAGCCGAGGCGTAAAAGAAATCTGCTTTCGGCCTTATATAGTTGGAGTTGTTGAGAGTAGAAGTAGAGTTAAGGTAACTATTGGCAAACGTAATGTTGAACCCTTTTTTAGAAATCGTTCCGTTAAAGGCATTTTCAAAACCCCGGTAAGCGGTATCCTGCACAAAAGCTTTAAACCGGTAGTTTATACTACCTGCATTAAGCCAGTTGTATGCAATATTAGCAGTAGCCAGGTGTTCGTTGTATCTCTTGGGCGCTGTAGCCAGGTTCCAGTCGCGGGTAAACTCAATATTGCGGTAGCGCTCTATGGTGTTAAACCGGTTCTGCAAAAACTCGTAGTTCAGGTTGTAGGTTATTGTTTGCATGGGGCGGCTGGCACTATCGCGCCTGGTAATTACGCTGCCGTTGTAACCTCCCCTGGCCGCAAAGCCAATATTGCCGGCATTGTCTTTTTTCGAAAATGTGTTATTGTCAAAGTTGCTCATCGCTACCTCCGCACTCAATGTATTATTCTTATCAATACGCACATCTGTAGCTACTGTATATAGCTGCTGGTATTTAGGGGTAACTAAAAACACTACCGGTTCATAAGAGCCCATAGGGCGCAAAGTAAAAGTGGCTGTATCTAAAAATGGTGCTACCCAGCTAAACACCCGGCCATTAGCCGTGCTGGTAAGGGGGGCATAATTGCCTTTACCCTCGCCCACATACGTAAAGGTTACAGCGTATTTGGCGCGTGCGGTGTCGGTAGAGTAAACCAATATAGAATCGAATGGAATGCCGAAAAAGTCGTAGGATACCAGGGTATCTTGTAGAGCGTACAATATCCGGTTAGCATCATAAGCCACGCTATCGTAGCCGCGGTAAAAAGCATTCTGTATACTGTCGCCCAGGTTGGCCAGAAACAACTTCTTCTCGGCATTTAAACTCTGCTGTACATTCTGTCCTTTGCTGTCCTGCTCACTGTAAACATTAAAGCGCACATCGGCAGGCTTGGTAACCAGTTCGGTATTGGCAAATATCGATGAACGCTGGTAGTTTTTATCGGAGTACTCAAACTCTACTACTATCCGCAGGTCTTTAGATATAATACGCCGTGGCATAAAACGCACTTCGCCCAGGTTATAATCAATTACATAATCTCGGTCGGCGCCCCGCTCCATCTTCGCACCGTTTATAAACACCTCTTCGGTATTAGATAATACAATGATGAAGGTTTCGCCATTGGTACCTACCAGCTTATAAGGCCCCTGGTTACCCTCGGTAACCACTAAGGTGTTGCGCGCAAACTTACCACGCGATATACCACCCGCCACTCCGGTTTTTATAACCCCTACTTTTTTAATGTTGAATGCACCGCTGTAATATCCACCCAGGTTCTTTTTCGAGAATTTCAAAAAGTAATTCTTCTCCGGGTTATACAAATCAAAGTCACCCACTATCACCTTGTGCTGGTCTTGCCGCAGTTGTATAAACACCTTGTCAA
>DATGWP010000020.1:0-4312 GCA_035299425.1 Chitinophagales bacterium | reverse complement strand
TGCAAAGTCGCAGGGTGCCTTCGTAGCGCTCTTGCCCGTAAATAGAGATGTCGGCTTTATCGCCCCCATGTGCCTCTAAAAACTTAAGCGATTGCACAAACATACCACCGCTGCCGCAGGCAAGGTCCATAATGCGGCCTTTAAGCGGTTCTATCATCTCTACCAACAAGCGCACTACCGAGCCCGGCGTAAAGAACTGCCCTGCACCGCTGCCTTCTGCCATAGCAAAGCGCCCTATGTAATACTCATACACGCGCCCGTAAATATCGCTTTGGGGGTTGCTGGCAGCCGAGAACAACTCGCTGCTAAACATATCTATAAGCCCTGCGGTTTGCGTGGCGCTTAGCTGGCTTTTTACAAAAATAGGCTCCAGCACGCCTTTGTAATCGGGGTTGCGCTCCGAGAGTATTTCATCTATCAGCACAAAGGCGTTATCTACCTTTACTTTTATATCGTTTTGGGTGGCGTGCTGCTGCAGGTATGCCCAGGTAGCCTCCAGTGGTAGTTTGTAAGCGTTTTTTACCTGGTATTCCAGCTCATCGTTTATAATGCGCTCTTTCTCTTTAGGCTTAGTGGTATAGTATTCCGATTCAGGCTCGTTCACCATATTGGTAAGTTCCTGTTTGCGTATCTCAAAACGCTCGCTCAGGTGCTTTACAAATAGCAGGGACAGCACATAATCTTTATACTGGTTCTCGGCCACAGCCCCGCGCAACTCGTTAGCGGCATCCCACAGGTGCTTTTCAAAATCAATATCTGCTTTGGGTTTGGGGGTGTCGGTATTCTTCTTTGCCATTACTTAAATAATCTATGTGATGGCAAATTAGCTTTTTATTGCAAATTGTCTGATTTCACTTCAGTTTGATGTAGTTTCAAAATAGACTCATTGAAATACTGCTCTTATTCTATCTTTAATGTATCCTTTCCTCACGTACGGTGAATTTCCAGATGGTTCTTAGGGCTAAACCTTATCCAATTAGTCTAATTTAAATGCTAGGCTTGCCCTGCAAGCTTTTTCTTTTCGTTCTCATCCATCTCTAAGTTAGTGGTTACGCCCATACTGGCCGCACATAGCTGATAAGCGTTAAAAAAATTCCTTTCACTAGCTGTCATTGTCAAGCCGGTTTCCGTATGTGCTTTTTTCATTAACCAGTAATCTACACCATAGAAAAAGATAATAGAAGCGAAGTAGTGCCCAATAAAATAAAATAGGGTTCCTACCCAGCCGACGGTCAATAAGCCGGTAAGAATCGTTGCTATTGTAAAAAATCCGAACCTTCTCACATAGCTCTGTACGGTTAATAACCAAACCGGGATAAGCTGGACCAAACCAAACGTTGTAATAAACTCGCCTGCTAAAGTCGCTAGACCTACGTATAAAGCAATTTGCAAAGGCGGAAGATTTGTTAGAAACGCAAATACCCCCACCGATAGTCCTATACTACTTGGTATATCATCAACAGCTTCCGTGATTTTTAATACTTCAATGGCGGTATAATTAGGGTGGAGGCGGTCTGTATATATTTGTACAACCTCAGGTGGTATTCTAACTTTGAGCCCTCTTGGGGTAAAAACAAAACCCTGTTTATTTCTGGCTGCAGCGTTATCGTTTGGGCCTTCCATGATGTCGGCTTGTTCCTCTTCGGTTGACACCTTGGCATCCTCACCGTCCAACTGTTTAACCTTGGGCATGGCTTCCTCGGTATAGGTATCTTCCATAAACTTATCGAAGTCGAATTCCTTTACTTCTTTAAGGTCGCTGAGTTGGTCGGCCACCGGTTCTTCGGCTGTCATGTGGAAAGAGGCATATGCAGCCTTTAAAGCATCAAGTACGCCCCTGGCCTTTACAACTCCCATACCTGCAACAATCGAAAGGACAATATCGGCAAACTTATATACACCTTTCTCTGTAAATTTGCTCAGTATCTTAACTCCCAAGGCAAATTGCTCAGGGCTTATTGGTTGTTTCTTCGGTCCTTCGTGATCTAAAGAATTTTCGTGCTCAGGATTGATAACGTCCTTTCCCAATATCCTGTTTGCCATCATTAAAATGGTTTTCTCCTTTATCGCCTTCGCCTTTTCGGATGAACTGTCTATAGGGTTGTCAGGGAAAAAATTGTTGTCTTCTATGTGTTCAGCCTCTTCGTGAATGAGTAGCCTTTTTAGATCTTCGAGCTCTTTATAGGTTATATGAGGGCGGTCACCAATAGCGATATGTTCAACATCATCTACTATTTCTAATTGCAATACTACACTTAGCGGTTCGTGCAGTTCTGAATGGTTCCAGATAAATCTCTTGATAGCTTCTCTTTCCAGGTACAAGGGGGCTATCTCCAGAAAGGCACATATTGTACCCGTAGAATATCCCTCTTTGCCTAAGCGACTTTCTTCCTTTTCTAACTCATCGTTTATTTTTTCCTCTGTTAGAACAAACAACCTCTTTGCCCAACGGGTTTTCAATCGCTCTTCGCTGGCAATTTGGTTCCAAACCCCTTGATAAAATTGATACATGGTTGAGCCCTAATAGTTACCCGGAAAGCCCAACAGGTGTTATATTAAAGCGAGAGGCGCGGGCTCAATAGACCATCTGCAAGAGGTACTGGAATACCCGCAATCAAATGCTACGACCCACGCCCGAGCGTGAGCGTTAGTAGCTTTCTTGATTGCGATGAAATTTTCCAGTTTTCTTGCAAGAAAGACGTAAACGCCTAAAGTTTGAACTATTTGTTCTATGCCAAAAATAGGAAAGGAATTATGCTAAGCAAAACTTTAAGCAATGAGGGTTCCTGAATAATTAGGCTCTATCCCTAGAATAGGGTGCTCTATAAGTTAAAACTATCCACCCCCTTTTATTCTCGCTTTTTTTAGCGGAATTTGGCATTATGGTATTAACGTTTTTCGAGCCCGAAACGGGCAAGGTCCTTAAGGTGCCTATGATTGGCACTGTGGCTGCAGGGTTTCCATCCCCGGCAATGGAGTATGTGGAGGTGAGCCTTGACCTTAATCAACTGGTGGTTAAAAACAAGAACTCAACATTTTACGCCCAGGTGGACGGCCAAAGTATGATAGATGCAGGCTTAAACCATGGTGATATTTTGGTAATTGATAAAGCGCTGGAGCCTGTTAATGGCAAGATAGCTGTATGCTATATTGATGGCTCTTTTACTGTAAAGCGCATTAAAAAATACAAAGGGCAGTGCTGGTTGATGCCTGCAAATAAGGAATTTGAACCGATCGAAGTAACAGAAGAGAACAATGCAATAGTTTGGGGTATTGTTACTTACGTAGTAAAGAAAATGTAATGGTTGCGCTTGTAGATTGTAATAACTTTTATGCCAGCTGTGAGCGCGTGTTCAATCCCTCGCTTATAGGCAGGCCCATTGTTGTGCTTAGCAACAATGACGGCTGTGTAATAGCCCGTAGCAACGAAGCAAAGGCTCTCGGCATAAAGATGGGTGATTTGCCGTTTCAAATGGAGGCGTTGTTTAAAAAGAACAATGTGGCCGTTTTTAGCAGCAACTACACATTGTATGGCGATATGAGCGACCGGGTGCACAACACCCTCCGTGAGTTCTCTCCCGAGGTTGAGGTGTATTCTATCGATGAGTGCTTTCTATCGCTGCATGGTTTTGAAAACTACAACCTGGGCGAGTATGCAGAGCGCATTCGAAAGGTAACCACAAAAAACACTGGCATACCGGTGTCAGTTGGTATTGCGCCAACCAAAACACTGGCAAAGGTGGCAAACCACTACGCCAAACGGGTACCCGAGAATAAAGGAAGGTTTGTAATGGCTACAGAAGAGCACCGTGTTATTTGTCTGAAAAATTTCCCTGTCGGTGAGGTTTGGGGTATTGGCCGGCAGCACGAGAAACGGTTACAGAAAATAGGCATTAATACCGCCTTACAGTTTAGCCGTATGCCTAAAGAATGGGTAAGGGATAAAATGACAGTAGTTGGCCTGCGGACGTATGAAGAGTTAAACGGCATTCCGTGCACCGATTTTGAGCTGGAGGCACCCGCTAAAAAAGGCATTTGCACATCGCGCTCATTTGGCAGTAATCAGGAAAGCTTTGTGGATGTGTCTGAGGCTATCGCCAACTTTGCGGGGAGTTGTGCCAAAAAGCTCAGGGAGCAAAACAGCTGTGCCAATCTGCTTACCATATTTATCGCTACTAACTTTTTCAGGCCCGAGTTACCCCAATACAGCATCAGTAAAACCATTGAACTGCCAGTGGCCAGCAATAGCACTCTGGAACTCGTAACCTATGCTATTACGGCTTTAAAGAAGGTTTGGCGAGATGGCTACGCC
>DATGWP010000019.1:0-31994 GCA_035299425.1 Chitinophagales bacterium | reverse complement strand
TGCCGGGTCGGTTAACACAACCGGTCCACCTACTGGTCCCGAAGGACATCCTGTAGATACCAATGTAACTACGAAGCCTGAATAAGAACCGGCAGTAAGGCCGCTGATTACTAATTGGCCACTGGCACCTGAAGTAATAACGAAAGGCCCCTGGCTTCCACCCGGAGTTTTGGTATAAGCAACAGAGTAATTAACATTAGGGTTAAGGCCACTAAGTGTAATTGTGCCCTGATTGCCAGCGCAGGTGGTAGGGTTTGTACTGGCAAAAATACCAAAGGTTGGTGTTTGATTTACAACCACATTGGTACAGGCCTGAGGCGAAACACAACCAGCCACCGTTTGGGTAACACAGTAGCTGCCCGACATGTCCGTAGTGGCATTTGCCCTTGTTGGATTTTGTAAAGTTGATGAGAAGGTATTGTCTCCGCTAACGCCTGTCCAGTTAAAGGTAGCTCCAACCTGGCCTGTGGCAGATAAATTAATTGTGTTGCCAGAGCATATTGGGCTGTTGCTTGATGCAGTAGGAGCCGCAGGGGTTGTTGGATCGCTAAGGGTAAACGGACCTGCATTTGCCGAAACGCAGCCCAACAGGGTAACGTTTACGTTAGTATAGCTACCGGCTGTAAGGCCTGTAATAGTTAACGTACCGCTACCGTCTGTAGTAATTCCAAACGGCCCCTGGCCAATAAGGTTTCTGAGGTAGTTAACGGTATATAGCGTATTAATATTCAATCCGTTCAATACTATAGTACCAGTAGTACCACCGCAGGTAGTTGGATTAGTGCTGGTGCTTGATGTGATGATTGGAGTTTGATTAACAACAACTGTAACACAAGCCTGCGGCGAAACGCAACCGGCAACAGTTTGTGTAGCACAGTAGCTTCCGCTCATACCCACCGTAGCATTTGCACGAGTTGGGTTCTGAAGTGTAGAAGTAAATGCTAATGGGCCAGTCCAGCTGTAAGAGGCACCTACGCTACCAGTAGCAGACAGGCTGATTGTATTACCTGAGCAAACCGGAGAATTGCTTGAAACCGATGGTGCTGAAGGAGCAGCAGGGTCTGTTAGGGTGATAGGGCCTGCAAAAGGTGCCGATTGGCAACCATTAACAGATACCGTAAAGTCGGTATAGCTTCCCTGATTTAAGCCAGAGATAGTTACCACGCCTGCACCGTTAGATGTAAGCGAGAATGGGCCAAGTGCTGTTCCGTTTCTTGTATAACGAACGCTATACGAAGTATTATTTAATAAACCCGACAGAGTTATAGTTCCATCATTACCACCACAAGTAGTAGGATTAGTAGAACCAGTAGTAGAGATAGCCGGAGTTTGATTAACTATAACGTTGGTACAACCCGGGTTAGAGGCACAGTTTGCCACCGTAACTACTACACAATAGCTACCCGCCATGCTGGTAGTAGCGCCTGTAATAGTTGGGTTTTGGGAGTTATTACTATATGAAAGCGGGCCGGTCCAGCTGTAGCTGCCACCAGATACAGTAGGTGTAGTTAAATTGATAGCGTTACCCGAACATACCGGCGAGTTGCTTGATGCTGTAGGTGTAGCCGGTGTATTAGGATCGCTAAGGGTAATGGTACCTGCCAATGGTGCCGATGGGCAACCAGCTAAAGATACAAAAACGTTAGTGTAAGCACCAGCAGTTAAACCTGTAATGGTAAGTACACCGCTACCATTAGCTGTAAAGCTAAATGGCCCCTGAGGAACTGAATTTTTAGTATAAGAAACTGCGTATGTTGTATTAGCTGTTAAACCTGTAAGTACTATAGTACCCTGAGAACCACCGCAAGTAGTTGGATTGGTAGTGCTGTTAAGAGTAATTACCGGTGTAGGGTTAACCGTTACAGATACGGTTGCCGGTGCCGAAGTACATCCGTTAACAGTTTGCGTTACTGAATAAACTCCCGCCATGCCTGTTGTAACGTTGGTACGTGTAACCGGAGAACCATTTGCTGTTTGGCCACCAGGATAAGTCCATACTAAAGCGGTACCAGTTGCAGTCAAAGTCAGCGTATTACCAGAGCAAATAGGATTTGGATTGGCATTAACAGAAGTAGGTGATGGCGGTGTGGCGGTTACACTTACGTTTACCGAAGCAGTACCCGTGCAACCAGCGGGGCTGGTAACAGTAACCGTATAAGTTCCCGTAAAGTTGGTAGTAGCGCTCGGCCTTGTTGGGTTTTGTAAAGTGCTAGAGAAAGATGCCGGGCCGCTCCAGCTATAAGTTCCACCACCGGTAGAAGTAAGCTGAATTGTCTGGCCTTCGCAATAAACCGGGCTGCCTGAGCCGGCGGTTGGCGTAAAGGTAGTTGAGTTGTTTACTGTTACCGAGAATACTTTGGTACAGTTTTTCGAATCTGTGATTGTAAGCGAGTAGGTTCCACTTGCAATGTTCGAAAGGTCTTTGGTAGTAGCACCGTTAGACCATAAGTAAGTATAACCCGCAGTTCCTCCACCTACGGTAGTTGTTACCGAGCCGTTAGCAAGAGGTGCACAAGTAGGCTGGGTTACGTTAAAGTTTGCAGTTATATCAGCAGGCTGGCCGATTGTAATTGTATCAAGTTTTTGACAGCCAACTGAATCAGTTATTGTAAGGCGGTAGGTACCGGCGCATAAGTTGCTGATAGTAGCTGTAGTTGCGCCATTGCTCCATAAATAAGTATACGGAGGAGTACCGCCTGCGCCGGTACCGGTAATTGTACCATTACACTGCGAAAAACAGCGGGCAGAATCGATAGTAGACGTTACATAGCGTACCGGATCGGGATTAGGGATAACAGTAATTACTTTTGAATAGAAGTTTACACGTCCGCAGGCATCAGTAACTGTAACGCGTGCTAAACATCTTGTATTTACAGGTGTATTAGCTGGTATGGTAAACGTTGTGCTAGGGCTGTTTGGCGAACCAAATGTACCGCCACAAGTGCTCGACCATTGATAGGTGTAAGAACCTGACCCACCAGTAACCGCAATTGATAGATTATTAGAAACACCTGCATAAAATCCTGCAGGTACATTTACCGCAGTAATGGCAAGTTGTTTTTCAACACCTGTCATTAAAAGGAAATTGAAATAAGCACGGGCAAAGGCTACCTCGCTGGCTTCTGTACCATTGGCACGGTGGCCTGCTTCGTACATTACCATACCGTTGTTATAGTTGCCAAAACCGGGGCCGAAAGCTACACGCACGCCCTGGCGGTTAGTGCCGGGTGCATCATTGGTACGGGCCGCTGTTTTAGTAGTCGATCTCCATGAACCGGTACTTAAAGGTATATACCATTGCTCTGAACCGTTATTTTGAGCAGCGGTGATATCGCCCATTATCTGCATAATAGGTTCGCTACCTAAAGTAGTATCGTAGCTAAATGGTAAAGTCGGGTTACCATTGTGGGTTTCAGTAATAAGGCTTCCGCAATCATTATTGCCAAAGCACTGCAAACCTGTATTAGACAGGAAGTTCATTCTCTGCGAAGGGTTACCCGGGTTGAAGATACCTTCCAACACACTCACGGCGTGGCAACCAGACCAGATATAACCTTTAACAGTTGTATTAAATGTAAGTAGATTGCTATGGTTAGCCCAGGTAGGGTCAGCGTGTGGCAATGCGTATACGTCATCGCAGGCATCAAGGCTTGATGGCAGACCAACCGTGTAAGTACTGCTAGGTACGTTAGCGTTTTGATAATATGGAATTACCAGTCCTTCGTTCTGCTGATCAATAACCGTATTTGGGAAAGATGTAATAACCTGGTAAACCGGTAAACTTACTGTGGATGATATAGTATCTAACTGTACTCCCTGGCTCTGCCATGATGCTATAGCCGACCTAACGGCTGGTGATAAGTAGGCCTCGTCAATAACAAATGGCCCGCCTTTATAATCTTTACCATTGTAGGTAAAGTCTACATCATAACGTGGAGGCGAACCCAGCGGGTTCAGCTTTTTATTAGAGTTAATAACCCATTTGATAGGAACTCCAAAATTTCTCACCAGGTCGTAAACCAAACCATAAGGCTTCAATCCATTATCATAGGTTTGAGGCAATACCCCCATATCTACTATTATAGAACCGGCGAAGGTAGCACCCACCGAATTTATAGTAACAAGATCAGTAATTACCCTACCTGTGTTATCGGTAATAGTTACGCCATAGGTACCAGCGCCTATGTTGGTTAAATCCTGGGTAGTGGCACCATTAGACCATATATAGGCAAATGGGGCAGTGCCACCAATTACCGTTAAATCTATCGAACCGTTATTTTGATTAATTGTTGGTTCCTGGAAATTTATTGCACTGGTAAACTCTGTCTGGGTTTGAATGGCCATAGACGCCGTAGCGCTGCAGCCTGTGTTATTGGTTACAGTAACGGTATAAGTACCGGCACACAAACCGGTAATAGTAGTAGCCGTTGACCCGTTACTCCATAATACAGTATAAGATGACGGCGCTACTGTGTTACACAATTGCAGCGAAATTTGCCCCTGGCAAATATTGCTGCACGGTAAATCTTTTTTAGTTAAACATATTTTAGGCCTTTCTACAACAGTTATCTGTACCAGGTCGATACAATTTCCTGAACCTAGCTGGAAGGTGTATACACCTGCGTTGTTCATGCCCGATACGGCACCGCTGGTTGCGTTTACCGTAGCATTAGATGGACCCGAAACAAAACTCCACGTATATTGTGGTGCCGTGCCCAGGCTGGCTGTGGTTGCAGGCTGGCAAATAGTTTGATCTGGCCCCGCGCTTGCAGGCACTGCATCTTTTATAACCAGTGTGTTAGGCAGCGTAAATCCGCAGGCCGGATTAGTAGGGTGGAACACCTGAACGGCTGTATAAGTACCGGCTGATAGGCCCGAAATTGTTAAGCTGCCATTGGAGCCATTGGTGGTATAATAGAATGGGCCTTGCGGAGCACCTCCATCTTTAGTATAATACACACCATATTGCACTCCTGGAAACAGATTACCATTGGTAACTACTATTGAACCTGTAGCTGTGCCACAAGAGGTTGTACTATTGGTATCAATAGTAGCACCTGTAAGGTTTACACAGTGATAACGGATAACCAGGTAGTCTTCAACTTCACCGTTAGATGCTCCTACGGTTGGCGACGGGTTGGTTACAAAGAATGACGACTGGGTAGTAAGACGTATACGCATATACGTTGTGTCGTTCGGCGCGTTCCGGAAAATGTTACCGGCGTTATAGCCCGTCCAGCGTAATGTAGCCGAAGTAGCATTGGCCGGAACCAAAACAGTGTCTACCTCGTTGGCATCCAGGAAGTCGCCATCCCCATTAAAATCTATCCAGCCCATTAACATAGCAGTTACGCCGGTTTGGTTGGTAACGCTAACGCTACGGGTAAAGGTGGTGGATGTATCCTGCACTAAAACCTGTGTGCCGGCTATTCCGTCCTCATCGTCGCTGGTTAAAAGGTCATCACCATCGGCCTTGTAACTTGGTTGCGGAAAGTCTTCCTTATCTATTACGCTACCCAACTTAAGTGAATTAAACACTACGTGGTTAGGGTTGCCATAGCTGGCAGGGGCATCGGCATAATCAAAATTAAGCAATATACCTATCCGCCATTTAAATACCAGGTGCTTGTCATCGCCAGCGGTAGAGTTGGTAAGGTCGAATGAGTTGCCAATAGGGTCAGGAGTAAGCGAAGAACTGTGGGTAGTGGTGGCTACACATATTAATGAATCGCCCTCTACCATAAACTGGTTACTGCCCCGTGGGTCACCGGTTGCTCCTAAATAATCGTTTGCCGATCCACCAATGAGCGTACCAAAATACTGTGTGCGGAGGTCGGTACCTAGTACCATATAAAATACATCCCAGGTATCTCCATTAAAAGTACTATCAAAGAAAGCTCCGCCGTCATCAAGATTTTTATTGAATGGATAACGGTTAGAACCGGTTTCACCAAACACCATTACGGCATATGGGGTATACGTACGCAGCGTGTTACCACGGTCATCGGCATTACCCCCAAAGTAAGTTGCTACCCATGGATCGGTGCTGCACGACTGGCAGCCACGACGGGGTAACTTACCCAAAAATGCATCCTGACCGGTTCCTTTGGTAGTTTGAAAACGGTTGCCGGTAGAGTTAGGCCCCAGATAAAAATTAGTGCTACTGGTATAACCTGTTACAAACAAGGTATCAAACTGTCCAATAGCCAATCCATAAAATTCATCATCGCCGGTACCGCCAAAACGGCTAAGCATTTCAACATTGTTGCCGCCATTAGCCGGTATCACACCTATTACTCCATCTATACCGCCGGTGCTGTTAGCAACACCTTGTGCTACGTTATTAAATAAAGCAGGGAAAGAAGTGCTGCTGGAAGAAGCACCCGAAAACGCCACAGCTCCATCGCTGAATAATTGTATATCGTTCAACTGGTCGTTACCGGTACCTCCTATATATGTTCCCCATGAAAGGGTGCGGAAGTTGGTAAACTTACCAATATACATTTCATCGCCGCCGCGGTAGTTGTTCGAATATCCGTTATTAATATAGTTGTTAAAGCTACCATCGCTGGTTACCACACCGCCTATTACATAGGAGTTGTCGTTGATAGCGCGTATAGAATACATCTCATCACCTGTACCGGTACCTCCTATATATGAAGAATAGGTAAGCGAGGTAAGCGTACTGTTAAATACAGCTACGAAACCATCCTGACTGTTTTTTGTACCATCAAAAGGAGTGTTTACTAAAGGAATGCCCGGCGAAGTGCCCTGATCGCTGTTAGTTGCTCCGCACACAAAAAGAGCGTTGCCGCTAGGAGACAGGCTTAAGCCATAAGCCACATCGGGCGAGGTACCACCAAAATAAGTTACATATTGTAAAGCACTACCGTTAGCGGCTATTCTATATATAATAGCATCTCTTCTTCCCACGTTGCTGCCTGATACGCCATCAGCATAAGTACTGTCGTAACCAAATATATAAGAGCCATAACCGGTTGTAGCTGAACGTACCAGTTGATTGTTGCTGGCACCACCCACATACATATTTCCAACGGCATCTAACTCTACTGCATAAGCGTACTCGTCAAAATCATTGTCGTTATCATCAAAAAAAGTTCCCCACTTAAGGCTAGGGTCAATAATTAAAGGGTAGCCTGAATTAATTTTGGCTGAGGTTTTAAATGATACCACATCGCCATCAATTACAAACTCCATTTTTACAGGCACCTTCTTGCCGCCAATTACCTGGTAAGATTCAGGTATATCAAACTTAACTTCTTTAAAACGTAGTTTTACTTCTAACTGGCCTTTCTCATCTATCGCAAGCTTATCCTGGCCCTTAAAATTCATTTTGATTTTTCTGAAATCGGCCCCGGCATTTACCACCCAGTCAAACTCCATGGTGTTATGCTCCTGGCTGTACATACGCATACTTATGCCCTCGTATACATTGTTCAATTCTACTTCACCATAGCTGGATACGTTGGTTGCCCATTTGGTTTTGTCAGAATCCAAAAAGTAATTGTACTTAGTAGGCAGTATGTTCTTTCTCTCTATATTATATTCATTAGCACCTACAAATGAAATTCCCCAGCGGTGAGCTACCTGCTGGCCATGGTGCTCCTCTATAAGTTTACCATCAGGCCCCATTACATACTCCTCATCTTCTTCCTCTTCTCCTTCATGCTCTTCCTGAGCCGTGCTACCTACCGATACAAAGTACAGATGATCTTTTTTAAGGTATACATTACCTATGTTAGAAAGACCAGCTACCTTGATATCTGACGGCAATTGCCCGTTATTATCAACAAAGCGAATACTATTCGAACTCTCTTTAATTAAGTGCTTAATCTGGTCTTTGCTCATATCCTTAACAGCCCCGGTGGCCTGTTGGGCATAAAGGGCAGTAGGTAAAGCTGCAGCCATAAGCAGAAAACAAAGTAATGCGCCTTTGAAGGTAAAGGTTCTGTTATTCATAAACTTATTCTTTGAGAAGGAAGAAATTGTGCTAAGAGTAAAATTTGCCATACAAATACTTTGCTATTAAACAAAAAAGGGAACATGGCTTTAATGCCTTGCTCCCAATAAATTAGTTTTATGTTAGAATAATAGTGCAAGTTCTTCGACACAAGAAAAATCCTGTATCAAATGCATATTTGCACACTGATAAACAATAAGTTAAAAAGTTAAAATATCCCATTTGCTACTGTTAACAAGACGCCGAAACATACCTCTAAACATTGCCAGGGGTATGAAATCGGGCACAAAAATATAATTTTAAGTGACATTAGACAGTTTCTGTCTTGTAATCTTGGTTACTAATATGTTATTCTTTACTTGGTTTAAAGGTATGTGGTTTTTTAAAAAAAACGAATTTTCAGCGTTTTTTTATCAAAATGCGCATTCAAATAAGATAAAAATTGCCTTAATCAACAATATTTACCCATTTTTGAATTGTTTTAAATAGTAAAATCGAATAAAATGTGAGTAAAAACAAGCAAATTTCATTTTAACAAATGCAGCTTCTGTTAAAATAAAAACGCTAACGGCTGATGATGATTTACTTAAAGCACTTTTCACTTTCAATTAAAAGTGTATCTTACGCCCGTCAAAATAAAAAATACTATGGGCAGACCACCTACCAAACCGAAACGATTTAAAGACGGATTTTACATTGAAGTGCGCAATAAAGGGGCTAACGCAGGGATGAAAATCCATTTCGACACCCAATATGAGATGGAAGAGGCGGCTGCCATGTATGGCAAAAGCAAAGAAGTGGTTGTATTAGGTGAGCACAAAAAAGACAAATGGCTGAACGAAGAGCCAGATGGCCCAAGAGAGCGTAAGAAAAAAGAACCTAAAGAGCCAAAGGTTGCCAAACAGGCTGAACCTAAAGAAGTTAAGGTTAAAACCACAGAAAAAAAAGCCGAAAAGAGCAAAGCACCCGCTGCTAAGGCAGCTAAAACAGCCAAACCCGCAAAGAGCGCCAAAAAGAAATAACGTGAGTTTGTAATTACTATTTTTGTGTAAAGGCCGCTAGTTTAGCGGCCTTTACAATTTATACAAAATATGGGGGAGCTTTCGAAATCGTATAAACAGCAAAAGATTGAAGGCAACTTCGATGCAATTGTTATTGGCTCGGGTATGGGTGGAATAGCCACCGCAGCCTTTTTAGCTAAAGAGGGTAAAAAGGTGTTGGTGCTTGAGCGCCATTACACACCAGGCGGCTTTACCCATGTATTTACCCGCAGCAAGTATGAGTGGGATGTAGGCGTACACTATGTAGGCGATGTACACCGGCCGCATACCGAGTTACACAAGATGTTTAAATACATTACCAATGGCAAAATGAAGTGGGAGGAGATGGGCAGCCCTTACGACATTATGTATTTTGGGAACGACAAGTATGAGTTTCCGGCAGGTACCGATGAGTTTAAAGCCAGCATGAAAGCCCATTTTCCGGGTGAGGAAAAAGCCATAGACGAGTATGTAGAGTTAATATACAGCACGCAGAAAAAACAACGCCTGTTTTTTGCCGAGAAGATACTGCCCAACTTCTGGAGCTGGCTATTTGGCAACCGCATGCGCAAAGCAGGGTTGACCGGTAACAAAACTACTCTGGAGGTTTTACAGGGGCTTACCAAAAACAAAAAATTAATCGCCGTACTAACCGGCCAGTACGGCGATTATGGTTTACCGCCAGCACAAAGCAGTTTCTTAATGCACGCAGCGCTGATAAAACACTACATGAAGGGGGCCTGCTACCCGGTAGGCGGTGCACAGCAAATATACCAGACCGTGGCACCGGTAATACTGGAAGCAGGTGGCCAGGTATTTACTAACGCAGAGGTAAAAGAAGTGCTGGTAAAAAACAATAAGGCCGTTGGTGTAAAAATGTATGATGGTAAAGAGTTTTTTGCACCGGTAGTAATCAGCGATGCAGGAATATATAACACCTACAGAAATTTATTGCCTGAAAATAGCAAGCAGGAAATAAAATCGGAAAAGTTTTTTGATAAACTGGCACCATCTGTTGGGCACGTATGCTTATATATTGGTATAAACGAAAGCAACGAGAAGTTGAAGTTAGGCAAAGCTAACTATTGGGTTTTTCCCGATAACTACGACCATGATAAGAATGTAGCAGATTACCTTAATAATCCTGATGCTGAACTACCGGTTGTTTACATTTCATTCCCATCCAGCAAAGACCCGGATTGGGAGAACCGGTTACCCGGAAAGACCACTATTGAAATAGTAACCCTTTCGCCATATGCCTGGTACGAAAAATGGAAAGATAAGCGCTGGATGAAACGCGGTGATGATTACAAAGCATTTAAAGAAAAACTATCGCAGCGATTGCTGGAAGCCCTATTTGTGAGGCACCCGGAATTGAGAGGCAAGATTGATTATTATGAGCTTTCTACGCCGTTAAGCACAGCACACTTTGCCAACTACGAATACGGTGAGATATATGGTATAGACCACACACCGGAGCGTTTTGAACAAAAATTTTTGAAGGCACGCACACCGGTTAAAAACCTGTATTTGACCGGGCAGGACATAGTTAGCTGTGGAGTAGGTGGCGCATTGTTTAGCGGGCTCATTACCGCATCGGCAGTTTCGGGAAAAAATTTACTGAATAGGCTTAAAGAAGTATAGTCAATTGCATTACTTTTTATACCATATAAAGCGTAAAGAGGTAAACTCTTTGCGCTTTTTTTATTCAACCTATCCGACATAAAAAATTACTATTTTGCTCTTACAATCGGCATTTATGACCAATACCATCAATTACGAAGCCTTCTGTAAAGCCTGGCTGGATAGCTGGAGTGGAAACCGTCCGCAAGAACTAATCAAGTTTTATCAGGCTGATGCTTTTTATTCCGACCCATCTAAACGCAACGGACTATCGGGCCACGCCCAGCTACTCCCCTACTTTGAAAAATTATTAAAAAACAATCCCAACTGGAAATGGGAGCCGGCAGAAATAATACCCACCCAAAAAGGATTTACTTTAAAATGGAAAGCACGTATACCCGTTAGTGATTCAATAGTAGAGGAAACGGGGTTGGATATTGTGGAGATATCAGATGGGTTGATAAGCCGCAACGAAGTTTATTTCGACCGTTTAAATTGGATGACAGCATTAAAACAAATTAAATAAAATACCCTATGAATTTTGAACACTCAGCCAAGGCGAAGGAAATGATGCAGCGATTGCAGCAGTTTATGGACGCGCATATTTTTCCTTTAGAGAAAGAATATCTGGCAGCCACTCACCATGGCAACCCTGACTGGAAAAGCTGGGAAATAGACCCGCGTGTAGAAGAATTAAAAAACAAAGCTAAGAATGAAGGGTTATGGAATTTGTTTTTACCGCCACTAAGCGGCTTAAGCAATTTAGAGTATGCACCGCTGGCAGAAATAACCGGACAGTCGTTACTGGCACCTGAAATATTTAACTGCAATGCACCGGATACCGGTAATATGGAGGTGCTATGGAAATACGGCAGCGATGAACAAAAAGAAAAGTGGCTAAAGCCGTTGCTGGATGGCACTATTCGCTCGGCATTTTGCATGACCGAACCGGATGTAGCCAGCAGCGATGCCACCAACATGCAGGCCACCATTATACAAGATGGCGATGATGTAATATTAAACGGCACCAAGTGGTGGAGCACCGGTATAGGCCACCCTAACTGTAAGGTGGCTATTTTTATGGGCCTATCTGATAGCAACGCACACAAGTACTTACAACATAGCATGGTATTAGTGCCATTGGACACTACCGGTGTAACTATTGAACGGATGCTACCGGTGTATGGCGGTTACGACCCGCCGTTTGGCCATGGCGAGGTGAGCTTTAAGAATGTACGATTACCTAAAAGCGCTGTGATAGCGGGCTTAGGCAAAGGCTTTGAAATTGCACAGGGCAGATTAGGCCCCGGCCGTATACACCACTGTATGCGGCAGATAGGTGTGGCGGAGCGCGCACTTAAGCTGATGATTGAACGCGGCAGCGAGCGTGTAGCCTTTGGCAAACCATTGATAAACCTGGGCGGCAACCGCGATATAATAGCCAATGCGCGCATAGACATTGAAATGACGCGCCTGCTGGTTTTAAAAACTGCTTACCTGCTGGATACCGTAGGCGCTATGGGAGCATTAAGCGAGGTAAGCCAGATTAAAGTAGTAGCACCTAACCTTGCGTGCCGCATTCTTGACCAAGCCATACAAATGCACGGTGGTAAAGGCATGAGCAACGATACACCGTTAGCGGCTATGTTCGCTTACGCACGTATATTACGCTTAGCCGATGGCCCCGATGAAGTACACCGGGGCGTGGTAGCTAAGCTGGAGCTGATGAAGTATAAGTAGTAGTTATTTGTTTGCAATCTTCATAACAAAGTATGCATTAGCATCAGCGGCAAGAAGCAGTGTATTCTCCCCTATTTCGCGGTAGTTGGTGTACATCTGTACATCAGCATACTGGTTAGTTACTTTTATAGTTTGCGGCTGTGTTTTGCCATGCTGCCACCAGGTGCAATACATTTCGAATTCTTCTTTAGTGTTTTTCACTTTATCATCGGTGCCCCCATGAAAAACATATACATTATCGCCAGAAGTATAAATATCTATAGGGCGATAAATAATCCAGTTTGATCCTTTAGGAACCTCGCGAAGAAAATGCTCGTATGCAACTTCAAACTTATCGTTGAAACCAATGCAGAACAAATTGTTGTTGGTCATATCCCATTTTTCAGGACCCGTTTGCTTGCGCACGCGCTCATATACCTGCGCTACATAGCCGCCGCTTTTTACTTCCCTAAATTCTGCGCGAAAACTTTTCAATGTGCCCGGTTGTTTACTATCGGCATAGCGCTTAACAGCCTCTGCTGAAAATGGAATTTCTTTATGTGCAATTACAGAAAGCGTTGATGATAACTTATCGAAAGCGATGCCACTCTTATTCTCCCACAACTTACCGGCCAGGCCATAATCATAGGCTAATGTTATTGAACCATCAGCACCTAAGAACATCTCGGGATAGTTAGAGACCATTTTTCCAGCTACCTCCAACTTTTTGGAATAAATTTTTTGAGTAGCAGATTCAATCACATAAATGTAAGCATCCGACGCATTATCCTTATTCTTATCTGATACTATAAAAACCAAATCGCCATTATCTTTTAATTGAATGGCAGACTCACTCATATCTGTCCAGTACTTACACTGCGGTACAGAATAGTCCTTTGCAAATATCTCCTCCCCTTTCTCATTAAAAAGCTGGTATCGAAATTTATCTTCTGCCTTATATGCTTTACCTATTAAAGCAAAATACTTTCCATCGTTGGAATATACCAGGCTGGTATTGTAATAATTCTCTTTAGATACTGCTATAGTTTTTGCAGCCCCAATAGGTTGAAGACTCAAATCATATTCCTGCATGGTGATATCCTGACATACCACACGCCAGAACAATACAGGTTTTTTAGACCAATCGTTACCGCCACTGGCAGCCGTAAACAACACTACTTTATCCTTCTTAAGAATGGCCTTAACCATTGCTATGGTATTAAACTTAAAGTTGAGTTTATAATCGCGCTGCGCTAACACCTTATTATCGGCTGAATACAAAAACAGCTTACCGGTTGTTCTCTTGGTAGATTCGGGATTGTTTTGCACCATAACATATTTACCATCGCAATAGCCCTGAATTTCTAAATGGTCGCGGGTGGGAGGCGTAGGTCCGGTGATGCTAATAACAGGTTGTGCGTTAAGCAAAAAAACCGTAAAGATGGCTAAGCTAAAAAGAAGTTGTTTCATAGGGGGGTAGGTTTAAAGTTCACTCAATAATAAACTATTTCTATAAAACATTATACATTCACAGGTATGTCGAATACAATTATTGATACCCCTAAAACAGTGCGCGAAGAAGATAGGCTTGACGAAAAGGTAATTGTGGAGTTTTTGCGTTCGCAAAATGTAGATGTAAAAGGGAACCTAGAGATAAAACAGTTTCTCGGTGGAGCCAGTAACCTTACCTACCAGCTAAACTTTGATAACACATCGCTGATACTACGCACATCGCCAAAGGGCACTAAAGCAAAAGGCGCGCATGATATGGGCCGCGAGTTTAATATTATGCAAAAGCTTAAACCGGTATATCCTTATGTGCCGCAGATGATAGCATTTTGTAGAGACGAATCGTTGATAGGAAGAGAGTTTTATATAATGGAAAAGCTTGTGGGGATTATTCCGAGAGCTAACCTGCCTAAAGAATTAAATTTAAACAAAGATGAAGTACGCTCACTTTGCCTGAGTGTAATAGACAAGCTTATTGAACTACACCAGGTGGACATTTATAAAACCGGGCTTAATGAATTAGGAAAGGGAACCGGATACTGCAAACGGCAAATAGATGGCTGGACAGAGCGGTACAAAAAAGCCAAAACGTGGAACGTGCCTTCGTGCAATTATGTGATGGATTGGCTGAAGGCAAACATACCCACTGAAGAAAGAAGTTGCCTGATACACAACGATTTCAGATTCGACAATGTAGTGCTGGACGATAAAAATCCTATGCACGTAATAGGTGTGCTTGATTGGGAGATGGCTACTATAGGCGACCCGCTGATGGATTTAGGCAACTCCCTTGCCTACTGGGTGCAGGCCGATGATGATTTTATAGCGCGCCAAACACGCCGACAACCTACTCACCTACCCGGTATGCTCACCCGCAAAGAAGTGATAGCCTATTACTGCGATAAAATGAATTACCGGGCCGAGGACTTTACCTTTTACGAAGTGTATGGCATCTTCCGCTTAGCAGTTATTATGCAGCAGATATATTACCGGTACCACCATAAGCAAACCAGCAACCCTGCGTTTAAAAACTTTTGGTTGCTGGTTAACTATATGAACTGGCGCTGTAAGCGCCTTATTGCTGCTGCAAAGTAAGAGCGCGTGTTATGGTTGTATGTAATAACTCTCTAACTCAGAGACAATACTGCCTGGGCCCGAAGCATACCAGGTAACACATTTTACAAGCCCTACATTTTTTGCAAAGTAACTTAAAATGGGCCGTGGATTGGTGTTAGGCGGTGGCGGCGGGCCCTGTAAATAATAAAAATTTAAAATAGATTCTGCGGCTTGAAAACTACCCGACGGCACAGCAATGGCAGTATCCAGGCTACCGCTTTTATATACCCTGAAATAATAAGGTGCCGCTGAACTATCTAGTGATATTGTATCGTTAGCAACAAGGCTTAAAGGGAAACGCTTGCCATCGGAATATACAATATAGCCAGAGCTTTCGCCCACAAACGATCCGTTAGGTATCATTTGCATATTGCTTGTTTTAAGCTGGTAGAAGGTAGTGCCGTTAATACTGGTATCGCCAATCACCCTTAGCGTGTCGTAAGTTACAGTAGGCGTAGCATAGTTTGAATCAGTAATCTTATACACCCAGTAATTTCCCGTTTTCATAGGAAAAAAGTATTCGGAAGCGGTAGCGCTTTCCGGTGTTGGATTGGCTTTGTCTTTTTGACATGCCTGTAGCAGTAGCAGCAATAATGCTGCAATAGTTAATTGTTTCATAGATATAATTTATATGTGTTTGCACATAAACGCCATGCATTTTTAATTATTGTATAACGTTTGAAGTAATTTATCTTTATAGATAAATTACAGGAATGGATTTAGAAACATTGCGCAACTATTGCAACAGCCTGCCACATGTAACCGAAGATGTAAAGTGGGAGCACGACCTCTGCTTTTTGATAGGCGGCAAGATGTTTTGTGTAACCGGTTTCAATTCGCCGCTTAAGGTATCGCTTAAAGTAAGCGATGAAGAATTTGAGGAGTTATCCTCACGCGATGGCATTATACCGGCGCCCTACCTGGCGCGCTACAAGTGGATATACATACAAAAAGAAACCGCGTTTACTAAAAAACAATGGGAGCACTATATACAGCAATCGTATGAATTAGTAAAGAGTAAGCTACCTAAGAAGATTTTGAAGGAACTGGAGTAAGTTAGTTCTTACCCAGCTTTACATTAAGCCCTTTCGATTTTATTTCAAGTTTCTTTTTGTCTATCACCATGCCGCCTTTGCTGCCCTTTACATCGACGCCTTTTTTGTTAACCTCCACACCTTTACCGGTGCTGCTTTTAGCTTCTACTTTACCCTTTTGCGCGCTTACGCCTGCGCCATTCTTATTCTTCGCTTCTGCGCCTTTGTTATTTATTGTACTACCACCACCGTTGGCGCTGGTTACCTTGGCTTCACCCTTTTTTACGCTGGCACCCGAACCGGTGCTGCTTTTTACACTGGCACCTTTGTTATTAACGGTAGCGCCTTTTGAGCTTGATTGTGCGTTTAATGCAGTTACAGCTAATAAAAAGGCAATAGAGGTTAGTATGGCTTTGTAGTTCATCATTATTGGTTTTATAATACCAAGATAGGTATTTCCCAAAACAAAACAGCCCCGATTTTAATTCGGGGCTGTTACTTCGTATTTCTTACATCGAAATTCGCATTTACAACTATGCGTTCTGCATTACCTTAGGTGCTGCATCCAGAATTTCTTTTTCTGATTTAGCGGCAAACTTCTCAAAGTTTTTGTTGAAGGCAGCAGCCAGTTCGTTAGCCTTGGCATCGTAAGCTTCTTTGCTGGCCCATGTGTTGCGCGGGTTCAATATCTCGGCCGGAACGTTAGGGCAGCTCTTAGGCATAGATACTCCAAACACCGGATGTGTTTCAAAATCAACTTTATCCAGATTGCCATTTAAAGCCTCGGTAATAAGCGCACGAGTATGTGGCAGGCTCATACGCTTGCCTACACCATAAACACCGCCTGTATAGCCTGTATTAAGCAACCACACACGAATGTTGGCACTGCGCAGTTTTTCGCCTAACAGCGATGCATATTTGGTAGGGTGCAGTGGAAGGAACGGCGCCCCAAAACATGTGCTGAAAGTAGTTTGCGGTTCGGTAACCCCTGCTTCGGTTCCGGCTACCTTGCTGGTAAAGCCCGAAAGGAAGAAATACATAGCCTGACCTACAGTAAGTTTAGATATTGGAGGCAATACACCAAACGCATCGTAAGTAAGGAAGAAGATGTTAGTCGGTTCGCCGGCTACGCTCTTTGGCAGGGCGTTATCTATAAAGTGGATAGGGTAGCTAACACGGGTGTTTTCAGTTTTTGCTTTATAAGCAAAATCTACCTTGCGGGTGCCTTCTTCAAAACCAATATTCTCGAGAATAGCACCATGACGTATAGCGCGATAGATATCCGGTTCTTTTTCTGCCGATAGGTCGATAACCTTGGCATAGCAACCGCCTTCGAAGTTAAATACAGAATTCTTTGTCCAGCCATGCTCATCGTCACCAATCAATGGACGGTTAGGGTCGGCGCTAAGGGTTGTTTTACCAGTACCCGAAAGACCGAAGAATAGGGCTACATCACCACCCTTACCTACGTTGGCTGAGCAGTGCATAGATAGCACGTTCTTTTCGTGCGGCAATACATAGTTAAGCACTGTAAAAATACCTTTCTTGATTTCGCCGGTGTAAGCCGAACCACCAATAATGGCAATTTTTTTAGTAAAGTTGAGAATAGAAAAATTATGCTGACGAACGCCATCTACTACACCATCGCAGCGTAAGCCAGGAGCCTGTATAACTAACCAATCCGGTTCTATACTGTTCAACTCTTCTGTGGAAGGACGAAGGAACATGTTATAAGCAAACATGTTGGCCCATGGATACTCGGTAATAACACGCACATTAAGGCGGAAAGCCTCATCGGCGCAAGCATAGCTATCGCGCACAAAAACGTCTTTACCTTCGAAATAAGCAACCACACGGGCGTAAAGTTTATCGAACACCTCGGTGCTAACCGGGTTGTTAAATCCGCCCCAATCCACACTGTGCTCTGTGTTGGCATCTTTAACAATAAATTTATCTTTTGGGGCCCGGCCTGTAAACTCGCCGGTATCTACTGCCAGCGCACCTGTATCGTTCAATACGCCCTGGCTTCTTCTGATTGTTTCTTCTGTAAGTTCCTCGGGAGTGAGGTTCCAGAATTGGGTTTTGGTGTTCTTAATGCCTATTGTTTCAAGGTTCGCTTTCGGGTTCTTGGGACCAACAACATTCATGATTTGCAGATTTGGTTCTGAAATTAAAGGGGGCAAACCTAATTATTATCCCTTTAAAAAAAAGTAAAAAGATACGCCAGTGCAAAGCTGTTAATAAGCAGCAATTAGGTGTTCAAAAGTAGTTTGGGGTATGGTTGTAGGCTGCATGGTGAAATTCCCTGAACCAGTGTTTTAGCAGTATTCGGCAATTTAAATAGATTCGTTTCGTAATTTAACAACCATGCGCTACGAAACAATTAACAACGGACTATTTAAACTGAATAGAAAGAACTTTACAAAGCAGATGAAGAAGAACTCTTTAGCTGTGTTTGTAAGCAACGATATAGTAACCCGCAGTGCCGATGCCAGCTACCGGTGGAGGCAAAACCCGGATACCTTTTACCTGACGGGTATTGACCAGGAAGAAACCTTTTTGATACTTTTTCCCGATTCGCCTGAGCCTAAATATCGCGAGGTATTGTTTGTGCGCCGCACCAGCGAGCAGATAATGATATGGGAAGGAAAGAAACATACGATTGAAGAAGCTTCGGAGCTTTCGGGTATAGAAACCGTGCTGTGGAGCGATAGCTTTGATAACATATTTAACATGCTGATGCACTACGCCGGGCATGTGTATTTAAATACCAACGAGCACGACCGGAGCATAGCTATGGGCGAAGCTACCGATGTAAAATTTGCCCGCAAGGTGATGCACGATTTTCCACTGCATAAATACGAGCGCAGCGCTCCTATAATGCACGACCTGCGCGTATCAAAATCGAAATATGAAGTGGAGTTGCTAAGCAAGGCTATTGATATAACCAATAAAGGTTTTTTGCGCGCGCTTAAGTTTATTAAACCGGGGGTGTGGGAGTATGAGGTAGAAGCCGAACTAAGCCATGAATACGTAATTAACCGCGGCACAGGCCATGCGTATGAGCCTATAGTGGCCACCGGTGGCAATGCCTGTGTATTGCATTATGTAAGCAACGAGGCACAATGCAAAGCCGGCGAACTATTGCTGATGGACTGCGCTGCGGAATATGCCAACTACTGCGCCGACTTAACGCGCACTGTACCGGTTAGCGGTAAGTTTACCGCCCGCCAAAAAAGCGTGTATAATGCAGTGCTGAGGGTACACCATGCAGCTGCTGCTATGATGCGCGCCGGCACTGTGTTGAACGAGTTGAACCTGGAGGTAGGAAAGATAATGGAAGATGAACTGGTAAAGCTGAAACTACTGAAGGCTGCCGATGTAAAGAAGCAGGACCCTAAAGCACCACCACTTTACAAAAAGTATTTTCCGCATGGAACGGCTCACTTTTTAGGGCTGGATGTGCATGATGTAGGTAACCGTTTTGCCAAGCTAAAGGAAGGCGCAGTGCTTACCTGCGAACCGGGCATTTACATACGCGAAGAGAACCTTGGCATACGTATAGAAAACAATCTGTTGGTTACTAAGGGCAAACCGGTGGACCTGATGGCTAATATACCGATAGAAGCTGAAGAGATTGAGGAGATAATGAACAGTAAATAAACCCCTCTAAATCTCCCCATCCCGCAGTAGCGGGATGAAACAAAAGGGGAGACTTAAATACAAATACATAAATGAGTGTACTATCGCTTTTTAATATAGCTAACCTGCTTACCCTTATTAACCTGTTTTCGGGGTGTATGGCGGTGGTGTTTTTATTTAATTACCGGATAGAGCTGGTGCCGTATTGTGTGCTGGTATCGCTGGTGGCCGATTTTTTAGATGGCTTTGCAGCGCGCTTAACCAAGAACCCAACCAACATAGGCCTGCAGCTGGACAGCCTGGCCGATGTGGTAAGTTTTGGTGTAGTGCCGGGTGCCATCATTTTTCAGTTGCTGTTTCAAAAATTTGAATCGAGCGAGGCGATGATATCTACCAACCGCTTGTATTTGTATTCGGCGCCGGCATTCCTGATTACGCTGTTTGCTGCCCTGCGCCTGGCTAAGTTTAATGTAGATACGCGGCAGACAACCGGTTTTATTGGCCTGGCAACACCAGCGGCAACGCTATTTGTGGTGGGTTTGCTGCTGATGTTCCTTAACAACTCGTTTGGGCTGGCCGGCTTTATTTATACGGGTAAGGTGTTATACGGCACGGCACTTGTGCTGCCAGTGCTGATGATATCGGAAATACCGATGTTTGGGTTTAAGTTTAAAAGCTATGGCTGGAAAGGAAACGAGGTTAGATACCTGTTTATAATTCTTTCGGTAGTTTTGATGGCTACGCTTAAATTTGCGGCAGTTCCTTTAATAATTATACTTTACGTTATTGTTTCTATCATCCAAAAACTGATCAACAAATGAATTTTCGCGCCGAGATTGATGTAATGCCACTTAAAGAATTATTAGACCCACAAGGTAAGGCCGTAGCCCATGGCTTGCAAAAAATGAATTTTGATGGCATAGCTGATGTGCGCATTGGCAAACACATAACGCTGAAAATAAACGCAGCGAGCAAAGAAGAAGCTACCACACAGGTAGAAAACGCCTGCAAAAAACTATTGGCCAATCCGATAATGGAAGGCTATAAGTTTGAATTGGTACAGGAGTAAAATCCAGTATTGAGTAGCTAGTATTGAGTAGTTAGAAAAAAACATTCATTATACTTAGTACTTATCGCTAAATACCATGAAGCTTTTTATTGTTCCTACCCCGGTCGGAAATTTAGAGGATATAACGCTTCGCGCCATCCGCACGCTTAAAGAGTGCGACCTGATATTAGCCGAAGATACGCGGCAGACTAAAAAGCTGTTGGACCATTTTCAAATACAAAAGCAGCTACTCTCCTACCATAAATTTAATGAGTATAAAACAGTAGAGTCGGTAGTAGAGCGTATTACCTCCGGCGCTACTATTGCACTGGTTAGCGATGGTGGCACGCCAGGCATAAGCGACCCAGGCCACATACTTATAGTCGCCTGTATTAAAGCAGGTATAGCTGTAGAGTGCCTGCCGGGCCCTACAGCCTTTGTGCCGGCATTGGTTAACTCAGGTTTTGGCACCGATGAATTTGTGTTTATAGGTTTTTTGCCCCACAAAAAAGGCCGGCAAACCAAACTGAAAGAGGTAGCCGCCATAGATAAAACCGTATTGCTTTACGAGTCGCCCTTTCGTGTGTTGAAACTGCTGGAGGAATTGAAACTGCATATAGGCCCCGAAAGAAAAATAAGCTGTTCGCGCGAAATATCGAAGATGTTTGAAGAGACAGTGCGCGGCACTGCTGATGAACTGATAGCGCACTTTACAAAGAAAGAACCCAGAGGGGAGTTTGTGGTGGTGATTGAGGACAGAGAACCCGGAACCAAGAACATAGAACCAAGACAGTAGAGAACCCACAGAATTTATAGCTAAACACTTATCAGTGTTTGTGGCGAAGCTCTAACACTTCTCCCCAGCTTTTGCGTATCAGTTCTATACTCCATTTTAAAATTACCAGCGCGCCGAAAAGGGCAAGGATGGAATCCAATATTTTAAGGTCGAAGTATTTAACAGCTAGTAGCGAAATTATAGCGAATACGCTTAGCACTACATCGGCAATTACGTGCAGGTAGGCGGCGCGCAGGTTTACATCGGCTTTCTCCTCCTCGCGGTGAAGGAAAAATGCGCTAACCCCATTAACCACTACTGCAATTACCGCCACCAGCAAGGCCTCGCTGGTAACTTCGGCATGCGCCTCGAAAAAGCCCGTGGCCGATTCGTATATCATACCCAGTGTAATAAGTAGCATTATAACCGCGCTGGCAAAACCGCTAAGAGATATTACTTTGTGCTGTTGTGCATGGGTTATCTCATTTTTGTTACGCAGAATGTAGAAATAGGCTCCCCACGCCAGTAGTAACACCAGCACATGACTAAGCATGTGCCAGCCATCCATAATCAGGGTTTTAGAGTGCACTGTGTAACCAAAATACAGCTCTAAAAGCATGGTGCAGAACGAAATTAGCACTACAATACGCGTGCTGCGCTCGTTGGCATGGATATGATAGTGCGAATGGTCGTGGTGATGGTTGTGCTCGTGCGCCATAATGGGGTGCCGAAAATAAGAGAAAAATGGAGCAAAATACATTTACATGCCCGCCAGATTAGAATATTTGGCGGGAGATTTTATTTTTGCGCTCCCGTAATTGGGATTGATGCCAAACAGCAGGCAGCAATTAGACGACTCGGTAGCTCAGCTGGTAGAGCAAATGACTCTTAATCATTGGGTCGAGAGTTCGATCCTCTCCCGGGTCACAGTAATAGCGAGGGTTTTAGCGTAATGGCTGAAACCCTTGTTTGTTTTTTAGCCTAAATTAGCTTGTGTCATCACAATCTTCATGTTACAATTCAATAGCTTTCTTCTTTTTATCCTATTAATAAACCTAAGCAGTTGTTATGATGATAAGTGGGAAACAATACGCGGAAATGGAATTGATGAGCAGGCCAAATCGATTGAAGAGGTAATCTTTTTTGAAAATGAGTTTAATGGGCTTGTAGGTGGCTATACTTTTATTGAAGACAATCATGCTCAAAAAAATCATCCAAATCTAGCGACCATTCCGACACTATTTATTACTAAAGATGGTGGCCTTAACTGGACAGAAGTTAAGTTTGGGACATTGAGAAACCAGGCAGTCATAAACGCCGTTATATATCAAGACACCTTACTTTGCCAAACCGACTCACTTGTTTTTTTCTCAAAAAATAATGGACAGGACTTAGCAATAATTGAAGATACCGTAGCCCGCCAAGACATTATAAAAAGATTAGCCAAGCCTAATAGGTATACACTTCAGGGCCGTGATTTTTACTTTGATGGAAAGAAATACGCTATAACAGAAAGCTTTCAAAATAACCTTGCATTAGTAATAATTTGTTCCGACTCAAAAACACTTACCGATTATTATTTCGTATCTTATGACGAGGGAAAGAATTATTCTTTTCTACAAAAAATTTTTGGGGACAATAGAGAGAGGTTTCTTTTAGGTGACAAATTTCTTTATTGTTATCATTTTCCTCTGGGGTTAAAAAGGTTAAAGTTAAGATAGCTGTTGCTATGAGTTACTCTTAATCATTGGCTCAAAAGTTCGATCCTCTCCCGGGTCACAGTAAGTAAAAAGGGTTTCAGATATATCTGAAACCCTTTTTTATTTCATTTAGTCGAGACTTGAATCGCTCCAATAGCTGTGGCGCATGAGTGCTAAAAAGGAACGAGTAAGGTTGATTATTGTTATACTGTTTTAGAAACCACTTCTTCGGCCAATCCAAAGCTTAGTGTCATACCCGCGCCACTCAAGCCGTTTATAATATGCACGCCGGTTTCAGGTGAAAGCACAACTTCGGTAGCACCTTTTAGTTTGGCGTAAATGCCATTCCAGGTTTGGGATATTTCCAAATCCTTTATTTGTGTAAAGCTGTGCAGGTATTGAAGTATAAGCTGGTTTACTTCATCTCTGTCAAACGGATCGTGTACCAGCCCATACTCGTGTGAGTCGCCAATGGTAATTTCGCTTTGTCCGTTTTGCGAAATCATTACATGTATACCCCATTTTACATGCTCCGGAAATTCTGCGTTATAACGCTCCTGCAATTTGCCTAATGACGGACAATTGGCAAAAGCGCCATAGTGTGTCAAAGTTAAACCGGCACTAAGCGCAGGGCCTGCCTGCCAGTTATTGGGCTGCGGTACGGTGCGCAGCATTTGCAATTTACATTTGGTAATACCGGTAGCTGCAAAATCTTCCAGGTAAAGCGTTTCAAAATCGGCACCGCTGCATATAAAAATTAAATCAGCCTCATACACATCTTTACCGGTATAAGCTTTTGTTCCTTCTACATGCGATATAGCCCGGTTGAAATAAAACTCAATACCATACTTACCTGTTAAATAAGCAGGCAACTTAGCGATAGCCTCGCGGGGGTCCACTATTAGCTCACTGGAACTCCATAAAGCAGCTTTCAGGTTGCGCGGATTGGTAGCCGGTGATATAGCAACTGTTTCATCCGGTGTAAGAATTTTACAATCGTGCTGCTCCTTATTCACTGCATAAAATTCTTCAATTACAGCCAGTTCATCGTCATGGTAAACGTTCAATAATGAACCATGCTCACCAAACCAGATGTTGCCACCGGTGCAGGCCTCCTTCCATATTTCGCGGGAGCGTAAAGCACGCTCACGCAATTTGCCCAGCTGCTGGCCTATAGGCCAAACCATACCAAAGTTGCGGATAGAGGCACCTACGGCTTTTTCGTTGCGTTCAAATACCTGCACTTTAAAACCTTTTTCTGCCAATGCCCTAGCAGTGGCCAACCCCACTATACCTGCCCCAATTACTATTGCCGATTTACTACTCATTGCTATTTATTTTGCGGTTAAAATACAGGAACGAAAAAAACATAAATACAAGTCCAACAGCACTTACTATATACACAGCCTGTATAAAGAAATTGCTGTAGGAAATGTTGCTGCTGTAAAAATTTTTAAACAGCAGCACACCCATACTGCCCAGGTAGCCAAACGAATCGGCCGTATACATCAGGAAACCCACATTGGCCGGCCTGCGGATAGCTGCAATTTTGCGCTCGAAGAACATGACATTGAACGGTACATAGCCCAGGTATAAGCCCAGGCCGCTCAGCACCATCCACACAAAAGGAGTAATAAAATTATGCGCAAATAGAAAGGTAGAAATACCTGCTATAGCAAAGCCTGCCGCGACCATTATATGGTTTAACTGCAAGGCCCTGAAGTTATTTTTTACCGCAATAAGCAAACTCATGAAGAACAAAATGCCGAGGGATATGGGTATCTCTGTTTCTGTAAAAACCGAAGCATCGTTATAACCAAGTTCGCTCCATATATCAGCCGCAAAGTTGTCGCGGAAATCGCGAATGATGGTAAGCATTACATAAGAAATAATAAGCGCGGTAATACCCGGCAGGTAAGCGCGAAGAAACTCTTTTCGCTCGGTCACATTCATGGGTTTACGCTCGCTACGGTGCTCAATATCTTCGGCAGATGGATTGGGTATTTGTTCCAGCAAATAAATAAACAACACCATGGGCACCAGGAAGATAAGCGCTGTAAGAAATGGCATCCACCACTCAGAAACACCCTGTGCTTTCAGCAGCCATTTGCCAATGCTTTTTACAAAACCGGAAGAGAAGATAAAACTGACGGCCATTACAGAACCCATAAACTCGGTGGTGCGGCGCCCTTCTAAAAAACTGAATACAATACCCCAAACCATACCAAGGGGTATACCGTTCAAAAACAGGAATATGATATTCCATGGCGCTGGTGTAATAGCAAACAGCAATAGCGACACGGCCGCAAAAGACACCAGTTTCAGGATATTAAATCCCCTGTTGGTAGCTTTCATCTCAGCTATAATTTTTATACCAAGAAACTTACTGAGCGTATAGCCCAGCAACTGTGCTACTATCAGCAGGTCTTTGTACTTCAATCCCCACACAAAAATACCTTCGAAGGTAGCTACGGTAAAGGGCTTACGAAATGCATACATGCAACTGTAGGTGCAAAAGGCAACTATAGCGGCGTAAAGCGAAACAACAACAGGCGAGCCGGTGGTAAGTTTATTTTTAAAAGCAGGAGTAACAAGATTCACTGTAGCGGCGAATGACACACATTACAGTTATGCGATTATTATGTGGTTGTTATCCTTCGGTCACTATATCAATAACCTCTTTCAGGTCGCTAATAAGGTGCGTATGTTTTTCTTTAGCCAGTTCGTTACGCGTGTAGGCGCCGGTGGTAATACCAATAACATATTTGCAGCCGCTTGAGTTTCCTTCCATTAAATCGGATACTGTATCGCCCACCTTGGCTACGCTTTTGGCAGATTTAACCCCGCTTAGTTTCATTGCTTCAAAAATCATATCGGGATGCGGACGCCCCTGTTTTACCTCATCACTGGTAACCGAAAAATCAATCAGCTTATTTTCCTTCCACCCAAGCCGTTTAATTATTGTGTCGGCAATGTCGCGCGAAAACCCCGTATCTATAGCTACCTTAATTCCTTTATCCTTTAACAGGCTGAATGTTTCCTCCGCATTCCTTTTAGCCTTTACAGAGGTATCTGTTTTGTAGAAAGAAATCATTTCGGTAACAAATGCCCGGTGAATTTTTTCAGTCAACTCAGTTACGCGTCCACCTTTAATACCAAAATCATTTTTAAGTAACTGCTGGATAGCTGCCGGCTTAGGCAAACCCATCACTTTGTTGGCATCTTCGCGCAAAATAGAGAATTCATATTTTTTAAATGCATCTATAAGTGCAATATGCACATTGTCTTTATCCTCTACTGTAGTGCCTGCCATATCTAATACCACCAACTCAATTGCCATAAAAATTGCTTTGCGCAAATCAAGATTCTTTTTGCCGAACGCAAGGTTAAGATTACATTAAGATTTGAGGCTGTTGCCTACTTAAAAGTGGATGAATTTACCTTTGTAATACCATGGATAAAACGCAAGCGCAACAAATAGCCGGTGAAGTAATTGACCTGTACAAAAATAAGGCTGGCGCCAATTATTCGGGCGAAGCAATTACCCAATTGGAACATGCCTGCCAGACAGCGCAACTTGCAGAGGCTGATGGACAAAGCAATGAGGTTATTCTTGCCGCTTTTTTGCACGATATAGGCCATTTGCTGGATGATGAACCTGAGACGGAGGATATGGGCGAATTTGGTGTAATGGACCATGAAGCTGTAGGTGCCGGGTATTTATTGCAGCGCGGCTTTAGCCAAACTATAGCCACCTTAGTTAAAGCACATGTAGAAGCCAAACGATATTTATGCGCCGTTAATAAGCGTTATTACGATAATCTGTCTACTGCCAGCAAAGCTACCTTACAATACCAGGGTGGGCCGATGAATGAAGAAGAAGTAGCTGCATTTGAAAGGAACCCGCTGCGCAACCTGATAATAAAAATGCGCACCTGGGATGAAGAGGCCAAGCATCCAAATGTTCCGGTGCCCGACCTTAACATCTATAAATCAAAAATACTAGACCATCTGCAGGACTGATTACCTACTTAGCGTAACCAGCTTGTTTATACTACCTGTTTTCTCACCTTTGATTCTTAGTATATAATTACCGGTGGCAAAGCCATTAATCAAGGCGGTGTGTTTGTTGGGGCCTGCTTTAGCAACACCGCTAAAAAGGGTTTGTACCAGTTTGCCGTTAATATCCAATACTTCTATTGCTAAACTTGTTTTTTCCTTTAGCGAAAATTGAACGTGTAGAAATTCGGAGAAAGGATTTGGATAGATGGTTAAATCCTGCACTAAATCCTGCAATGCAACTACACCAGTGGGACCTGTAGCTTTGGTAATAGAAAAATCATCGCGGATATTTCCGCGGCTGTCATAATATTTAGCATCTAACTGTAGCCCGTTAACATCTATTGTCATATAACCGGCACTGTCCTGATGCGAAAAATACATAACAGGGTGATTAAGTGGCTCACCTGATGTAACAGCGCCACCGTTGCCGCAAACAATATAGATAGTGCCCCGGTTGGGGTTAGGGCCAGTAGTGTATTTTGTGTAAGTAGCATTCTCCGACGGTTTACCCGAAGTAGCGCTAACCTGCATGGTAAAATTAAAATCATCTGAAGTACCGTAATGTCCGTAAATAGGGTACGAGCGTTCATAATTATGGCTATGGCCGGTAAGCACAATATCTACTCCATACTCCTCTAATATAGGAACTATATTGGTGCGCATAAACGACATATTAGAGAAAGCATCATCCGAATCGTGCGAACCTTTAGTGTACGGTGGCTGATGCCAATATGCAATTACCCAGGGCTGTTGGTTATTGGCCAAATCGTTGCGCAGCCAGTTACACATTTGTGAGTTAGAAGAAATATACCAAAGAAGCATTTCGCTGTTAAGGGAGACAAAATGGATGTTTCCGTAATCGTAACTGTAATAGCCTTCCTCGTTACTTGGCACTCCACCTGCTTCGCCAAGTTTTGGCATAGTGAAGTTCTGATAATAGGGTCCATCGTTGCTTATAGCGTTTATAGCGCCGTAATCATGATTGCCCGGACACGGGCGCGATACGGTGCTGCGCAGCACCTCGGGATAAATATCAAACATACCGGTTTGGTATTCCTCATCAGTACCATCGGTGTACACATTGTCGCCCAACCACAGCCACGCATCGGTATGGCGGTTCGCTTTAATACTATTCCAGTAGCCGTCGCGCACATCGTATTGCTGTTGGTTGCGCTTACCCATATCACCGGTAACCCACAAATGAATAGGCTGCACTGTGCCCGGCAGCGGGTTGGTAACAAATGAATATGTTGTATCGCCACCTGCCAGCAATGCCTGACCACTATACACACTATAGTAGTATTTGGTAAAAGCATTTAGGGCATTTAACTTAACCTCATGTTCGGTAGTAGGTGTTGTTTCTTCCAACAGGCTGGTTTGCGCAGCCGGTTGTGTACCATAGCTTACTTTGCAAACAACGGCACTATCTGTGCGCCAACGAATAACCATAGATTGGTGGGTACCGGATTGTAAATAAGGCCCGCGGGTTACAAGCGAATCCTGAAAAGCAAACAAAGTATATGTAAAAAGCAAGCAGAGGACTATTAACGATAAACGCATGATTATAAATTTTGGCAAATATGTGCGTCTGCCGTTGCTGCATTTTTACCGTGCTGTTATTATTGCGTAAAGCCTGTAGCCTACAAATGCTAAGCAACACTACCCATCTAAAAGCCGGTTACTGCAATTACGCTGCTCTTGTTGAAAGGTGCAGGGTTTATGGCAGACGGATGTTGTATAGAAACAAAATACGTTTTGCCATCTGGTGTAAACATGTTACCAGTAGTTTCGCACCCTTCGGGTGCCATCATAAACCGCTGCAGGTCTTCTAACCTTGGCTCGGCTATAGATAAATCGAGAAAGTAAACTTCGTTATATACTTCTTTCCGTGCATCAATTTCTGCGCCCGCTTTGCCGTTTAGGTAGCCTTGTGAATCTTCGCTTATTACCAAATATTTTTTGCCATTGATGGTAGCCACACTCATAGCATCGGGGCTTGCAAAGCAAAACATAGAATCTTTGGCACCTATACCACCATTAAGCAATACGCGAATTTTATTTGTTTGCATATCCAGCTCCAGTATCCGGCCATATGGGTCTTCGTAATTGTTGCCATTCTTTTTACATAAGTCTACCAGGTGCTTTGCCGTTTTGGCACCCAATGCTATCTCTTCATCAAAATTAAATTTCCTGCTTCCGCTTTCGCTTATATACAATTTATCGCCTACCGCTTCTATCCACTCGGTGCTTATAAACATGGTAGCACCCAGCCGTAGCGATACATTTACTATATCCATCAGCGAGTCATCATTCATGGGCAATGCTAACCAGCTGCCGCTTTGCGCATCGCTGCTTTGCTGATAAGCATACAATTGCCCTTTGCTATAATCGTTTTCTTTTTCTGCTATAAACTTAAACAGCACCGATGGTTTATCATCGTGCGTTAGATACACTGTCTTTTTATCGGGCATGCACTGCACATCTTCATGGCGGTAGCGGCCAAATGATTTTATTTTACGTAAGGCCTTTGCGTTTACGGGGTCTACTTCTACAATCCATCCGTAATTCAGGGGTTTCTTCTTTCCTTCAAAATCGCTGGTATCTGTAATACCAAAACGGGTATTGACTTCGGTATTAGATAGTGGGAACTCCTCTTCGGTAGTTAGTATGGTGCCATAGGGTGTAAGTGTACCGCCGCAGTTGCGAAACGTTTCTCCTACTGCTGAAAAATCTACTGCGCGATAATCGCCTATCACCTGCCACTCACCCTTTACTTTTTTAACTTCAAACACAGTTCCTCCACCACCATCACCCAACAATGCATTTGGCTTATGCTCTTCGTGGTTTACATACAGCAGGCCGTGTTCACTCGAATTTTTAATGGGTATATAAACAATCATATCCTGGCTGCCCTTGGCCAATGCACGTACACCAGCATTAGTTACCACGGTGTCGCTCTCGCTAAAAAGAATCTTGTAAGTAAACCCTTTAGGTAAAGTTACGGTGTGATTGTTGTAGTTTATAGCTACCGGTTCAAACAGCTTAGCAGCAGTTTTCTTATCCGTTTTACACGAAGTAATAAATACAAGGCAGGCTATAAAAAAACAGTATTTCATTGGGCGAATATAAATTGCCTGGCTTATTGCAACGTAATTTTGCGCATTAGCTTTTTATCACCGGCAGTTATTTCTACCAGGTAGTTGCCGGCAGGGTTTCCGCTAAGGTCTATATTCAGTTTGTTTACAGCCTCTACAGCATTTGCTTTTTGTATCACACAGCCGGTAATATCATACACCTGGTAATCAATCGTAGGTGCAGTGTTCTCAAACCAGAAAGTAAACAAACCACTGCTTGGGTTAGGGTAAACAGTCATGTTATCCGACACTTCATTTTTTACATCGTTAAACACCGATAGCCAGCTTTTACCATCAAACTCCCAAATAGGGTTTGTATTAGGGTGTGTTCCTGTTTCATAAATAAGGTGATGTAAGGCAGTAACAGCAATATCGGCCTGCACCGGCGATTGTTTTAAAAGTATTGGATCAACACCCGATTGATTGTAAATACCAGTGCCCAACAAATTATAAGTACCCGGGTCGGCGGCTGTAATTTGCTGATGTACTACATCTTTGCCAGAGGCTATCCACCAAATGTGACGCTCCTCCCAGGTTATGCCACCGTGGCCGGTGCCAATACCACCGTGATCTGTAATCACCAGTATCAGCCAGTTTTCGTTGGCATAGTTAGGGCGGTTATGCACTGCATTTATTACTGTGCCCACATGCGTATCTACATTCTCTATAGCCTGCATATACGATGGATTGGTAGGCGAAAATCCCGAAGAGTGCCCTGCTAAGTCTACTGCATCAAAATACACGAACATGCAATCCAGATCTTCATCTGCAAGCTGGGCAGATGCTACACTTGCTGTAGATGCGCCATCGCCATCCGGTGTTTTAAGTTTCAGGTCCCAGCTATCATTGTATACGTTATCGCTCATCGGCGCCCATTCTACCACCTGTACACATTTTAAGTTGGGCAACATATTGCTGGCATAAGTGGTAAAATATGGAAACTCATTGAACTTACTGCCCGTGTATGTATTAGAAGTTACACCATGTTTGTTCCACCATACGCCTGCCATAATTGTTGACCAAGAAGGGCCCGAAACCGTAATGCCGCAATGCCAGGCATCGTAGGTATATAAACCGTTGGCAATAAGTGCATCCAGGTTGGGTGTATTGGCCTGCTGCAAAGCATCGCTTCGGGTTCCATCTATACCTATAATAAGTACTTTGCGGTTTTGCGAAGCGAAACATACGAGGGAGAATAGAGAAACAATAAAAGCAGTGTAGATTTTCTTTTGCATAATAGTGTGGTGTTTAACGGCGCGAAAATGCCTTTGCAAGTCGCTATAAAAATTATTGAAGAGTTACTAAATGATGAAGAATAAGCTTTCTATAACTCATACTTAAATCCTACTTGCCCGCGTTGCTGGTAGTATTCTACACGTATTGGTCGGTCTTTTCTTCCCCGGTATTCAGAAAAGGGCCAGTCGAGCAAATTGTTTGCCTCTACAAAAACGGTGAAGTGCTTTTTAAATGTGTAAGAGCATTGAAAATCCAATGAGTAGTTCTCGCCCTGGTAAGTATCAAAGTCAGAATTTTTATGCAACAGGCCTACACCTTTTACCGAAGCCAGGTTGAGCTCTTTAAGATAAGCCCCTGTATAGTTGAGCGCTATGC
>DATGWP010000018.1:0-3252 GCA_035299425.1 Chitinophagales bacterium | reverse complement strand
TTAACAAACACAGTGGGGCCATAACTGGTCTGGCGTATGTCAGCTATATTTTCCAGGTTGGCAAACAACAAAATATACTTAAACGCATACTGCGCATTTATGCCCACCTCCCATATACCACGACCCATGCGCCCATCGCTTAGTTTAACCGGGCTGAAATAGTAAACATCTATACCCACCGAAAAGGTTTTGGTTTCGTAACCGGCTAAAAAAGAAACAATGTGCTTAGATGTGAGTGGGGCTATGCTGCGCACACCATTTATCCTACGATTGTTATCGGTATACGAATAAGCAACCGACAACCCCGCCCCCCGGTAGCCAAAACTTATACCGGTCTCTACCCCACCGGTGCGCATATACCCTTGTGCATTGGCAAAATTTGTTTTATCGCAATCTAAATCGCTGCAGCTTGTATCGGCGAAAACCTGTGGTAACAGAGGCCTGAAAATATGATTGATAAAATAAACCTGGTGTATGCTTACGCTAAGCCCGTTCAGGTTGGGCAATCTTACCTTCCAGTCTATAGTGCCGCCCAATGATAACTCAGCTTTTACCGAGTCGGCAATAGGCAACACATTCAGGTAGCGCACCTCTTCACTCTCATCCTGAAAAATAGTAGGCAGCTTATAGCCCATCCCCACATTCAAGCGGGTAGAAAAAAAGCTATTCCAATTGCGCCGCAGTGCCACGTGGGGAAGCGGAAACACTTTATAACGGTTGTTATAATCTATGCGCAGGCCACCTTCAATAGTTGTCTTCTCATCAAAATTGTAGATATACTGAATAAAGCCGCCATATGTAACAAACGAGTAACTCCGTTTTAAAACTGATGAGTCTACACCTTCATCAAACTTGTCGGTGCGCACATCAAACCCAATAACCACATCATGCTTTTTATATACCAGGTGATAGCTAAGCTCTGTAGCCGAAGCCATTTGGTTACCTCTGAAATAGTAGTAGGGTATCTTCAAATCACGTTTAAAATAATTGAAAGCACTTTTTACTGTAATCTTTCCATACTGCTCAAAATCATAATCAAACTTCAAGTTAGCCGATATATGGTCCGATAAGTTTTTTTCAAAGTAGTTATAGGTAGTGTCGCTTTTACCTTTAATGTATTCCAGTGTGCCGCCCAATCTGTTCTCGTGCGTATAGTTGCCGCCTATGTTCAGTTTAGCATGCTTACTTACATCAAAAAATAATTGGGGCGATACACCATAACGCTGCAGTTTGGGTGTCTCTGTAAAATGGTCGCCATCCCAGTCTTTGGCAAACTGGTAGCGGTATATACCGGTAAGCGAAAACGCAAACCACTTTATTTTTTGTGCGGCATACAAGCCCGCATCATATGCATTGGCTGTTTCGCCATTAAAAAGAATATCATATACCGGTTGCTCGGTAGGCGCTTTGCTTACCAGGTTTATTACACCGGCTATAGCATCACCACCATACAAGGTAGATGAAGGACCTTTTATAATCTCTACCTGCTTTAAATCCAGCGGCGGTATCTGGGTTATACCTATCACATTACTGAAGCCCCCAAACAATGGGAATCCATCCTTCAATATCTGCACATACTTCCCCTTTAAACCCTGCAAACGTATGTTCATGGTACCCGCCGTGGCCGAGGTGCGCTGAACCTGCACACCGGGCTGCTCGCGTATTACATGCGATACATCCGAGGGCTTATCGTGCGAGCGTTCTTCTACTTCTTCCTCCGAAACAACCTCTACGCGGGTAGGCAGGTATTCGGGGGTTTGGTAGTTACGGGTGGTGGTTACTATCACTTCTTCCATCTCCTCTGCCTGCGATTGCAGTTTTATTTCTATGGGCAAAGTATTAGCCGGTTGGGGAAACTTAATCTTTAACCTCTTTTTAAAATAGCCGGTATAACTAATTTCTATAATTTTTTCACCGCTGGGTATATTTTCAATTATCACAACACCATTACTGTCTGACAATCCAACAAGAGTTGTATCTGCCACACGCGCAATAGCGCCATATAGCACCTCGTGTTCTTCATCGTCCGATTTAATTACTGCACTAAAAGTGCTTTGAGCATGTATAACATACCCCGTAGCAAGAAAAACGAATGTGAGAACGAACTTACTTAACTGTGCGTGGAATGGAAAGGCTAAATACAACACACCCCGTCTCGCTTTGCTCGACACCCCTCTCAAGAGGGGATAAATACAAACAGCTGCCATTTGCAGCAATGCTTGTCTAGTCGTTAACATTGGGGCTATGCTTTTTAATTAATACCGTTAAATAGTCGCCCTGTATTTGGCTGCTTATCCCCTCTTGAGAGGGGTGTTCCGCCAAAAGCGGAACGGGGTGTGTTTGTATTTTCTCAAATTCAAGTATCCAGGTTTCTATTGTGCGCCACACCCCAGTTAGGTTATTCATCACATCACTATCATTAAAGCGCAACACTGTAATACCAAGTTCATTCAACCTTTCTTCCTTCTTTTTATCCTTTTCATATACTTCTTCAAAATGATGAGTAAAACCGTCTAGCTCAATACCCAGCATTAATTCATGACAAAAAAAATCGAGTATGTAATTATCTACCGGTTTCTGACGATGAAAGTCGTAACCCATCATTTGCCTGTCTTTAAGCGATAGCCAAAGTTTAATCTCACTTTGTGTGCTATTGTTACGCAAATTACGGGCGAGCTGTTTAAGGATAGGGTTGTAAGGAATAACCTTTCTTCGCATGATACTAAGTTAAAAAGCTTTTCGGTATGTAAAATACAACACACCCGTCTCGCTTTGCTCGACACCCCTCTCAAGAGGGGATAAATACAAACAGCCGCCATTTGCAGCACTGCTTGTCTAGTCGTTAACATTTGAGCTATGCTTTTTAATTAATACAGTTAAATACTCGGCCTGTATTGGGCTGTTCGTCCCCTCTTGAGAGGGGTGTCCTGCCAAAGGCAGGACGGGGTGTGTTTGCATTTACTTCTTCAACACCAGCTTCACCGTAAACTGTATATCGTCGTATATAAACTTATCAGCCATGCCGCCCAATATACTTTTCGATTTATAGGTAATGTTCCATTTAGTACGGTCTATAGTAATATTAGCGGTGGCATTTACCTTATCGCCAGCCACATCAATTTTACAAGGAAACTCTATTTGATTAGTAACCCCCTTAATGGTAAGGTCGGCAGTTGCTTTATAGTTAGCATCAGCAGTTTTAGCTTCTTCAAACTTTTTCACCTTTATAACGGCTGTAGAGAATTTATCTAC
>DATGWP010000017.1:0-2355 GCA_035299425.1 Chitinophagales bacterium | reverse complement strand
TGTTTGCCAAATTGCTGGGTGTAGCCCATTATAAGACAGAAACCGTTGAATCTGAGTATGTTGACACCTCCTTTTTTAAAATAGGCGAAAGCAAGATAGAGCTGCTGCACGCCACCAGCCCCGATAGCGCTATAGCCAAATACCTGGATAAAAAGGGCGAGGGCATTCACCACCTGGCCTTTGCGGTAGAGGATATAGAGAAAGAAGTAGAGCGCCTGAAGGCAGAGGGTTTTCAGCCCATAAGCGATAAGCCAAAGAAGGGGGCAGATAATAAGCTGGTGTTTTTCTTTCACCCCAAAACGGCCGGTGGTATTTTGATAGAGTTGTGCCAGGAGATAAAGTAAATACATTTCACGCGTAAGGTGGGATGACACAAGCCTCTCCAAGTGAGATACCAACTATAAAATCCTTCAACCTAAGCGTCGTTTTCCGAATGTCAAAAGGGGAGCCCGTACTATAGACTTCCGAAGTTGAAAAAACTTCGGAAGTCGGCCACTTAGGATTCCGGCTAAAAACAAAAAGCCCCGAAACATAAGTTTCAGGGCTTTTTATCATCACAGTAATACGCTCAAAATATTACTTTTCAATCTGCACTATTAAGTATTTGCTGGTTTTCCAAAACTCCTGCGGGTTGGTTATCTCCAGTTGGGTTACATGTTTTTTATCGCTGCGCTTAATGGTATATGAGTTTGAAGGGTGCAAGGTTAACAGCTTAGCGTCTTTTGCATCTATAGGCAATACGGTGGTTTTGGTAATGTCTATTTGGGTAAAGCCGCTGTTGTCTACATTGCTCTTTACTACCTTGCGTTTAATAATGCCGCCTTCTTTTACCAGTATCTGTTTGTCAAGCAGGTTTTTCTGCGTGTTTATTACGTAGTAGGCGGTGTTAAGCTGGGTGGTTTGGTCATATACTACTTTATCTTTGGCCATGCCTTCTTCTACCAATAATATTATGCGTTCCTTCTGGTCGTTGATGGTGGTGTTAAGATTGGTAATAGCCGTGTTAAGCTCTGCAATTTGTTTGTCTTTTTCTTCTATCTGCAGGTTAAGGGTAGCCATCAGTTTTTCAAGACCCTTTACTTTGTTGCCGCTGGCTTTGAGTCTTTTGTTTAGTGCCTCCAGCTTCTCTTTATTCTGCTGCATCAGGTCTTTTATATTAGCAATATTCTCATTTATACGCACCAGTTGTGTACGGCGCAGGTCGGGGTTTTTGGTAGATGTTTCTACGTTGCGTTTGCTGGTATCTATAGCGTTCAGGTTAGCTTCTATCTCGTTCATCTCGTCGATAAAAAATGCGATGGTGCTATCCTGTTGGTCACGGGCGTTTACCAGCTCCTGGTTTTCGCTTTCTTTTTGCTCTACATCTTTTTTGTAATCGTGGCAGGCGGCAAGTAGTATTACTACGGGCAAAATTCTAAGTAAGTTTCTCATGGTAGAATGGTTTAGGGTTATGGTTATCAATTCCGTTTGCATTTGGTGCAGCCAGCTTAAACATATTAAGCGAGCCTACACCAAATGTTAAAACCTATGGTGCAAAAGTGTTGCCAATGCCAAAAGCACCTTTAACAGGGTTTTATGTTAATTATTTGGGGTGTTAATTGCCCAATAGCAACCTCCTGACTCCCTAAAGGGGGAATGAACAGACATTACCTTGACCTATCGTTGGTTGAAAGCAACGGGGGGTGATATGCGGATTTTATAACTACTTGATGCGGTAGGGGGCTAAAGTGCGATTGTAATAATACAATAGGCACATAGCATAAAAAAGCACCGGCAGCATTGCGGCTACCGGTGCTAAAAATACAAGTGGTAAATCAATTACCGTTGTACTTATTTCTTCATCAGCCGGCCTACTGCCATAAAGGCCAGTACAGTAAGGCCACTGTAAATTACTACTTGTTTTCTATCGAGGCCGTTGCCAAATGCTCGGGCCTTGTCTTTTACTTTCTGAAACCTTGTCCTTTTTATTGCAGGCATATATGTGGTTTAAACTTGATTGATAATTATGCTGCTGCTACTTCTGCTTCTTCCTCTTCGTATTGGTCTTCTTCTTCCTGCACTTCGGTTCCTTTCATTAACTCTTTAGCCAATATACCGGTACCTACCGATAGCGCTAAACCACCTAAGAAACCGCCCTTGCGTGCACCGGCTACCAACAAGAAACCAGCGGCAGCAAGCTTAGCTACTTTCTTAGTATCGATGTTGTGCAGGGTTTCGTCTAAAGTTTCGAAAAATCCCCTGGCCTTACCTTCTACACCGTCTTCTTCCTGCTCTTCGCCTTCTTCGCCTTCGTAGTCTTCTTCCTCTTCACCTTCTTCGTAGCCGCCTTGTACTTCCGTATCATCGGCAGCATCT
>DATGWP010000016.1:0-27085 GCA_035299425.1 Chitinophagales bacterium | reverse complement strand
GCACGATGTGTTCGACAAAATAGAAATGAGCGGCAAGCCCATTATTGCAGCCGTTAATGGTTTTGCATTGGGCGGTGGTTGCGAGCTGGCTATGGCCTGCCACATACGCATTGCCAGCGAAAACGCCAAGTTTGGCCAGCCCGAAGTTAAGCTGGGTATTATACCGGGCTACGGTGGCACACAGCGCCTTACACAGCTGATAGGTAAAGGCAAAGCCCTCGAGTTGTTAATGACTGCCGATACCATAGATGCTACCTGCGCCGAAAAACTAGGCCTGGTAAACGATGTGGTGCAAACAGTAGAACTGCTGGAAGTATGCCGCGCCATGATGCTGAAGATTACCGGCATGGCACCTTACGCTATTGCGCAGGTTATACAAAGTGTATATGCCCACTTCAAGTCGGGTATAGATGGTTTTGACACTGAGATTGACCTGTTTGGCAAGTGTGTAGCCACCGAAGATTTTGCCGAGGGCACATCCGCCTTTTTAGAGAAACGTAAGGCAAAATTCGGTGGTAAGTAATTCAGTAAAAAAACAACCTAACAGCAATATGGAATACCGGAAAGAAAAGGATACGATGGGCATAGTAGAAGTGCCTGCCAATGTTTACTGGGGCGCCCAAACACAACGCTCTATCGAGAACTTTCAGATAGCACAGGATATAAACCGCATGCCTAAAGAGATAATCCGTGCTTTTGCTTACCTGAAAAAAGCAGCCGCGCTTACCAATTTAGATGCCGGTGTGTTGGATAAAGCTAAAGCCGACATGATAGGCCAGGTATGCGACGAAATACTGGCCGGCAAGCTCGATGACCAGTTTCCGCTGGTAGTATGGCAAACAGGCTCGGGCACGCAAAGCAATATGAATGTGAACGAAGTAGTGGCCTACCGTGCACATGTGCTAATGGGTGGCAGCCTGCTGGATGAAAAGAAGCACCTGAACCCGAATGATGATGTAAACAAATCGCAAAGCAGCAACGATACCTTCCCTACGGCTATGCACATAGCGGCTTACAAAATACTGGTAGAAGTTACCCTTCCGGGCATTAAAAAGCTGCGCGATACACTGGCTGCAAAGTCGAAGGAGTTTATGGGTATTGTAAAAATAGGCCGTACCCACCTGATGGATGCCACACCGCTTACCCTTGGGCAGGAAATTTCGGGCTATGTATCGCAACTTAACCACGGTATAAAAGCTATAGAGAACACACTGGCGCACCTGAGCGAACTGGCGCTGGGTGGCACGGCTGTAGGTACCGGTATAAATACACCTGCCGGTTACGATGTAAACGTAGCTAAGCATATAGCCAACCTTACCGGTTTGCCGTTTGTAACTGCCGAAAATAAGTTTGAGGCATTGGCCGCACACGATGCTATAGTAGAGGCACACGGTGCGCTAAAAACCGTAGCCTGCTCGCTCATGAAAATTGGTAATGATATCCGCTTATTATCATCGGGCCCGCGCTGTGGTATTGGCGAATTATACATACCGGATAACGAACCAGGCTCATCTATTATGCCCGGCAAGGTAAACCCTACCCAATGCGAAGCTATGACCATGGTAGCCGCACAGGTATTGGGCAACGATGTAGCTATTAACATTGGCGGTGCCACCGGCCACTTCGAGCTGAACGTGTTTAAGCCGGTAATGATTTACAACTTTCTGCACAGCGCCCGCCTGATAGGCGATGTATGTGTATCGTTTAACGATAAGTGTGCTGTAGGTATTAAGCCGATAGAGGAGAACATTAAGAACAACCTGAATAACTCGCTGATGCTGGTTACGGCCCTCAATACCAAAATTGGTTACTATAAGGCTGCCGAAATAGCGCAAACCGCGCATAAAAACGGCAAAACCCTTAAGCAAACGGCTATTGATTTAGGGTACCTGACAGGAGAGGAGTTTGACCAGTGGGTAGACCCTAAAACCATGGTAGGCAATTTGAATTAAGAAAAAGGCCCTGCGGATTAAACGCAGGGCCTTTTTGGTTTTTTTGCCAATTATTAGAATGGTTATAGAGCGTTAATTTTCTGTGTTTCATTCCCATACTTTTCTATTTTCACCACACTAAAAAAATAAAATGAAAAAAGTTTACACTATTCTGGCGGCTATGGTAATAGGCATAAGCGCTTCCTTTGCAGGTGCCGGCTGTACCATCGACCCTTCCAACACACAGTTTTTTTCCCCAGCACCCGATAGTATCCCTTGTATCGAAAGAGGGCAGAGCTATACACAAATTATTCAGGTACATGTACCTGAAACTATCGACGTAGGCCCTATGTTCGGTTTTCCGGCCGGTATAATTATTCTGGCAGTCGACTCTATGCAAATAGATTCTGTTACCGGTTTTCCTACAGGTTTAAACTATGCTCAAAATCCACCGGATGGTTTTTATCTGGGTGGCGATAACGGTTGTATTAATGCTTATGGTACTACAAACGACCCTGTGGGCAACTATCCATTAACTGTTCATGGAACTATTTCTGTTAGCGGTATTCCTCCGGGTTTTGGCTTCCCGTCAGATACATCTTTCCAGTTAGATCAAGGCCAGGGTATGTCGGGCATGTTTAGTCTGGGTGTAGATGTGATTAACCCCGGCGATGAGTGTCGCCCTGCACAAAATACGGGTATCAATTCTTTTAGCGCCGATTTAAACTCGCTTATGCAGGTGGTACCTAACCCAAACAATGGTGTATTTGAGTTGCGCTTAAACGCAGGTAGAAGAGTAGAAGGCGAAGTGGTGATAGTAGATGTTACCGGGCGCAAAGTATACAGCCAGGCAATAGATGCAGTAGGTATGTATAGCAACCAGATTAACCTGCAGCAATTTGGCAAGGGCCTTTATACCCTACAATTAAGAACTGCCAATGGTTTTGCATCAAAGAACATTTCAATCGATTAATCTTATTTATTTCAACGCTTTAAATCAAATCCCAAACAACACAACAATGAAAAAAATTTATTCTCTTATTGCCGGCCTTATGCTTTTTGCAGGTGCCACGCAAGCTCAGTGTACTATTGATGCTAATGCACAAACTACACCGGGTGTAAACCCTACAGCCGATCAGTTGCCGTGCATTATCAGAACTGTAGCTTATGACCAAACCCTGCAGGGCAAAATTCAGGATACAAAAGATACTGCATTTGTAGGTTTTGCTACCACTATTCGTGTCGATTCAGTTTCTATCGATTCTATCGCAGGCCTGCCTACCGGTATTACCTGGGCAAAAAATCCGGATATTTTGCTGGGTGGCGAAAATGGTTGTTTGCGTTTAACAGGAACTACCACCGACCCTGTGGGCCGTTACGACCTGGTAGCTTATGGCCGTGCCTGGTTACGCATTCTTGTGCCTAATACCCCAATAGGTTCTATCGATACACCATACGCTTACAACGGCAACCTTAACCGTTTCTCTCCATTTGGTGATTATTACCTGGATGTAATTAATCAGGGCGATGTTTGCCACCAGGTACAATCGGGTATCAATGATTTTAATGCAGAGTTAAACGCTGCCCTGTCGGTTTACCCTAACCCAAGCAATGGTGTGTTTGAAGTGAAATTAAACGCGGGCTCTCGTGTAAACGGTAGCATAAACGTAATTGATGTTACAGGTCGTTTAGTATTTACCCAAAACATTGATGTTATTGGTTTGTATAATAATACTGTAGATGTACGCGAATTTGCAAAAGGCATCTATACGGTTCAGCTAAGAACACAAAATGGTTTTGCCTCTAAAAACATATCGGTAGAGTAAGATTTATAATTACTTACAGTTTTTAGCAAACGCCCCCGAAATTTTCAGGGGCGTTTGTTTTTTATGCAGGCAGGTAAATATCGAATGTAGCGCCCTGGTTAAGCTGGCCGGTAGCCGTAATAATGCCCTGGTGGTTTTCTACTATCTTTTTTACAATGGCCAGGCCTATGCCAGTACCCGCGTAAGCTTCTTTGCTATGCAGCTTTTGAAACACTTCAAAAATCCGTTCGCTGAAATGTGGTTCGAAACCAATACCATTGTCTTTTACCGATATATGACAATAATCTGTTTCGGGAGATAGCCTTTTGTTATTCAGCTCGCGTCCTTTTTTTATGCTGCTTTGTATAATTATATGCAAGGGTACATCGGTGCGCGCAAATTTCAACGCATTGCTTACCAGGTTATAAATCAACTGACGAAACTGAAAGGCAATAATGTTGGCCGGGCATAGCTGGTTAGCTTCTATAGTTGCATTCTTTTCCTGTATGGTATCCTTCAGTTCTGTTTTTACTTCTTCTAATATTTGAGCAAGGTCGGTTTGTTCAAATTTGCGTTCCGCAGTATTAATGCGCGAAAAGGCCAGCAAATCTTCTATCAGCAGTTGCATGCGGCCGGCAGCAAGTTGTATGCGCTGAAAATTGTATTTGCCATTTTCTGATAGGTTTTCGCCGTCCTCTTCAATGATAATAGAAACAAGGGTTTGTATTTTGCGCAATGGCTCCTGCAGGTCATGGCTGGAAATATATGTGAATGCCTCTAATTCCTTATTGGCAATAATCAACTCGGCGGCGCGCTTTTCTTTCTCTTCGTTTTGGAAAGCCAGCTCTTTGTTCGCAATAATCAGTTCTGCCGCCCGTTTTTCTTTTTCTTCATTTTGAAAGGCCAGTTCTTTATTAGCGATAATCAGTTCAGCGGCGCGCTTTTCTTTTTCTTCGTTTTGAAAAGCCAGCTCTTTGTTGGCAATGCTTAGTTCTGCTGCGCGTTTTTCTTTTTCTTCATTCTGAAAAGCTAATTCGTTGTTGGCAATCAGCAACTCTTCTGACTTTCGTTTATCCATCATTCTGCTTTTTTAAAGAACCAGGTTCTGCCCTCCTGTAATTACAAAATTCGATTCGCTTGTGTGCATTCTTGCAGCTGAATTTTCAATATCCATGTCTCTTGCAATGTGCTGCAACGCATCATGTATAACGGCTTTAAGTTGAGAGAAAGCGGCAGGTTTGCGCATAAAGTATTTTGCACCGCTGTTGTATAACAGTTTAACGCGTTCCTGGTCAAAAGAAGTTGAAAATACTATGACCGGAAGAAGTTTTAAGTCCGCATCGCTTTTAATTTCTGCCAGGCATTCAAACCCATTTTTGCGAGGCATATTCAGGTCAAGAAAAAGCACGTGGGGCAGAGTGACGTTATCGGTAAAAAGATGGCTCATTAGCTCCTCTCCGTTGTGCACGGTAATCAGGTGACTGTTAAGCGCCAGGCTTGTTAGTGCATCTTTAAAAAAATGACAGTCATCCAGGTCATCATCTGCCAGCAGTATATTTAGGTTGTTCATGGTTTATGCGTTCAGTATATAATTTACACTGCTGGTAGAGAATGTTTTTTCGGCGGCTAAAGGCAGGGCGTTATAAATTATTTCTTTAAGCTGTTGAAAATCGTTTGGCTTGCGAACGTATATGTGTACGCCTGCTTTAAACAACTGCTTCATTATGCCTTCATTGCTGCTGGTAGAGAATATAACCACAGGAATATTTTTTAGCCTGTCGCTTTTCTTTATTTCTGATACACATTCGCTGCCGTTTTTTCGCGGCATGTTAAGGTCGAGGAAAATCACATCCGGAATTTCGTTACTCTCGTTCAACAGGTATTGCATCAACTGCTCTCCGTCATTTAATATAGTAAGCTCTGCCGATAAGGGTAACGTGCTTAGGGCTTTTCTAAAAAAGGCACAATCATCGGCATCATCATCAGTAAGTAGTATATTCAGGTGCTTTAATTCCATTTTTTTGTTTTAAGAAATACAGACCGCATAGGCGGACTCGGTGTATGGGTTATTACAATTCGGGTGAAGTAACACTTATTTATTGGTTCGGTCTTTTATAATTTTACTTAATACTTACATGATTCACAGGTGTCTTGCGAAAGAAATGGCTAAATCCTGCTATTTTAGAGGGGGTCAAGTAAGCTTATTAAGTGAGCAAAATCAGTGTAAATCCTTAGTGTTTTGTCTTTTGGTATTCACTACCTTTACCTATCAATTTAAGCCATGAGCCTGATTATTTATGCCATACCGGTTTTTTTTCTGCTAATTGGCATCGAGTTGCTGATAGCCAAAATGCGTCATCTGAGCTACTACCGTATGAACGATGCCGTAGCTAATTTAAGTTGTGGCATTGGCTCGCAGATAAGCGGCATTTTTACAAAAACTTTCACGTTTATTGGCTATACCTGGCTTTACCAACACTCTATCTGGAAGATAGAAGACAATGCCCTTACTTTTATTTTGCTGTTTATTGGGGTCGATTTTTTCTACTACTGGTTTCACCGGCTGGCGCACGAAATTTCTTTTTTATGGGGCAGCCATATAGTGCATCATCAAAGCGAAGAATATAACCTTACAGTAGCATTGCGCCAGGCCTGGCTGCAAGGTGCCTTTAGCTGGGTGTTCTATCTGCCGCTGGCAGTAGTTGGTTTTTCGCCGGCTACGTTTATTACCATAGCGTCGCTGCAAACCCTTTACCAGTTTTGGATACATACCAAACTGATTGGCAAAATGCACCCTGCCTTTGAATATGTGTTCAACACCCCATCGCACCACCGCGTACACCATGGTGTAAACCCAAAGTATATTGATAAAAACCATGGCGGCACATTAATCATATTCGACCGGTGGTTTAATACCTTTCAGCCAGAAGAAGAGGAAGTGGTGTATGGTATTACCAAACAAACCAATAGCTGGAACCCCCTATGGGTAAACTTTGAATACTGGATTGATCTTTTTCGCCAGGCTTTTAAAGTAAGCAACATCAAAAACTTCTTCTTAATGATGTTTAAAGCTCCCGGCTGGAAACCAGCCGAGCTGGGAGGAGTGGAGCCTTTGAAAGAAGTATCTCCCCAAACATTTCATAAATACAATACCGAAATCTCATCAGGGCTCACCAATTATGCATTCTTCCAGTTTGTAATAGTGTTGCTAAGCACCACGGTGTTTTTAGTATTGCAGGGTAAAAGCTCACTGGCCAATAACTGGCCATTAAAAACCCTTATGGCATCGCTCATTATTTTATCGCTGGTTAATATTGGTGGTATATTTGAGCGCAAAACCTGGGTGCTGGTGCTGGAGTATCTGCGTATTGTTGCAGTGGCGGTGCTTGTAATTTTATTGTTTAAGGCTACAGCCATGTTTGCCACCGTAACTATTGCTGTGCTTGTTTTGGGCTTGCTATCCATGCTATGGTTTACAAGGTATAGAGGTGAATTTAACACAGGCGCCCACGCCAACGGTGTAGAGTATGTTGAGAAACTGAATTAGTATTGCCCGCTTTAAAAATCAATACCCATGTATTTGCAAATATTTAAAAATGTGGACCCCGCCAGCGATCCGGTGGTGTACGCCATTCCTTTTTTTCTTATTGCTATTGCTACCGAGTTATATATAAACTGGAAAGAGCAGCTTAACCTGTACGAAAAGAAAGAAGCTATTTCCTCTATTGGTATGGGCCTGGGCTCGTTGGTTATTAATATACTTATGAAAGGCCTCGCCTTTGGTGTATACACGCTGATATTTGATGCCGTGCATGGCGAAGGTGGTGGCTTGGGCTGGCACTGGTGGGTTTGGATTTTAATTTTATTTGCCGATGATTTTACCTTTTACTGGCATCACCGCCTTAGCCACGAAATACGCATACTATGGGCCGCGCACGTCAACCATCATTCATCCACTACACTTAACCTGGCTACTGCGTTGCGCCAAAGCTGGGCCGAGCAGTTTTACAAGTATATATGGTGGCTATGGATGCCACTGGTGGGTTTTCCTCCGCTTATGATACTCATGATGATGAGCGTTTCGCTTATTTACCAGTACTGGGTGCATACCGAGTTGATACGCAAAATGCCTAAGTGGTTCGAGTTCTTTTTCAATACCCCCTCGCACCATCGCGTACATCATGCCAGCAATATCCGCTACCTGGATCAGAACCATGCCGGTATCCTCATCATCTGGGACCGCATGCTGGGCACCTTTGCCGAAGAGCGTGACGATGACAAGCCGAAGTACGGCATTACCAAAAACATAAACACTTACAACCTGTTTAAAATAGCCAGCCATGAGTTTGTAGATATTTGGGCCGATGTAAAACGTGCACCTAAGTTTAGCGATAAGCTTAAATACATCTTTTACCCGCCGGGCTGGAGCCACGATGGCCCCGATTTACGAGCCCGCACACTACGCCGCCAAATACATGCGCAGAATAAGCCGTAACCATTACATTCGCGCCAAAATTCTGTGATGAGAAAATCTGCGTTCATCTTCCTTTCTGTGTTTTGCGTGCTGTGCCTGGTTTCAGCCTGTAAGTATTCTGATAAGTACCAGCAGGTAAATGCCAAAAATAAGTTTACCCTGTCGGTACCGCCGTGGATGAGCGAAGAAAAAGGCCTTAAGACAGGTGCCGATTTTGAGTATGCCAACCGCTTTCGCAATTTTTATGCTATAGGCGAGGCTATACCTAAGGCTGACCTAAAACGGACACCGGGCCAGGTGATGAACGATAACCTGAACGTACTGCGTAAATCGATGACCAAACCACAGGTGACCGATTCGACAGAAGTAAATGCTGGCAATATAAAGGGTATCCGGGTAGAGCTTTACGGCAAAATGACCGGCGAAGACGTTTATTTTAGCGAAGTGCTATTTGAGGGTGCCGACAATATTTATCACCTCAGTATCTGGACCCGTAGCGGCAACCGCAAACTTCACTTCAAAGGGGATATTGATAAGATTATCGCCTCATTCCGCGAAATTTAATGCCCTTGCCAATTGTCACAGAATTGTCATTTTTTCAATTACACACTCATTACTGATTAAAACCAACCCTTACAAATCATCGGAAATCATAGATTTGTGCCTACTATTTTAAACAAAAACAAAACACAACGAGAATGAAAACAAAATTTACTTTTCTTGCCTTGCTTACCATTGCCTTTTTTTCGGCCCAGGCGCAGGTAATTCCTAATGCCGGTTTCGAAACATGGACTTCGCCACTTAACCCGGATGGCTGGTCTACTTACTCATCTGCTTTTGGTTTCAATCTGGGTCTGTGCGGAAGAGATAGTGTAGACAGAGTTGTAGGCTTAAGCTCGGCTAAAGTATATGCCGATTCTGTACCCGGCCAACCTGCTTACGGCGTAGTAGCCGGCGCATTGGCTACAGGTTCTGCTAGTGCAGGCGCCCAGGGCCCTCAGTTCAACGGTATCGCTTTTGCCTTCCGCCCCGACACCCTTTATTTTGCTTATAAATACGTATCTCCTGGCAATGATACAGCTAACCTTATACTTGGCATGCGCAAAAACGGCGCTACTGTTTTTATTAACAACTACAATGCTTTAAGAATACCACTTGACACCACCAGCCAGTGGGGCTTAGCTTACGTGCCACTTACTACGCTGTATGCCAACTCTACTATCACCCCCGATACCCTGTTGGTATTGTTCGAAGCTGCTAACTTTCAGGTTACCAAAGGCTCTACTCTAAATGTAGACCAGTTGTTCTTCAGCCAATCGGTAGTGGTGCCTAACTCAATAGATGATGTTGCAGCTAATGTGCAGGTTTCTATTTACCCTAACCCGGCCAGCAGCGAGCTTAACATTAAGGCAGAAAACCTGAACGGTGCACAAGTAATAATCACTGATCTTAACGGCAGCATTGTGCGCATTCGTCCGCTTACTGCCGATGTAACCACTGTAGATTTATCAGAAGTTGCTTCTGGTACATATATCTACCGTATTGCCGACAAAACCGGCCGTTTTGTTAAGCAAGACCGATTTAACATCGTTAAATAATTTTACTGTCTCTAACGGTATAAAAAGCCTCTCAGTAATGAGGGGCTTTTTTATGCCCATGAAAATAAATTTTGCTGCTACTGTAACCTTTTCCGTTGGTTGCCGTTTACTTAATTACCATAGTGCTTAAGTTTAAAGAGTCGGGGGTCAGGGCCCGGCTCTTTTCTTTTTGTGCTTACCCCAAACCATCCTGATAAAATGTAGTTTATATTACTTAAGGTGACCGAATTGCAACACCCCCTTACCCCCCTTCCCGCTTTATGCGGATGAAACAAAAGGGGGAACTAACAGCCAACAGCCGTGGCGCTACATAACTACAGGCCGGGTTATGGGCCGGTTTTAGCACCGGCCAGGTTGCGCACGCGCACAGCATTGGCGGTATCGCGCTGCTGCAGGTAATACCTGAAAAGGAAGGCATAGGGGAATTTTTCGCGTTCGCCGCGTTTAATGTCTTCTTCAAAATAGTTGACTGCTTTAGCGGTATCGCCCTCCAGCATATAATAAATGGCGTAGTTGTAATACGGCAGGTACGATTCGGGGTTTAGCTTCATCAGCGTATCGTTGGTGGCCAGGGCCTTTACTTTATCGCCGCGCAGGTAATACAGTTTACCCAATTCTACCAGTGCTTTCGGATTGTCGCTTTTGGCTTGCAGCGAGCGCTCGTACCACTTAACTGCCGCAGCGGTGTCGCCGCTCATTTGGTAGGCCTTGCCCAGGTTGCTGGCCGAGCGCCATAAGGTAGAGTCGGCATTGTAAGCGCGTTCAAAAAGCGGTATGGCTACCGAGTTGTTGTTTAACTCTACGGCGTGTATCATAGCCAGCTCTTCTATAGCTATAGCGTATTGCGGGTAAGCAGCAATGGCCTGGTTATAATAGTGTATTGCCTTTGCCGATTGGGTTTCTAACTGTTGCGCGGTCAGGTTTTTATCGGTGCGGTACAGGCGGCGCACTTCTTTAGCCATCATGTAATTGGCCTTGGCCGATGGTGTAAGGTGCGGCATGTCGGCTTCAAACAGCGTGATAGTGTCTTTCCAATCTGCATTGCGCGCTATGGTCTGGTAGCTATAAAAAACAAGTATAAGCGCCAGTGCTGCTACCTGCGCTTTGCTTACGCTCAGGTTAAAAGTTTGGGCACCGGTTACAGTTTTGCTTTGCTCTTTCTTTTTGGTGCTTACCGGTTCGGGTTGTTTGTTCAGCAGGTAATTAAGCAGCCATGCCAGCGCTACGGCAAAAGATAGCGATGCCGTAAACAATACCCGCTCGCCCACTATGCCCGGCAAGGGCAATACTATGTTTGCCGCCAGCGATATCTGCACCAGGTAAAAGAAGAGGAGGAATGAGATAAAGATATTGCGCTTAAAGAAGTAAACCGCCGCGCCCAACACAGCTATGTGTATAGCCACCGATAGCAGCGGCAGTGCCGACCACAGTGTTTGCAGCTGTATGTAATTGATGCCGTAATAAAAACTAAACTGCAGGGGCGCTATCAGTAGCCTGATGTAATACCACAGCGAGTAAAAAGCAGTGCCCAGTTTAATGCTGTAATCGCTGATGTAGGGCAGGGGTGTTTCTACATATTCATAAGGCCGGGCCAGGCCGGGCAGAAGGCCTATAAGTGCGGCGTAGTAAGCCACTGTGGTAAGCGTTAATACGCCAAATACAATAACCGGTGTTTTTACCTCGCGCGTTTTAATAAACATCATTACTGGTATGAGAACAATAAACGGTATGCCGGTAATTTTGCTTAGCAGCGATAGTACAAAAAATATAAAACCCAGCAGGGCGTGCTTATTGTTTTTGGTAGTGCCGTATTTGATAAAGAACAGGGCCGACAGAAAAATGAAGATCATTACCAGCAACTCATCGCGGCTTTTAAGGCTGGCTACTACCTCGGTGTGCACCGGGTGCGCGGCATACAGTAGCAGGCCTGTAAAAATTAAGGTGAAATGTTGCCGGCCAAAAAGTTCTAACAATACCTTTAATATAATGCAGCAGCCCAGCGCATATAACAACAGGTTGATGGCGTGGCTTATGTGCGGGTTCCAGCCAAACAGCGAATACTCTATGGCAAAGGTGGCTTTTACCAGCGGGCGGTAATCAAGATATACACCGCTTTCGGATATATAGTTGGTGGTAAATATTTCATACAGCCCGCCTATCCCTTTTTCCACAAGCTTGTTGTGGTTGGTAACCAGGTGGTCGTCAATACTATACTCGTTGGACAGGGTGTTGGCATACAACAGTATGCAAAAGGCCACAAGCAAACCGTAGAAAAACGAAAGGCGTTTTTCTACGTTAAAACTGCTGGTAATGAAGTTAAATGCAGGCTGTTTCAATCGGTTCGTGTTGCTTTTGGGGGTATTGGCGAATGCCTGCACCCTTCCATCAAATATGCTGCAAAGTATGGAAAATCAAAGCGAATTTTCGCTGTCTTATTTGAGTGTCTAATTTACTAACATAATTTTCGCTACACAGGGTTGTTGTTGATTTGGCTATGGCAGAATTTTATAATTTGCCCGCGTTTATTTGTAGTAAAAGAGAACCCATGCGAAAGCTTTTAGTTATTGCGTTGTTATGTTTTGGTTTTATGCAGGCTGCTATTGCACAAACAGCTACCATAAGGGGAGTTGTAACCGATAGAAGCACCGGCGATGTGCTGGAAGGCGCCACCGTATTGCAGCCACCTACCAACGGCACCAGCACCGGTGCCAAAGGCGAGTACGAGTTACAGGTGCAACCCGGCGATGTAACCCTGGTAGTAAGTTATATAGGCCTGAAGGCCGATACCCTCACCCTTAAAATAGCGGCAGGCGAGGCACGCACACTGGATATGAAAATTGGCGGCGCCCCTATGGAGTTGCAGCAGGTAGTAATAGGCGAAAGCAAAATTGCTATTAAGCTGCAGAAGGTAACGCAATCGGTAGATGTGATAAAGCCGCGGATGATAGAGAGCAACAACATTACCAACCTGACCCAGGCGGTAATGAAACTGCCCGGCGTAACTGTACTGGATGGACAGATGAGTGTGCGCGGTGGTAGCGGTTATGCCTATGGTACCGGTAGTCGTGTAATGCTGGTGGTGGACGATATGCCGCTGATGAGCGCCGACCGTGGCGAAATTAAGTGGCCCCTGCTACCGGTAGAGAACGTAGAGCAGATGGAGTTGATAAAAGGTGCCAGCACGGTGCAGTATGGTTCATCGGCGCTGAATGGTGTGCTGAACGTAACCAGTGCTTATGCGCGCGATACACCCAGCACTAAGTTTGTTTTCTTTTACGAAGGAGTGGGCAAGCCACCGGTAGATTCTTTTCAGTGGTGGAAACGCAAGGGCAAAATATTTGAGAACCCGAACACACTGGGCATGATGTTTTTGCATAAGCAAAAGTTCGGCGATTTCGATTTTGTGTTTAGCGGTATGCTGCAAGGGCAGCAAAGCCACCTGCAGCAGGAGTACGATTACTTTGTGCGCTTTAATAACAAAATACGCTGGCAGCCATCGCGCCTTAAGCGCCTTACTATTGAACTTGCTACCAGCCTGATGTACCGTAAAAACGGTTTCCAGTTTTTTTGGCAGGATGGGGGGCACCCGTACCTGGCCGCCAGTGGTGTTGATTTAGATGAGCGCTACTTTTTGGCCTATATAGACCCTAAGTTTAAATATGTAGATAAAAAGGGCAACCAGCATAAGCTGCTTACCCGTGTAAACCGCCAGAACAACATAGACGGGCAAACCGACTTTTGGGTGTTCTACACCGAGTATGGTTTCCGCCACGATTTTGGCAAACTGGTAACCCTGCAAACCGGTGTAAGCAATGAGCACAGCATGGTAAATGATGGCACCCTGGGCAAGCATGTGCAAGACCGTGCAGGCATTTACGCCATGGGTAAACTAAACTACAAATGGTTAACGGTTAATGCCGGTATACGCGAAGAGCTTTATCGCCTGGATAGTGCCATTACACCTACTATACCGGTGGTATCTTTTGGTGTAAACTTCGAGATACGCAAATACAATTATATCCGCGCATCGTTTGGGCAGTCGTTCCGGGTGCCGAGTGTGGCCGAGCGCTTTGTTACTTACCAGTTGGCGGGTATTCGCATTTTGCCTAATTACGATATTAAGCCCGAGCGTGGCTTTACCGCCGAGTTGGGTTACAAGCGTAGCTTTAAAATAAACAACTGGCTGGGCTATTGGGATGCGGTGTTGTTCCTTACCGAGTTTAAGGATATGATAGAATTTAAGTTCGACTCTAAATTTGACAACACTGGTTTCTATCCCTTCTTCCAAAGCCAGAACGTAAGCAAGGCACGTATTTTTGGTTGGGAAACATCGCTGGTGGGCGAGGGTAAAATAGGCCCTGTAGATATGACCGTGAACCTGGGCTACACGTATTTTTACGGTGTAGATATGAACGATACTACCTGGGGTGCTAATGAGCGGAACAAGAACATAGGCAAATTTCTGGGCGATGCCTTTACGCACTTTGCACTGCCCACTGCCAAAGATGATTACACCTGGGATTCGCTTACTGCCGGTATGCTTAAGTACCGCAACCCGCATACGTTTAAGGCGGATATCGATATGATAATTTACGGCAAATACCATGTAGGTACCTCATTGCAGTACTACGGTTTTATGACCCAAATAGATAAGATATTTGGTGTGTTTATTAAGGGCATAAATACCCAGCGACAGGACAGAAGAAACAAGGGTGATGTGATATGGGATTTGCGTGCCGGGTACGACATCAATAAAAACGTATCGCTTAACTTTTTGGTTAAAAACATACTGAATACCGATTACGCTATCCGTATCTCCCGCCCCGACAGGCCGCGTTCGTTTACCGTGCAACTGGTGGTAAACTTTGGTGGTAAACCATATCAGCGCAAAAGCGATACCGTAAGCAGGTATTAGTAATTAAGGTTGGTGCTATAAAATATTTGTGCCAAAGGCGGCCCCTACGGGGCGCAATACCATTCTATCCGATTGTGCTACAAACAGACGGTTCCTAACGGAGCGAAATGCAATAAGGCAAGCTGATATGTTTAGATACAATTACTATTTAAGTAGAGATACCCCGTGGGTATAATGCCTTTTTGCATTTGCACCCACGTAGTGGGTCGCCTGTTTGTAGAAAATGTATTGTGGTTTGAATTTGCGACCCTATAGGGGCGTGCCTGTTATTTGATTTGTAGCGCATTTTTCGCCGCTATGCCCGCTGTTGGCACAATTCGTAAAACTTGCTATTTGTGTTTCTTTGGATTGTTTTTTCGAATATATTTACCATTCATCACTCAAAACAAACACAGCGCTCTATGAAGGATTACACAAGGTTATTCGACATTATTCATTACCAGAATGCTAACTACCCCCAACCCGATGCATTTGGCTATAAGGCCAACGGCGAATGGAAAAAAGTTCCTACACAGGAAGTAGTGGACACCGGTAACAAAGTAAGTTTATCGCTTTTGAAACTGGGTGTGCAGCCGCAGGATAAAATTGCACTGGTAGCCAACAACCGCCCCGAGTGGAATATGGTAGACCTGGGTATATTGCAGGCAGGCGCGGTAAACGTGCCGGTATATCCTACCATTAGCGAAGATGATTACAAATTCATTTTTAACGATGCAGAAATTAAGTATGCCTTTGTATCGGATAAAGGCCTGGCCACTAAAATTGCCAATATTAAAAGCCTGGTGCCATCGCTAAAAGACATTTTCACCTTTGATAAGGTAGAAGGCTTTAAGCACTTTAGCGAGTTTTTGGAAATTGGAAGCGGCGGCGATGTGGCCGAAATAGAGCAACGCAAAGCAGCCGTAACACCTGAAACACTGGCTACAATTATCTATACATCGGGCACTACCGGTAACCCTAAGGGCGTAATGCTTTCGCACAATAACATAGTAAGTAATATTAAGTCAGTGCTGCCTGTGCTGCCTTTAAAAGAAACTATGCGTGTGCTTAGCTTCCTGCCACTGTGCCACATCTTTGAGCGCGTGGTGGTGTATGTGTATATGGTAAAGGGTGTATCGGTGTATTATGCCGAGAGCATGGAGAGCATTGCCGAAAACCTGAAAGAAGTAAAACCTAATTTCTTTACCAGCGTGCCGCGCTTGCTGGAGAAGGTGTATATCAAATTGCAGGGCGCTGCTGCCAACCTGGATGGCTGGAAAAAGAACCTATATAACAATGCGCTTGAGTTTGCACAAAACTACGATACCGAAAAGCAATATGGCCTGGTAGATAACCTGAAACGCAAAGTATATGATGCCCTCATTTACAAAAAATGGCGCGAGGCACTGGGCGGCGAATGCATGGGTATATGTACCGGTGCTGCGGCCCTTAACCCATTGCTGGCACGTGTGTTTACCTGTGCAGGCATACCTATTATGGAAGGCTACGGGCAAACCGAATCATCGCCTGTAATCTCTATCAACCCTTTCGAAATTGACCGTATTAAGTTCGGCACGGTAGGTATTCCTATTCAGGGTGTAGAGGTTAAACTTGAACACCGCACTGGTATGGCCGAGGGCGAAGGCGAAATATGGGCCAAGGGGCCTAACGTAATGATGGGCTACTACAAGCGCCCGGATGTAACTGCCGAAACTATTGAGAACGGCTGGTTGAAGACAGGTGATGTGGGCCGGTTTGTAGAGTATAAAGGCAACAAGTACATTAAGATTACCGACCGTGTAAAAGAGCTTTTCAAAACATCGGGTGGTAAATACATTGCGCCACAGCAGATAGAAAACAAAATGAAGGAGATACCTTATGTAGAGCAGATAATGGCTGTAGGGGAGAACCGTAATTTTGTGTCGGCGCTTATAGTGCCTAACTACCTTAACCTGAGCGAGTGGGCTACCAAGAATGGTGTAGCTGCCAAAAGCCCCGGCGACCTTGTTAAAAATGCTGAGGTACAAAAGTTGTTCCGCGATGCTATAGATGAGAAGAACAAAAGCTTTGGCCAGTGGGAAACCGTAAAGAAGTTTGAACTGATGGAAAAGGAGTGGAGCATAGACGGCGGCGAGCTAACCCCTACCATGAAAGTAAAACGCAAGGTGGTGCTGGAGAAATACAAAGACATAATAGAGAAGATGTATACGAATTAAACCCCTAAATCCCCTTCCCGAGGCATGCCAGCGAGGCAAGCTCGCGGTGTGCTCGGGATGAAATAAGAGGTAGCAATACAAAACACAAACGGCCTTAAGAATATTTCTTAGGGCCGTTTGTATTTAAAAATAGGTAGTCGTCATTGCGAGGAGTGCCGCGCTTTGGCGGCCGACGAAGCAATCCCCAAACTACAGGGGGCGCAATTAGGCCAGACGTGTATTTCATAGGCGGGGGATTGCTTCGTCACTCGCAGAGCCTCGCTCCTCGCAATAACGGTTTATTGTTGGGGTGGGCTTTAAAACCTCACACTCACACCGCCCAGCATATTAAAACCTGCCTGCGGGTAGTAGTAGTTGTAAGTAGCTGTGGGGGTTACCTGTTGCTGACTGTTTTCATCCAGGTACGCATAGCGCTCGCTGTAGGTGTAGCCGTTGCTTTCATACAAGCGGTTGAAGATGTTGTTGAACAATAGCGTAAACTTAATCTCCTTGTCATCGCGGTTAAGTGGTAGCTTATACGACAGGCGCAGGTTGCTGTAGAAGAAAGGTTTTAGCTTTCTGTCTTCGTTGCTGGTGTTGTCAAGGTATTGTTTGCTCACGCCTTTGTTCATCAGGCTTATCTCAAGGCCCTTAACTGGGTAAGCAACTAACTCGAGAGAAGCAATGATGTTAGGCGAAAAAGAAATGTCGGAATTTTTATGTGTGACCACCTGCGTTAAATCGGTAATAGGCGAGTAGTTCTCATCATAGGTGTATACATACTCATCAAACGATTTTATTTTGTTGATAGAGTAGGTAAAGGAATAGTTGATGGCGAATACTTTTCGTGGCACGGAATATTGAATAGCTAGCGGAGTGGTAGATGGCCCAATAGCCTTTGTTTTTGTATTGAAGTTTATACTGCCATTCAACTCAATACCCGCTCGGTAGCTAGAGGCTACGTTCTCTTTTATCGGGTTGCCTACATCGTTTACTTTACCGGTTAATACTAACTGGTCTTTATATACCATAGAGTAAAAATTAACCGCCAATGGAAACTTGCTGTGCAAAAACTTATAACCCGCCTCTACATCGTGCATGGTTTCGGGCTTAATGGTTTTGTTGGTTAGTTCAGCGGTTAATATATCATCGCGGTTGGGTTCGCGGTTGCCAAGAGCGTAAGATGCATATACGTGGTGCGCTACGTTTATCTTATAAAGTATACCTGCTTTGGGGTTAAAGAAATGCCATTGCTTGTTTACGTTGTACGCCCACTGGTCGTCATCTACGCCGCTGGTTTTATGATGCACATAGCGGTATTGCAGGTCTAGAAAGAAGTTGACTTTTTGTAGCAGCTCATAATTGAATTTGCCATACACGTTAAAGTCGTTCTTTATTACGCGGCCATCGTAAAAGTGCTGGTCTTTATCTACGCCGGTGGGCTGTTCGGTCCATATTACTTTGCCAAAGTGCTTGCCGTTAAACTGTGCAAACGCGCCGCCAAAGGTGGCGCTTATACCTTTATGGTCATACGCCAGCGACCAGGTGCCGCCGTAGTAGACATTCTGCAACCACTTCTGGCGCACAAGGTCTGTGGTAATGCCAATGCTATCGCGGCCGGGGAAGTAGCTGTTTAGGTCTTCACCGGCTTTGTATTCTTCGTAATAGCCATGGCCCAGTGTAGCAAACAAACCGGCGTTCAGGTTTATGTGTTGCGCAAAGTTTTGTGCAAACAGCAATTGAAAATAATCCTGGTTGTAGTTGTCTACCTGGTTTTTGTAAGCAGGTTGGTGCGCGCCGTAGTCGGTGCCAAGGTCATTAAATGTGCGGTTGGTCTTTAGCGAATCCTGCGGCACACCGTTCCATGCCTGGTAGGTTTTCTCTTGCCCCGCAAAGTATACCAGCTTTATCAGCGCGTTGTTTTTCATATACCCTATCTGTGAGAACCACGATACAAGATTGGATGATGCGCGGTCTATGTAACCATCGCTGGTAATCCACGATGCAGAGCCTTCGAAAAAGAAACCTTTGCGGATACCGGTGCCCACCTTGCCGTTTATTCTAAACGTGCCGAATGAGCCGCCGCTAACATTGGCCTCTACAAACGGATTAAGCGAGGCACTTTGTGTTTGCAGGCTGATAGTGCCGCCAAAGGCCCCTGCCCCATTGGTGCTGGTGCCTACGCCGCGCTGTATCTGCACACTCTGTGCAGAAGAGGCAATATCGGGCACATCTACCCAAAAGGTATTCTGGCTTTCGGCATCGTTAACCGGTATGCCGTTAAGCGTTACGTTTATACGGGTAGCATCGCTGCCGCGGATGCGTATGCCGGTATAGCCCACACCGGCACCGGCGTCGCTGGTGGTTACTACCGAGGGGGTGTTGTCGAGTAGTATAGGCAGATCCTGCCCAAGGTTGTTTTTGTTTAGCTCTTCTTTGCTTATGTTTTGATAAGCCGTGGGCGAGCTGTTTCCCGCCCGCGTAGAGATAACATCTACATCTTTTAGCGTAGTAACACCATTGGCAATTCCAATGCGTTGTGTACGGTTAACAATATCGGCCAGGCTCAGTGAGTCCTTTTTTACATTGACCGAATCTGTTTGAGCCATACATACGTTGGCACATAACAGAAAGAATAACACCTTTTTCATAGCAACAGTAGTTGAATGGTTAAGTAATTATTCTTTCTAAGAGTGAAGATATCGAACGAGAGAGCAGAACTTAATCTGTTCTTTCTATCCCTTACGCATGAATTACCATGTTCAAGGTTCGAAGGGTTCTTCTCAGGTATTGGTACTGATGCACCAACGCCGCCCCCAGAAAGTTGATGCAAATCTATAATGATTACGCAGATATGAAAATGATTACGCGGATAATGCGCTTCGCGATGATTACTCAGATAACGCTTCGCAATGATTACGCCGATGAATGCTGGTGATTACACGGATAGCGCCGCGTGAATATGTATAACCCTCAAAGGGTTTAAAACCCTTTGAGGGTTACGTGGCGGCTAATTCAGCTGTGCTGCGGGCTTAGTAGTATCGTGCGACAGCTCGGCTACTTCAAACCAATAGGTTATAAACGTATCTATCTTTTTATTGGTAAGCTGCAGGGTGCTTGGCTTATTAATAACCGAGTTGGCGCCTGCTGCGTAGCACTTCTTTACCCAATCTGGCAGGGTGCTTTCGCCCAGCACTACTACCGGTATATGTTTGTAGTGGTCATTTGCCTTTAGTTGCTTTACTACCTCCAGCCCATTGGCCGGCACCGTGTTTATAGCCAGCAATATCAGGCCGGGGAGGTGGGTGCTTTTATCCAGGCGGGCTATCAGTTCGTTGCTATACGTGACAAACTCTACATGTATGGTGGGTTGGTTATTGGCAAAGTAGCTCTGTGCTATTTCGCGGTCGTGGGCATCGTGCTCCAGCATCAGTATATATCGGCTCATAGTGTTCAGCTTTTGTAGATATAAAGCTAATAAAAACACCTCAACACTTTACCTATTAGTATCCTAAATGAAAATAGCCCAAACAAACGTTCGGGCTATTTTGTATTCTGCCTTTAAGTCCCCTTTAGGGGATTTAGGGGTTTTAGTTATAAGCTAAGCTTACTTCCTTAGCCAGGTCCTGAAGCAACTTCTCAGTAGCGTCATCCATTGGCTTGTTCAGGCCTTTCAACTTATCAGGGAAACGAGACTCTAACTGAGTTAAGAAGTCTTTTTCGAAATCCTTGATTTTGTTTACTGGTACTTTGTTAGCCAGGTTCTTGGTTCCTACATACAGGATAGCCACTTGTTTCTCTACTGTAAATGGAGAGAACTGTGCCTGCTTAAGGATTTCCACGTTGCGGGCACCCTTGTCAAGTACTGCTTTGGTAGCAGCATCCAGGTCAGACCCGAACTTAGAGAAAGCCTCCAGCTCGCGGTATTGAGCCTGGTCAAGCTTTAAGGTACCAGCCACTTTCTTCATTGATTTGATCTGCGCGTTACCACCCACACGGCTTACCGAGATACCTACGTTAATTGCCGGACGGATACCTGAGTTGAACAGGTTCGACTCAAGGAATATCTGCCCATCGGTAATAGAGATTACGTTGGTAGGGATATAAGCCGATACGTCACCCGCTTGTGTTTCAATAATAGGCAGGGCGGTTAATGAACCACCACCTTTAATGATAGAGCGTATAGACTCTGGTATATCGTTCATTTGGGTAGCTACTTCCTGGTTGGCGTTTACCTTAGCCGCTCTTTCAAGCAATCTGCTGTGCAGGTAGAATACATCACCTGGATAAGCCTCACGTCCCGGAGGGCGCTTTAATAGTAGAGAAACCTCGCGGTAAGCTACGGCTTGCTTAGATAAGTCATCGTACACGATAAGGGCCGGACGGCCGGTATCGCGGAAGAACTCGCCAATAGCGCAACCTGCAAACGGAGCGTAGAACTGAAGTGGGGCCGGATCGGCAGCTGAGGCACAAACAACTACGGTGTAAGCCATAGCGCCGTTATCTTCAAGCGTTTTTACCACACGTGCCACGGTAGATGATTTCTGACCGCAGGCTACATATATACAGAATACAGGTTCGCCTTTTTCGTAAAATTCCTTTTGGTTAAGGATGGTATCGATAGCTACAGCAGTTTTACCTACCTGGCGGTCGCCAATGATAAGCTCACGCTGGCCACGGCCGATTGGAATCATCGCATCGATAGCTTTGATACCTGTTTGCAGTGGCTCGTTTACCGGCTGGCGGTAAATTACACCCGGCGCTTTACGCTCCAGTGGCATATCATATAGTTGTCCGCTGATAGGGCCTTTGCCATCTATCGGCTCGCCCAGTGTGTTTACCACACGGCCTACCAGGCCTTCGCCGGCCTTGATAGAACCGATTACACCGGTTCTTTTTACCGTATCGCCTTCTTTAATTTTTTCCGAAGGTCCCATCAATACCACACCCACGTTATCTTCTTCCAGGTTAAGTACGATTGCCTTAATACCGTTGTTGAACTCAACCAGCTCACCCGCCTGGGCGTTGGTTAGTCCGTAAACGCGGGCAATACCGTCGCCTACCTGTAATACGGTTCCTACTTCTTCCAGTTCCGCTGCGGTTTTTAAACCTGCAAGCTGTTCGCGGAGTATCGATGAAATTTCATCGGGTTTTACATCTGCCATAAACGTTATTGGTTAATTTGATATTAGTTTAAATAGAAAAAAGGCCTTTTAAAACGCGCGCAAATATACAATCCGACGCCACATTTTCAAATGAATTTTAGCGGGGTTTGGTGCAGGTTCTTTTAAATGTCAGAGAGATGCGGCTGATTTTTCGGTTTTTTGAAAAATGGCTACCCCCCTGCTTACTTACTTTATTGTTTTTGAACAACTTACAAAATTCTCTGGCTACCCCACCCTGGCTTTTGGCAAAATAAGATTTTAGCTAAAAATGGTAATGCCTTTACCTGATTGGGCTAAAATAACATAGATGAGAAAGAGCGGTAAAATGGACGGTAACTATAAAGATACCGAAGGTGCGGTAACAGGTAGGGATAAAATATTTGAGATTACCCAAAACGGTAATGGTATAGCGCCGGAGGGTAATGTGGTTAAATTTCTTTTGAGGGTGTGAGTAGTATTATAGCTATGCGAAAACCTGCGCTATTTTGCTAAAGAGGCTGGACAGAGTACGGGGTATCAAACAGCCACACACCCCGTCTGGTGCGCAGCACCAGACACCCCTCTCGAGAGGGGACAATACAAACAGCCGGCCCGCCCTATGGGGCCATGTAGTGCTTCCACTTAAAGATGCTGCAGTATAAGGCGACTTGAATCAGTTACTTTTTACCATTGCGGGTCCGACTTTGCGGTTTAGTTCATCTAACTGGCGCTGAACCAGCTTCGTCTGCTCGGGTGTGCAGCGCTTGGTCCAGAGGATGAAGTCCATTATTTTCTTTTTCAGGGCGGGGTTATCGTCAATAAAGCCGGGGTTGGCAAATACTACAGCCAGGTCGTCCGGTATGTGCTTGTTAAAACCCAGGAAGGAGGGCAAGAAGTGCTCGAGCATAAAACGTAGGAAACGCAGCTCGGGGTCTTTAGGGTCGCGGTCTACGGCGCTGTTCAGGTGGTTTTTGGCTTTTATTACGTGTTTCATTTTGGCCCAGTTGCCATCATCGTAGTTGCAATACAGGCCATTGCAGAGGCCATAATAACTTTCTTCGGTTGGGTTTTTACTGGGGATGGTTTCCAGCTTTCGGGCCAGGGTATCCAGCGCGCCTTTGCGCTCGGTAGCGGCTAAAAACATATCGCGCAGTTGCTGCCGGGCCAACTGCTGGCAGTGGGCCTGTACCTGTAGCGCAATAAGGGGGATTAGCAGCCAGCACTTCATACTACATAAATGTAATATAGTTTACGGAAAGGGAGGGAAATTGTTTTGGGGGGGGAAGTATTGAGTAGTTAGTAATGAGTATTGAGAAATACGAAAGGCAGGAAATTAACCACGGAGGCACGGAATACACAGAGATGCACAGAGGAATGCGGGATGGTGATGCCGAGGGTGTAGAATTACGCTTAACAGGGTTATATTTATATGCTAATTTGTTTTGATAAGGCAGATAGAAGAGCTGCAAACGGAAATGTATGATGCTAAAGGCGCTTAAATATTTTTTGTGTTGCTGTGTTGTAACTATGCTGACAGTTGCTAAAGCGCAAACGTTTATTACTCCTTTTAGTATTGATAGTATAGCAACGGTGGCGTATAGCGTGCTAGAAAAAAACGAATCTCTGTATGTATTAGGCGTAAATGCAGATACAAGTATTGATTGGGGCGTAAGAAGTTTTCTTGCGCGATTTGATAATGAAGGGAACAAACTCTCCTACGTAACATTCAGGCCGCCGGGATATGTAACCAGCTATGCCGGAGGTGCTAATTCATTAATACCAACTAGTGATAACGGCATGGTTACTACCGGCATATTAACCGACACAGCCTCAAGAAACTATGTTTTGTTTTTAAAGTTTGATTCACTCGGGAATGTTGAATTTTACAAAACGTATCAGCCGGCAATAGCTAATTTTAGGCATACCGGCGGCTATAAAATAATAGAATGTGATAGTGCATATTATATCATAGGCGAAACTCAACGATCTAATTACTATGTAGAGCCGATGCTTATTAAAACGGACCTAGCCGGCAATTTGCAGTTTGTGAAGACGTATAATACACTTCCCTATCTTTATGGCGGCGGCACTAATATGTCGTTTACTATAATGCCCAACGGGAACTTATTGCTATGCGAAGCGCGGGCAGATGATGGAAACGTTTGGGATAAAATTCTCTCTACTTGTTTTTTAGAAATTGATACAGCAGGCAATCTTTTAAATCAACACTGCACTGCGGGTATTAATACACATGCGCACTATAACATTGCCGTAACCCACGACAATAATTACATAAGCTGCGGCAGTTACTACGCCTATCGTAATCAGGGTAGTGGTTACCAGTACAACAACTATGTTGCAAAATGGGATACGGGGTTTAATATTTTGTGGGACTTGAAGTTGGGATATATAAACGTCTTTAATGCTTTTACAGATTTTATGCAGAACCCAGCAGATGACATAATTCTCTGCGGACACAATTTAGTGGATACCATAGGCGGTGGTGATGCCGGCTTTAATGGTTGCCTGGCAAAGATAAGTGCTACAGGAAATTTAAATTGGTTTCGTAACTATAAAGTGCCAACGGGATTAGGTCTGGACAACTCTCATAATTGGCTCTACGACATTGACCTTTTACCCAATGAAGATATTGTCGCCGTAGGCTCCTGGCAGTGGAATTCAGCCAATAGTCCGTTGGGGTTAAAACAACTGGGGTGGCTATTGCGTGTAAATAGCGATGGCTGTATGGATGATGGCAGTTGTGGCGTAACGGATATTGACGAGTCCGCCGCAGAGCAAGAGCCGGTAACACTGCAGCCGGTTGTAATTTCGCCTAACCCATCGGATGGTGTATTTGCGGTAAATAGTACGGTTACGTTGCCAGCCGCAACCACCATAGACTTTTATGATGTGAATGGTAAACGGCTTAGCAGCCAGATGCTGCTTAACCAGAGCACGCTTGTAAATTTAAATCACCTGCCCGCCGGTGTATATTTTTACGAGGTTAGCAATGGGATAACCCATGTGCAGAGCGGAAAAGTGCTGATACAGAAATAAGCAGCCTCCGGAGCAGGAGCAAGGGTAGATTTCAAGCCTGCTACAGGCGGCACCTACGGTGCGCAATACATCTTCCTTTCTTATTCTACAAACAGACGGCTCCTATTGAGCGTTAAATGCAAATGGGTATGGTGTAGCGGTCAGGAGATGCAGAGTGCCACTGGCGGATACCCTGCGAGGGGAGGATAACGGCCCTGCACCTACCGGCAAGCGGTATTGTATGAATGGCAATGTATTGGATTTTGAAGCAACTAAATATAACCTGCTGGTTTTATTATAAAAGATAATAAGAGGGAGTGTGAAGGCCGCATCTGGGAAAGGTGCGGCTTTTTTTAACCGGGCAATTGTTACCGGGCCACCACTCTTACATTACCCGCCCTGCTGCGCACCCACTGCTCAAAGTGCAGCGTATCGCATATATAGGTTAGTTTGCCTCCTTCTATTGCTGTTATAAGTTTTTGCCACGCACTTTTGTGTGCTGCAGTAGTGTTGGGTTTTACAATTGCTGCAAGCAGGCTAAAAAGCAGTTCATCTTCTTTGTCAAATACCTTGTTTCGCTTTAGCCATACTTTAGTGCTCTGCACCAAATGCGGCAATATCTGGTGGTTGCCCATATCGTATTGCGCCAGTATTATCATGGTGCGAACTACACCCAGCCAATCGGGGTTTACATCATTACCCAGTTGTAGTAGTTCTTCAAGTTTATCTACGACTGCAGCTGGGCGCTGTAAATTAAGCAAGGCTGCTGCCTGGTAAAACAGGTACATAGCCTGGTATTTAGGCATACGCACATAATGCATTTTCGCGGCGGCCTCCAGCAGCTTTTCGTTCTGGTGCTGGCCGTGCAGGGCTAATAACAGCATAACATCGGCATAGTCGGCATAATACTGTTGCTGCGCTTTGCTTATTTTAATGGCCGGCCCTTTTACTTCCAGTTTTAGTTGCTCGGCCAGTTGCTGCATACGTTTGTAGTTCTTAATAGCATATTCGGCATTTATTATACGCGTACTGGCAAGTATATATATCCGTGGAAAACGGCGCTTTACATCGGTATGTTTCTGATAGTACTGCCACTCGCGTAATATGGCCCGGTAGGTTTCTTCCCGGGCCGAGCGGGTAGAGTAGTATCTATGTGTAGTAGCAAACCACTCGGCGCGGGCCAGTTCGCTGTTCAAATCTTCCGGCTGTTTTTGCATCAGTTCGTGCTTCATCAGCTTGTCGTAACTACCGCTTTCACCATGTTTGCTTATACTAAAATCCGAAGCCATGCCGGTTATCCATCTCATCTCGTTACGTTCGGCACTTAATACTGCCAGTTGCCTGCACTCTTCGCCTATGCTGTGCATGCGCTTGTAGTTTTGCTGGTGGTTGTAGCAGGTATGCAGCAGCGATAGCAGGTTATACATTAACTCAAAATGTTCGCCGGCGCGGGCTTGTTTTAGAATAGCTTCGGCAATTTCGGCTGCGTAAGTATAAAGGCCGCGCCGAACCAGGTGGCGGGCATCTTCAAATTCATTATATAAAATATCGGCATCGGTTTCAAGCGGTACGTTACTGCGCAGGTTGCTTAGCAGCACACGGTTAAGGTAATGTTTGTCATCGGCCAGTTGTTTGGCGGTAAGCCCCAGTTGGCGGCATAATGCCGCGCCGTTATAAGTTGTTTCGGCTTCCAGTGCATCAAACAATTTCAGGTAGCGCTTATCGCCGGGCACTACACTACAGGCCAGTTTAAACTGCCTTTTCTCGGCCGGGCTCATGCTGGCAATCAGCTGTATCAGGTTATCCTTTTTGGCCATATAATAGGGTAATGCTTGCCCTGCAAATCAAAGCAAATGTTGCCATATACTTTAATTCAGCCGTTCGAAAACTGCGATTATTTGTCTTACGGGGGCAGGTGCCCGCAAATAATTTTGCGTTGTTAAAACCATTGTATGCAACAAAATACATTTTACCCCCGTGTAATAGCAAATAGTATTTATAGGTATCT
>DATGWP010000015.1:0-49922 GCA_035299425.1 Chitinophagales bacterium | reverse complement strand
ACTGCCTCTGCCACGGCATTGGTTAGCGAGCCACTGGAACTTACGGCTACTGCCACACCTACTGCGGCTACCTGCTACAACTATACCGATGGAAGTATACTGGTAACACCTGCAGGAGGCACTCCGGGATTTAACTTCGCGTTTTCTACTACCGAAGTGAATACCACGGGCAGCATTACCGGCTTGAGCGCTGGCACATACGGTTATACCCTTACCGATGCCAACGGATGCCAGGTTACAGATAACAACGTAGTGATAACAGAGCCTGATTCGCTTACGCTTAGTGTAACCCCAACACCTGTAGAAGTGAAACTTGGAAACACCCTGCAACTGCAAACAACCACGAATTATTCGGGCACCGTTAATTACAACTGGACCCCTCAGTTTGGCCTTACCTGCTACGATTGCGCCGACCCTGTATTCGATGGTATTTATTCGCAGCCATACACCGTGATATTAACAACACCGGAAGGCTGCACAGGTACTGCTAAATTTGAGGTTACCGTTATACCCAATTACGACATTTTTATACCTAATGCATTTACGCCTAATGGCGATGGAGTAAATGATTTTTGGCAGGTTTTTGGCAACCTGCCTGGTATAAAACAAATAGAGGTAATGGTATTTAACCGTATAGGCGAAAAAGTGTTTGAAAGCAACGATATCAACTTTAAGTGGGATGGAGATTTTAAAGGCACAGATGCTCCACCTGGCGTTTACACCTACACGGCCAAATTTGTTTGGATAAACAACCATAGCGACGCTAACTACCGGGGTACAGTAACCGTTCTGCACTAATTTCCTAACTAGCCTTTTCACCTGAAAGGAATTGGTGTTACAACAACAAACAGGGGCTTTTCTTTGATTAACATTTAGTTAGTATTAACTTTGTTGCGCAAAAGGAATGTATTCATAATTTCCCACCGTGAACGCAACCATTCTAATTATCGACGATGACAATGATTTCCGCGCACTGTTGGTTCGTATCATCAGTAAAGAAGGGTTCCGGGTGTTCGATGCAGAGGATGCTACATCTGGCCTAAAACAATTACACAAAGAAGAAATAAAGGTAGTACTAAGCGATGTAAACCTGCCCGATGCCAATGGAGTAGAATTGGTGCAGACCATCAAGGGCAAGTATCCGTTTATAGAAATAATAGTGATTACCAGCTTCGGCACTATTGAAGATGGCGTTCGTTCTATAAAAAACGGCGCCTTCGATTACCTGGTAAAGGGGCAGGATAACCAGAAAATAATTCCGCTGCTTAACAAGGCAATAGAGAAATCGCAATTGCAATACCGCATACAGCAGCTGGAAAAAAAGATATCAGACAAGTTCAGTTTTAATAACATAGTAGGCGCAGCTACTTCCATACAAAAAGCCAAAGACCTGGCCGCCAAAGTGGCTCAAACCGATGCCACTGTATTGCTAACCGGCGAAACCGGTACCGGTAAAGAAATATTTGCACAGAGTATTCACGAAGCGGGCAAACGAAAGCTAAACCCTTTTGTAGCCGTAAACTGTAGCGCTTTTGGAAAAGACATATTGGAGAGCGAATTATTTGGCCATAAAGTGGGTGGCTTTACCGGTGCAGTAAAAGATAAAAAAGGCTTGCTGGAAGAAGCTAATGGGGGCACTATATTTTTAGATGAGGTAGGCGAAATGAATATCGACCTGCAGGCCAAGCTATTGCGTGTGCTGGAGACACAGGAGTTTTATAAAGTAGGCGACTCGAAACCCACCAAAGTGGATGTGCGCATAATTGCGGCCACCAACCGTAACCTGGTGCAAGAGGCAGAAAAAGGGACTTTTCGTTTAGACCTTTACTACCGTTTGTCTGTATTTCAGATTCAACTTCCATCGCTGGCCGAAAGGCCGGAAGATATGGAGCCACTTGCTTTCCATTTTATCAAGATATACTCTGACAGAATGAACAAGCCTTTTCCTAAAGTATCGAAAGAGTTTTTAAGTGCATTGAAAAAACACCCGTGGAAGGGAAACATCCGCGAGTTGAAAAATGTAATAGAACGTTCGCTAATACTTTGTGATAAGGAACTGCTGCCCGATCATCTGCCGTTTGATTTTGGGCAAACCGGCTCGGGAGAGTTTAGTTTTGATTTGGCCGAAGTAGAAAAGCACCACATTAAAAAAGTGTTGCGCCACACTAACAAAAACAAAACAGAAGCTGCCAGGCTGATGAATATAGGGCTTACTACCCTATACCGCAAAATTCAGGAGTATAAGCTGGAAGAGAACTAACGCTTTTCAGCTTTCATAACCATACCATACTTAGGGCGCAATGTTATCAGCGGTTCGGGTTCAACCACAAACCCTGGCTTTAACCTAAACTTATAACTGCGGTATAGCTTTATCAGTATTATCTGCATTTCCATTATAGCAAAGTTGTTGCCTATGCACAGGCGCGGCCCACCGCCAAAAGGGAAATAAACAAATCTGTCGATACTGTTACGTAGTTCGGGGGCAAAGCGCTCGGGTTTAAATTTCAATGGCTCGTCCCAGTATTTTTCGCTACGGTGAAAATACATGATAGGCACCAGCACATTGGTGTTTTTTTGTATAAAGTAGCCACCTATTTCATCATCTTCATAATTGCGGCGGCCAACTACCCAGGCCGGTGGAAACAGGCGCATGCTTTCATCAATTACCTGGCGCACATACTGAAAACCCAGTATATTCTGAAAGTTAAGTTCAACACCGGCATCCAGCTTTTCATCTATCTCACGAATCATTTTCCCTTCGGCCTCCGGGTTTTGCGATAGCAAATACAGTGTCCAGGCCATAGCATTGGCAGTGGTTTCGTTACCGGCAATAAATATGGTCATCACCTCATCACGCAGCTGCTTATTATCCATCGCCTCTCCGGTTTCTTCATCACGCGCATCCAGCAGCATAGACAAAAGGTCGCTTTTAGAAACACCTTCTTTGCGGCGCTGATCTATTATACTATAGATGATATCATCCAGGATTTTTATGGCCTTGCGCTCTTTTATATTACCCGGTGTAGGAAACAATGGCGGTAGGCGTATAGGCGAGTTCAGCTTATCGGTAGCATATTGGTTAAGCAAAGTAATTTGCCGGCTTACCAGGTCAGCTTTATCTTCTACCCCATTACTGAATATAGCTTCAGAAATAATCTCCAACGTTAGGTTTGTCATTAATGGCGCTACATCAAAATACCCCCCACTATCAGCATTAGGTTTAATTTTCTCTACCTCTGCCTCCGCTTTCCGCACCATCATAGCAGTAAGGTCGGCCAGCTTTTGCTTATGGAAAGCAGGCATAGCGAGCCTACGTTGTTTTTTCCAAAAATCACCTTCGCTGGTTAACAGCCCATTGCCCAGCAATACGCGTATCATATCGTAGGCTAAACTTTTGCGGTAATTTTTGTTGTTCTCCAACAAAACATGCTTGGCATATTCTGGTTTGGCGGCTATCAATATGCGTGTAAATGGCAGCGTTAGCCCAATAACTTCACCATACTTCTCTATCAACTCGGGCACTACCTCGTGTGTACGGTCGCGCAATGCATAGCCGCTGCCAAACAACCAGTGTTTTTCTTTAGGGGTGGGTGGAAGTAGTTTTTTCTTTTCGTGGGTGGTGGTACTCATATCTCGCTTTTTAATTTCTCACTGAAAACACAGAACACACAGAAAATACATTAAATAGTTCCGTTGATAATACGGAACATAGATTCTCTGTCTTTTAACTCTTTACAATTGAAGTTAACCAATAAGCCCAATTTTTTATTAGATAGCTTTAGATAGGTAAGTAACTGCTTTTTGTGAACGTCTTCAATTTCTTTTACTGACTTTAGTTCTATAATGACTTTATTTTCTACAAGTAAATCAATTCGAAATCCAATGCCCAGCAACTGTTGTTTGAAAAACACAGGAACATCCACCTCAGCTTCTACATCTAAATCATTTTCCTCTAATACAAATTTCAACGCCTTTACATAAACAGACTCTAATAACCCCGGCCCTAACTCCCGAAAAACCTCAAAACAAGCGCCCCGTATTTCATACATTATTTCGTTTTCATCCATGTATTTGTATTTTCTGTGGATTCAGTGGGTTCTGCGAGACAAATCCTTTATGCTTTTGCAGATGTGTCTTTCAGAAACGGATTCTTTTTCCAAAGATACACCGTTCCAGCCACACCTATAATTAACATAAGTATAGAAATGAGCTCGCTCTGACGAAAATCAATACCCATAATATTGTAGGTATCGCGGCCGCTTAAGTCGCGCCACTGCTCAATAGCAAAACGCTGAATACCTATCAGAATAAGAAATATGGTAAAGATTATGCCCGGCTTGTAAGTCATTTTTTTGCGCAGGCTCCATAATATAATAAAGATAGTGGTACACATCAGTAACTCGTACAGCGGAGTAGGGTAAGCTGCATACGTAAGATAGTTGCAGTGTTCTTCGGTGCAGCCGGCTATCACATTCTGCGGGTCCATATTGATGATGTTGTGCGCATAGTTGTCTTTCCATAAAAACTCAGGAAACCACGATGGCTTGTTGTATGGGTTGGGCAGGCCCCAGTCGCCATCACCCGACACATGGCAGCCAATGCGCCCGATACCATTGGCCAGAATAAATCCCGGAGCTACAGAGTCAAAAAAGTGAGGTATGCTGAACCCTTTGCGCCAGGCGTAAACACCAAAGCCTGCACCGGCACATATAAGCCCGCCAAATACCGATAAGCCACTAAACATAGAACCGATAGGGTCGTCCCAGAAATGGGCATAATCGCCGGGGTTCTCAAAATAATTAAAAAGATTAGCCCCTGATATACCCAGCACCATGGCTATTACTACTATATCGCCAATACCGTCAGAAGGATAAATTGTGATATTCTTTTTCTCGGGATGAGGCAACTGCTGCTTGCGTTTATCCTGGTAGAAATAGTAGGTAAGCGCAGCCCCGCCTATTATTCCGGCTATCCAGCTACCCTTTAGCGATAGCATAAAATCCTTCAGATTCAGCACGCCGGTACTAAGCTCCGGCTGATAAGCTACCAAACCAAACAACTTAAAAAACACAAAGAAAAATGCAAGAAAATATAAGATTGATTCAACCGGTGTAGGGGCCTGGCCTACAGTTATCTCGGCGGGTTTACCTTTTAGCAAACCCAGCTTTTCGCGGCGGCGCATTTCAATAACTGCCAATGTAGCGGCTGCAAAAAACCCACAGGCCACAAAAAAGCCATAGCTATAAACCGGCAAAAACCGGTAATCGGCGGCCGGCGCCTGATTAAAAAAGTAATATATAAAATCAGTTATTTTGGGGTAGCAGCGTAATAGCATAATGCAGGTTTATTAATAAACGAAAAAATCCGCTGCAATGTATGATTATGCCAGTGAATATTCCAAATGACGGGTGCCTTTTACATAGCCAAAGTCAGAAACTTCGTTAAGACGGATAGTTTGGATGGTATTCCACATATCTTCTTCGTATGGTATGCCCGTTTTTATATAGTTATCGGTAAAGCCATACCGGATACCGTTATCATTCTCAGCCTCAAACAATACTTTACGTTCTGTAGTTACATGCTCGCTATAAAATTTGCGCTTCTTCTTTTCCGATAATATGCGCAGCATTTTATTCCTCTCTTTGCGCTCAGGCACCGGCACTATAGGCGAAATATTTAATGCTCTTGTATTAGCCCGCTCACTATAAGTAAACACATGCAGGTACGATACATCAAGTTCGTTTATAAAATTATAGGTCTCTAAAAACTGCTCCTCTGTTTCGCCGGGAAAGCCCACAATTACATCCACACCTATACAAGCGTGCGGCATTACAGCTTTAATTTTTTCTACCCGCTCTTTATATAACTGGCGCAGGTATTTTCGGCGCATCAGTTTCAAAATCTTATCGCTACCACTTTGCAGAGGGATATGAAAGTGCGGCATAAAACGTTTGCTCTGCGCCACAAAATCAATTATCTCATTGGTTAGCAGGTTAGGCTCTATAGATGAAATCCGAAACCTGTCCACCTCTTCAATCTTATCCAGCTCCTGTATTAGCTTATAAAAGTTCTCGTCAGTCCTTTCGTTGCCATCGGTAGTTTTTCCATAGTCGCCAAGGTTTACACCGGTTAGCACAATTTCTTTTACACCGGTGCCGGCTACTTTACGTGCTACCTCTACTGTGTGAGCTATGGTGTTGCTGCGGCTTTTGCCACGCGCCATAGGTATAGTGCAGAAAGAGCAGAAATAGTCGCAACCATCCTGCACCTTTAAAAAACTGCGGGTGCGTTCGCCCTGCGAATAGGCATCGGCATAAAACTCCACATTATCTATATCGCCGCTTATAACAACCGGTGCAGTTTGCTCCTCTAGTTGCTCTAAGTATTCGTGTATCTTAAATTTTTCGTTAGCACCCAGCACCATGCTCACGCCCTTTATCCTGCTAATCTCTTCGGGCTTTAGCTGGGCATAGCAGCCAACAATAATCACCTTGGCTTCGGGGTTGGTCTTTAGTGCAGTTTTAACTACCTGCTTGGTTTCTTTATCGGCGTTTTCGGTAACGCTGCAGGTATTAATAATGTAATAGTCGGCCCGGTCGCTAAACTCTACTTTCTGATATCCCTGCTCGCTTAGAATGCGCGCTATTGCCGAGGTCTCAGAGAAATTGAGCTTGCACCCCAGTGTGTGCAGCGCTATTTTGCGATTGTAATACATGCAGCGCGAAGATAGCAAAATAGCCTATTTAAGACCCATATTGCGTGATTGGTAATCAGGCTGGGTCGCGCTTATCCTATTCAACCTACAATCCACAAAAATGGTTGCAAATCGTTTACAAAGAAAACCGTCCCGCTTTGCGTTCCTAATTACATTCGCCCTATGGCAAAAGTAGTTCGTATAGGCGTGTTTGGTGTAGGCCACCTTGGCAAAATACACACCCGCCTGCTTAAAGAAATCCCCGGCTTTGAGGTTGTAGGGTTTAACGACCCCGATGATAAAAATGCCCAAAAGGCGATAGATGATTTTGGCATAAAAAGATTCAACTCAGCTAACGAACTGATAGAAAACTGCGATGCCATTGACATAGTGTCGCCTACTATCACCCACTTTGCCATAGCCAAAGAAGCTATTAAACAAGGCAAACATATTTTTGTAGAAAAGCCATTATCGTCTACTGTAAAAGAAGCCAAAGAATTGGTGCAGCTGGTAGATGAAGCCCGGGTGAAAGCCATGGTAGGCCATGTAGAGAGGTTTAACCCCGCCATACTAGCATTGGATAAAAAGAACATTAACCCGATGTTTATAGAAGTGCACCGCCTGGCGGAGTTTAACCCCCGCGGCACCGACGTATCGGTAGTATTGGATTTAATGATACACGATATTGATATCATACTAAGCCTGGTTAAGGGTAATGTAAAACGGGTAAGTGCCAGCGGGGTAGCTATCCTAAGCAAGACTCCTGATATAGCCAATGCCCGTATAGAGTTTGATAACGGCTGTGTAGCCAACATTACGGCCAGCCGCATATCGGTAAAGAATATGCGCAAAATGCGGATTTTTCAGCCGGGGGCTTATATCAGTATGGATTTTTTGAAGAAGAAAAGCGATGTATTTAAAATAGACGACCACAAACCGGCGGAAGATGCTGAAACCAATCACTTTGAGATAGATCTGCCCGATAATGCCAAGAAGTATATTACCTACGAAACGGTTGAAAAGAAAGATGTAAACGCCATTAAAATGGAGCTGGAACTGTTTCATGCATCTATTACCCAGGACAAGCCTGTGCCGGTAAGTATGCTGGATGGTTACAACGCCATGCATGTAGCCCAAAGCATACTGGATAAAATAAACGCCCAGCTGCTGGAGAAAAAAGTTTAGCGGCTGTTCAATTCCCCTCCTTCGCTGCTACCCCAGCGGCATTTTAAGGAGAGCCTGTCCCGAAAGTTTTCGGGAGGTGGCTCGCCGAAGGCGAGACGGGGTGGTTGGTATATAGCCCAAACTACCACGCACGATTACGTTTTTCTTGCTTTCTTCGCAATCTTTTTAGAAGACCTGCGTTTAGATTAGCTTTTTGAAAATGAAAACACGTTTACCCTATTTTTCTACCCTTTTTAGCCTGCCCGGCCGCGAGTTGAGGGTGTTTTATCCTACGGCACTGGTTGCCTTCTGTTTCGCCATGTTTGCCTACACGGGCTGCAAACTGCCCAATGATGGCGTTCCTATCTACATGAAAGTAGATTCGGTTACAGTAGCCACTACCGCTAACCAGGGCATAGGTTCCCACAACATTACCGATGTATGGGTAGAAGCCAATACTGATAATCTTGGTGCTTATGGTGTACCGGCTAATTTCCCTGTGCTGCAGGAGAACGAAGTGGGCTTTGTAATGACCGCAGGTATTAAAGAAACCGGCCAATCGGGTGTAAGGGTGGTTTATCCTTTTTATAGTGCTGATACTTTTACTATAGATGGAGTGCGGGGAACGCAGTATACACATAACCCGGTGTTTGAGTATAGGCAATCGGCTAAGTTTGCTTTGGTTGATGATTTTAACAGTGGAAATAGTTTTAGCCTGCCCTCGGATGGTAGCGCCAGCATAGTAAGCGATGGCAATGTAGACCCTGTGTATGGCGGCTCGCGCTGCCTGAAGCTTAATGTAAGCGCCCTCGATTCAAGCACCGAAGTGGCAAGTGTTAATGCTTTTGACCTGCCTGAAGGCCTGGAAATATGGCTGGAGGTAGACTATAAAGCAGAAGTGCCTTTTTATATTGGGTTCAATGGCGTGTTTAATAACGGTGTTACCTTACAGGTGCCTGTACTGTTTGTTAACCCGCAGGCAGAATGGAGCAAAGTATATGTAAAGCTAAGCCTGTTGGTTGGCCAAACCAGGGCGGACACCTACAAGATATTTTTTGAGGCCCTGCGCCCTTATGGTTCTACTGGGGGCAATGTGTATATCGATAACATAAAAGTAGTTCACTTTTAAGTATAGTTGCCGCCAATAACCCCTCATATATTGAAAGTAAGGAAACAGTGAATAAGAGAAAAGCAATACTGGGCTGGTATGTTTTCTGCGATTATGTAGCAGCGGTGTTTGCATGGTACTCTTTGTTTCTTTTTCGCCGTACCATTATAGAGGGCAACCCATTCAACCTAAAGCTTCCGTTTCTAGATAACCAGTTTTGGGTAGCCATGGCTATAGTGCCACTGGTTTGGCTACTGTTCCATTACTTAACAGGCACGTATACCGACCTCTACAAAAAATCACGTTTACAGGAGCTGGGCAAAACCTTTATTGTATCTTTTGTGGGCAGCATTATCATCTTCTTTGTATTGCTGCTGGATGATTGGGTGCGCCGCTATTCCGACTATTATCTTACCTTTTTTATTCTGTTTGGGTTCCAGTTTTTCTTCACCTCTTTTGGGCGCTCTGTATTGCTACATATAGTAAAGCGCAATATATGGAGTGGCCGGGTAGGTTTTAAAACCCTGATGGTAGGCAGCAGTAGTAAAGCCAATGAACTTTACACTGAAATGAAAGACAAGGAAAGCGCATTCGGATTTCAGTTTGTGGGTTATATAGAATTAAACGGCAGCCCACGCAACACACTTACTGCCGAGTTAAAAGAGTTAGGCAAACTGGCCGACCTGGAGAAAATAGTTGACGAAAGCGGTGAAATTGAAGAAGTAATTATTGCTATTGAATCATCGGAGCACCACCGGTTGAATGACATCCTTAATCGCCTGGCCGACCGTAATGTAACCATCCGCATTATACCCGATATGTATGATATACTTTCGGGAACCGTGCGTATGAACCACGCTATAGGCGAAGCCTTTATAGAAATCCGGCCTCAGCTTCTAAACGAGTGGGAGCGCATCACCAAGCGTTGGTTTGATGTAATAGCATCTTTCTTTGCAATACTGATTACGCTACCGGTTACCCTGTTTGTAGCTATCCGCATAAAAATGATTGATGGCGGCCCTGTATTTTACAGCCAGGAGCGCCTGGGGCAATATGGCGTGCCGTTCAAAATGCTCAAGTTCCGCAGTATGAAAATGAACGCGGAAGCAGCCGGCCCGCAACTGACGAAAGAAAACGACGACCGTATTACCTCTATTGGTCAAACCATTCGTAAGTATCGAATAGACGAACTGCCGCAGTTTATTAATGTGATAAAAGGCGAAATGAGTATAGTGGGTCCGCGCGCCGAGCGCCGCTACTTTGCCGATCGCATAGTAAAAATCGCACCGCACTACCTGCATATTTTCAAAGTGCAGCCGGGTATTACATCATTGGGAATGGTTAAATACGGCTACGCCTCTACCGTAGACGAAATGGTGAAACGCTTAAAGTACGATATCATCTATATAGAAAATATGGGCATGGCCCTCGATTTTAAGATAATGGTATACACCGTGCTAACGGTGCTGTATGGCAGGGGGAAGTAAATTAACGGGTAAATCGCTTATCGCGAATATCGCGTGCCGGCACCAATACTACTTTATTGTTGCGCATCACCACCAGTTCATCGTTATTACGAACCGACTCTTCAAGAAATTTTTTAAACGACAACTTGATGCCCTTCTTAATTTTGGCCATCAACAAATCCAGACGCTGGTCTTTACTCATATTGCTGTATATTATTCCAAACTTCGGTTTCAAAGATAACTAATTCTTTTTTCTTCTTCTCTGCCACAAAAACAGGGTCAGCAAAAGTGTTATCTATCACAATTACACGGTCTGCCAGTTGCAGATACATCGTATTGAAATACTCCAATCCGCGTTTGTAGCGTCGCTCTACCACCTCTTTAGGAATATTATGCCCACCCATGCTCACACGTTTTTTAACGCGCCTTACGGCCTCCTTCGATGAGCTTAAATACACAAACAACAGCACCACTTCATATTTCTTAGCCTTTAGCTCCTTAAACAAGGATGCATAAACCTTAGTAGCCAGCGTAGTTTCAATAGCAAAGTCAATTTTATCGTTTGCTAATTCTCTTATCCGCTCCAGCATTATTCTGCCCGCGGTAAACGCAACTGCTTCCGCATTAAATGGTGATAGGCCACGGGCTATTTCATCGGCATTCACAAACTCCTTCACCCCTAAATAATCGGGTAACAGGTTTTTGCTCAGCGTTGTTTTGCCTGCGCCGTTACAACCGGCAATAACGAAAAGTGTTGGCATTATTTCAATTCCATTTTAGTTTCAAGATAATACTTCTTCATGCATTTTTCTACCCAAAAGGTGGTATCGCTGCGCACATCTACCACTGTAAATGTCGCTGGTATAGTTTCCAGCTTTCTGATTGGCGCATTGGGGTTTTGAATTACGTCTGCCTGGCGCTGGTAAAATCCTGCCTCATACTTCCTGAACTTACCGTGTTTAAAATCCGACAACATTTTTACACCATTACCCGTTATTGCCATTAGTAAAACACTTACACCTAACAGCACTAAAACCGTCCTCTCCTTTTTTAAAGGCAATAGCTTGTCATACAAACTAAACCTTTCAGAAACCGATAACAAAAACAACACCCACAACAGAATAAAGAAAAAGAAAACATAATTAATAGTACGGTGTTGGCCTAAAATACCCGTAGCAAAGTACGGCAAAAACGAACCTGCAAATACTACAAACAACATAGCAACAAGTAAAATGCGGTAGTCAATTGCCATTCTAATTTTAAACCTGTCGGCATTGGCAACCACAATAGCACTCAGCAACACAAAAGGCACATTCAACATCCATTGCGCTAAAAAACGCAGCGTTTGGGCGGTAGAGTAAACAAGAGAATGCAGCAAATCATACCGTCCTTCAAACTCATTAGCGCGCACAAAGTTACCGGGTGAGAAAAAGACGAAGGCAGAGGAGATGATGGCTACTGCGCAGTAAGTTGCGCTAAGCCGGAAGTCGGAAGTCCGAATCCGGAGGTTGAATACAAACAACAAAAAATACAGTGAAGGAATAAGCAATGCACCAACTTCATTAAAGCCTACTGCTACAACTAAAAGCAAAAGCGATGCGGCATGCAATGCAATCTTCCCTTTGCCGGTAGCTGACGATGCCCTTAGCATGAAAGTAATTTGCACCAGCAACAGCAAATTACCCCAATGGTAATTTGCTATACCTATATACCAGTAAATCCCTTCGGTAATGTTGGGCTGATAGTTGAGGTAAAAGAGTGTGATAAAGAGCGATACTATAAGCGCAAGGCTGTTCGGTCCCCTCTCGAGAGGGGTATCCCGCTGCTGTGAGCGGGACGGGGTGTGTTGCATTTGCAAAGCATTGATAAACCCATACACCACCACCGGCATAGCCAGCAACGAAAAGAAAACTGCCAACTGATAATAAATAATCTTACCACTCACCAACGGGTGCACATTAACCAACACATCCGCTGTATACCGGCCGTTCCACAGCAGGTATTGGTTCAGTATTTTTTGAACAAAAGGAATGTGCTCGCTGGCCGTCCAGCCAAAACAAAAATCATCGGCAAAGGGAAAGGCACAAAAACAAACGACTAAGTAAGGCACCAACGCTGCTATTAGCATCAGAATTATAAAGTATCTGGCGGTTGGTTTCACAGGTAATAAAGGTGCAATAAAAAAGGCGATTCGAAAATCGCCTTTTTTGTATTTAAAGTCCGTCCCTTTAGGGTAGGATTTAGGAGGGGTTTTATTTCAAGCCGAAAGCCTTTTGAACAACAGCTACTGCGTTCAATTCTTCCCAAGGGAACAATTTTACTTTCACTTTTTTCTCGTTGGCTTTACCCTTGTTGAACGTTTTTTCAACCACTTTGCTTTCGCGGCCCATGTGACCGTAAGAAGCGGTCTCTAAGTAAATAGGTGTGCGCAGGTTAAAACGCTTCTCGATAAAGTATGGGCGCATATCAAACTCAGCCAGTTTGCTGATTTTGGCAGCTATCTGTCCATCGGTTAGGTTAACCTTAGAGGTGCCATATGTGTTTACAAACAAACCTACAGGCTGTGCTACACCAATAGCGTAAGCCACCTGTACCAGGGCCTCATCGCATACACCGGCAGCAACTAAGTGCTTGGCTACGTGGCGGGTAGCATAAGCAGCCGAACGGTCTACTTTGCTTGGGTCTTTACCGCTAAATGCACCACCACCGTGTGCACCTTTACCACCGTAAGTATCTACAATAATTTTACGGCCAGTTAAACCGGTATCGCCGTGTGGCCCACCTATAACAAACTTACCGGTTGGGTTAATGTGATACTTAATTTTATCGTTGAACAACGCCTGCACACGCTTAGGTAATTTCTTCATTACACGTGGTATAAGGATGTTTATCATATCATCCTTAATCTTCTTCAACATCACAGCATCCTTACCAAAATCATCGTGCTGGGTAGAAATTACAATAGCATCAATTCTTATTGGCTGGTTGTCATCGCCGTACTCTATAGTAACCTGGCTCTTGGCATCGGGGCGCAGATAAGTTATTGCTTTGTTTTCGCGGCGCAGGGCAGCTAATTCGCGCAGTAAAGTATGCGCCAGTTCCAATGGAAGCGGCATATAGTTATCTGTTTCGCGGCTTGCGTAACCAAACATCATCCCCTGGTCGCCTGCACCTTGCTCTTCTGGTTTCTTTCTCTCTACACCCTGGTTAATATCAGCAGACTGCTCGTGAATAGCCGAGAATACTCCGCAGCTATTGGCTTCAAACATATATTCTGCCTTGGTGTAACCAATTTTGCGTACCACATCGCGGGCAATTTCCTGCACATCTAAATATGCTTTAGACTTTACTTCTCCGGCTAATACAACCTGGCCTGTAGTTACAAGTGTTTCACAAGCAACTTTACTTTGCGGGTCGTAAGCAAGAAACTGGTCAATAAGTGCATCAGAGATTTGGTCGGCTACTTTATCTGGGTGACCTTCAGAAACCGACTCGGATGTAAATAGATACGGCATGAGTATTTGATTTTTTTAAGTGAAGCGTGAAAATAAATAAATAGGGCAAAGATGCAAGAGTGAGTTATCAGTCAGCAGTCTACAGCCTAGAAGGGGGCAAAACTCCCAGGTACTGTCACAGACTTCCGAAGTTTTACACCAGCAAATTATACAGCAGAATTATTTTTGAGATTGGTATTACCAGATTATAGAGAGTTCCAAACTTCGGAAGTCTTGGGGTACCTAAAACTTGCGGATAGTGAAGTGGAACGTAGTGCCCTCTCCTTCGGTGCTGTCAAACCATACTTCGCCGTGGTAGTATTCTACAATCTTTTTGCAGATAGCAAGGCCTATACCTGTTCCATCGTAGTCGTGCTCGTTGTGCAAGCGCTTAAACATCTGGAAAATGGTGGTTGAATATTCTTTGGATATACCAATACCATTATCGGATATAGAGAAGGTATAGTAGTTAAGCGAGTTGGTCCAGTTTATATTTATCTCGGGCGTTTCCTTCTTATTGAATTTTAATCCGTTGCTTATCAAATTTTGAAACACGTGATACATAAGCGATGAGTGCACATTGTTTACAATAGGCAGCTCTTTATTAATATTCACTTTTGCATTCTGGGCGTTTAGCTTTTCGCGCAACTCAAAGCGGATGGTGCTTACCACATCGTTCAGGTTTACCGGTATAGGTTTAGGCAGGTTAGTGCCTATGCGGCAATAGGCCAGTACATCATCTATCAGGCGCTCAAGGCGCTTGGCACCCGTGTGCGAGTAGTCTACAAACTCGCGCGCCTCGGGGTTCATAGTGCTGCCGTATTTGTTTACCAGCAAATTCATAAAGCTGCTGATGTTGCGCACCGGCGCCTTTAAGTCGTGCGATATAATATACGCAAACTGCTCAAGGTCGCTGTTACTGCGGCGCAGTTCGCTGGTTTGCAGCATCATTTGCCCGTTGCTGTTTTCCAGTTCTTTTTCGGTACGGCGATTGTAAAACACGAACTGGTACACCGACGAAAGCAGCAGGATACACTGCAGCACCACACTCATCTTTTGCACTATATTTTGCTGGTCCTCAGCCAGGTTATACGCCGCAAAATAGGGCAGCAGGTAATCGAAGGAATAGATAAAAACCAAAGGCATCATTATGCCCATCAAAATCAATCCGGTTTTCTTTACATCAAATATCAGGAAAGGCATTATTAATGCTATAAACAGGTAATTAATACCCATTACGTTAGAGCCAACAAACAAAGTATTTAAAAGCACCAGGCTGCTAAAGCCCAATAAAAAGGTAACACGCGAGGCCGTAGTGCGGCCGAAACTATTGAGGGCCAATACACCCAGGCAGGTAAGGCTTAGCGATAGCATGGCAAAAAGCCAATACCATTTTTCCCAAAATATGGCAAAGCTTAAATAAGATAATGTACCCAAAAAAGTGATAATAGCCACAAAGTTGGTAATGCGGATATACTTTTTCTGGTTCTTTCTTTCTACCGCGTGGGTACCCAGGTTAAGCAGGCTTAAGTAAACAGATTTAACGGGGTTCATTTCGTTGGCTTCAACCTTTTGGGCATACTCGCTGGAGTTATCGCTAAAAGTAAGTTCGGAGGTAGATTCGTATACTTTGGCCATAAGCTGGGTTTTAAAAAAACAAACTTCCCTTTGTGGGTTTACAATATTTCTTCACCAAATGTTACACGAACCTGTCAATTATTTAGCGCCCGGAAAAAATAAGGAGCGGCATAATCAATACAGAAACAGTAATCCTCAATCCTGATTACTAAATAAAACAAAATAGGCAGAAAAGAAAAATGCCCTTGCGGGCATTTAATAAGTTGGCGGTAAAAAATTAAAGGCTACAGCCTGTATTTACTTAGCTACGCCGCCTTCGGCGCACACAATCACTTTGTTGTTAACACACTCCACAAATCCGCCGCTAATGTTAAAATTCTTTTCGCCGCTGCTGGTTTTCACTTTTACAGTGCCGGCGCCCAATGCTGCAATAATAGGTGCGTGGCGGTTCAATATTTCAAATAAACCATCTACACCGGGAAGCTGCACTAAAGTGGCTTCGCCGCTATAAAGGTTTTTTTCTGGTGTCAGAATATCTAAAGTCATTAGTATAAAGTATTAAGTAGTAAGTATCAAGTAGCTGGCATTTTGTATTGTCTCAATACTTAATACTAGCTACTTGATACTCGTCATTTATTTTCCTGCTTCTGCAATCAATTTTTCTCCCTTGGCAATAGCTTCTTCAATAGAACCTACCAGGTTAAAGGCCGCCTCAGGGTATTTATCTACTTCACCGTTCAATATCATGTTGAAGCCCTTAATAGTTTCCTCGATAGGAACCAGTACACCCTTAAGACCGGTAAACTGCTCAGCTACGTGGAAAGGCTGCGATAAGAAACGCTGCACACGGCGTGCGCGCAATACCACCAGCTTATCGTCTTCGCTCAACTCATCCATACCAAGAATGGCGATGATATCCTGAAGCTCTTTGTAACGCTGCAAAATTTCTTTTACACGCATAGCACAGCCGTAGTGGCTATCGCCAAGCACCTGTGCGTTAAGAATACGCGATGTAGAATCCAATGGGTCAACCGCCGGGTAAATACCAAGCTCGGCAATTTTACGGCTAAGTACCGTAGTTGCATCCAAGTGGGCAAAGGTAGTAGCCGGGGCCGGGTCAGTCAAGTCATCTGCAGGTACGTAAACCGCCTGTACCGATGTGATAGAACCACGCTTGGTAGAGGTAATACGCTCTTGCATCAATCCCATCTCGGTAGCCAGCGTAGGCTGGTAACCCACCGCTGATGGCATACGGCCCAGTAGCGCCGATACCTCAGAACCTGCCTGGGTAAAACGGAAGATATTATCAATAAAGAAAAGGATATCGCGGCCACCCTTAGCATCGTTCTTGTCTCCATCGCGGAAGTACTCAGCTATGGTAAGACCTGAAAGAGCCACACGTGCACGTGCTCCTGGTGGTTCGTTCATCTGGCCGAACACCAGTGTAGCCTGCGATTGAGCTAGTTGAGCAGGGTCTACCTTGCTCAAATCCCATCCGCCTTTCTCCATATTGTGCTTAAATTCGTCGCCGTATTTTACAACGTTAGATTCAATCATTTCGCGCAGAAGGTCATTACCCTCACGCGTTCTTTCACCCACACCGGCAAACACCGAAAGACCTGCATAAGCCTTAGCAATGTTGTTGATCAATTCCATGATCAATACCGTTTTACCTACACCCGCACCACCAAACAAACCAATTTTACCACCCTTGCTGTATGGCTCCAAAAGGTCGATTACCTTGATACCTGTATAAAGTACTTCAGATTCTGTTGCCAGATCTTCGTAAGCAGGTGGCATACGGTGGATAGGGTATCCGCCTTCTTTGCTAACCGGTACGTTGATACCATCGATAGCCTCGCCGATTACATTGAACAGACGGCCCTTGATACCTTCGCCTACAGGCATAGTAATAGGGGCACCTAAGTCAACTGCGTTCATACCTCTTCTTAAACCATCGGTAGCTTCCATGGCCACGGTACGTACACCGTCTTCGCCAAGGTGCTGCTGCACCTCTAGTATTACCTTTTGACCGTTATCGCGGGTTACTTCCAAAGCGCTCATAATCTGAGGCAGCTTTGAGCCTTCCGCTTCAAAACTTACGTCCACTACCGGACCGATGATTTGTTTGATTTTACCAACGTTTGCCATTCTAATATGGATTGATTGTTTATTGCTTTTAAAAATTGCGGTGCGAAAATAGATGGAAAAGCCAATTTTCAAAATGATTTGGGCAAATGAGATAGCAGGGTGGATAAATAGTCATCCCGTTTTTACAAAAAAAAATCTCTACCCCAAAATGTGTCAACCCAAAACCAAATTAAAGCCTTGATAATGAGATATTTAAAAAATTTCGTGTCAACCCAAATTGCGTGGTACGTGTAAACCTTGTGCAATTGTAATACCTTAAGAAATTACCCAAAATGGGCAATTTCTTATTTGGCGCGGGTTTGGCAGGTAGAAAGAAAAACGAACAACCATGAGACTTATCAAAATTATGTTTTGCGCCACAGTATTAACTCTCGCGCTTAACGCCTGCAACAAAGATTCTAAAGGAAAATCTACTTTAAATGTGCGCATGACCGATGCGCCTGCGGCTTACAATGCTGTAAATATAGACCTGCAAGCCGTAGAAGTAACCGGTAGCGGTGGTGCCAGCACCATGCTTAATGTTAACCCGGGAATTTACAACCTATTAGATTTTAGCAATGGACTGGATACCTTGATAGCTATGGGCACGCTGGAAGGCGGCACTACTGTATCACAAATACGCCTGATACTAGGGCCTAACAATACTATAGTAGTAGATGGCACCACGCACGACCTTAGCACACCCAGCGCTGAACAAAGCGGCCTGAAACTGCAAGTGAATAAAACGCTTGAACCCGGTGTAGCTTACAGTATTTTGCTGGATTTTGATGCTAACCAAAGTATAGTAGAAACGGGCAACGGTACCTACAAGCTTAAACCGGTTATACGCACCATAGAAGCAGCCATTAGCGGTTCTATCAGCGGCAGCATTGCCCCAATTGGTATTATTGCAGCGGTTACAGCCACATCAAGCAACGGTGTATCGTATTCATCAGCCGTATCTGCTACCGGTGGCTTCTTAATTGCCGGTTTACCTTCGGGTACTTATTCGGTTACTATAACCCCATTGTTACCACTGCTACCCGTTACCATTAATAATGTAAGTGTAACTACTGGTGCGGTAGCACAAGTAGGCGTGGTTACTTTGTAAGATAAATTTGAATTCACTAATAAAAATGCCCCGGCCAGCCGGGGCATTTTTAGTTGTACATGGTCAACTTCTATTCCTTCACAAACTTCTTAACCCATCGCTGCTTATCATCCAGTGCTTGTAGCAAATACATTCCGGCTGGCAAGGAACTTACATCAATTTCAAAATTAGGTTGTGTAATAGTTACATCAGGCATTGCAATCCGGCCTTCTAAAGTCATTACCTGTAAATGGGCCTTAGATGTGATGCTATTCACTTTTCCGCTTAGTTTATTCGAAACGGGGTTTGTAAATAGCGTAGCTGAGTTATTATAAGTTACATCCTCAATATTAGTAGGTGTATAATACAAGACAAGTGTATCTTTTGAATGAGGGCTAGCGCAAGTATTATTAAAGGTATCCGTGCGCGCCAACGCTACAATTATAGTGTAGGAAGCATTGGTTAAATTGCCTAACAAAATGGTATCATAGGCATGACACACTATGCTTAATGCATTGCCGTATAGATAACAAAGACTGATCTTGATTGAATCATTCTCTACTTGTTTTGAACTATCTATGATTACGCAAGGGCCGGAGGGCAATAAAACATCATACAGGGCCAATCCAAATGATGTGTCATTAAGTTGAACAATTCTGGCGCTATCAACACCGATTTGTGCCTTGGCAGACAATGCATTCAAACAGAATAAGAAAAGTATAGCGGCCCTAACCATAGATTAAAAGTATAATGAATTTTACATACCTCGCCAGTTTAGGAATAATCTTTACTGTATTGTGACAATCCACTCATTCCCAACTGGGCGTAGGCTGTGCCCATAACTGTTCGAAACTTTATCGGTAAAACATACACTGTATGCGAAAGAAAGTTGCGTAGCAACGACTCATATTTTAGCGCCGGATTTCAATCCGGCGAAAGAGTGCAAAAATTCACCGGAGTTCCGTAGGAACGAAACATATTGCGCCCCACCCTTATAGCTGTAAGTGTGTTGCTTTAATGGATATGATATGTGTCGTCCCTACGGGACTCAAGGTGTTTTGTGTTTTCTTAAACCCCGGGTTGAAACCCAGGGCTACAACATCAATCGTTCCTCTGGAACTTACCGGCCTCTTTACTGCCTGTGTTTCGAACAGTGATGGGCACAGCCTACGCCCAGTTGGGCAATAAGTTTTAGAGGCAGGATTTACCGATTGTAACCTATTACACCATGTAGTACGGTACTTTTACCGGTAATCTCTTTACTTGCTTTTGGTAAAGAGATTACCGGCACATAGTATAGGGTGGGGTAGCCAAAGCCAAAATTAAAGCCCTCAGTAACAATAAGATACTTACGCAAGGGGGTAGCCATTTTTCATTTTTTGCCACTTATGCATCAACCAATAACAGGCAATAAAAAAGCCGCCTCGTTTTAAACGAGGCGGCTTTTAAGTATTTATATATCCAGTAGTAAATCTACCGGGTCGGCGCCCAGCAGCATTTTGTATGGGTTCTCCAGGAAGTCTTTAACCGCTACCAGGAAGCTAACCGACTCTTTACCGTCTATTATGCGGTGGTCGTAGCTAAGGGCCACATACATCATAGGGCGGATAACCACCTGGCCATCTATAGCCATTGGACGGTCCTGCACCTTATGCATACCCAAGATAGCTGTTTGTGGAGGGTTGATGATAGGCGTACTCATCAGCGAACCAAACACACCACCGTTAGAGATAGTGAAGGTGCCACCGGTCATCTCTTCCATGGTCAACTGACCATCGCGGCCTTTTATAGCCAACTCTTTTACCTTCTTCTCAATACCTGCCAATGAAAGCGACTCGGCATTGCGGATAACCGGCACTACAAGCCCCTTAGGTGTAGATACGGCAATAGAGATATCGGCGTAATCGTGATATACTATTTCGTTATCTTCTATACTGGCGTTTACACTAGGGAATTTATCTAATGCAAGGCAAACGGCCTTTGCAAAAAAGCTCATCATACCCAGGCCTACTTCGTTCTTCTTTTTAAAGGTATCGCCGTATTTCTCGCGTATCTTGTTTATGGCCGTCATATCCACCTCGTTGAAGGTAGTAAGCATGGCGGTAGAGTTCTTAGAGTATACCAGGCGCTCAGAAATTGTTTTGCGCAGGCGGCTCATTTTCTCACGGCGCTCATTGCGGGTAAATGCCTCACGCGTTGGCATGTTGGCCTTATCGCGCACCGCTTTAATAGCGTCTTCTTTGGTAATGCGCCCCTTTACACCAGTGCCTTTTACATCGGTATTCTTCACAGCGCCTTCGTCCAGTATCTTCTTGGCTGCCGGCGATGGTGTGCCGGTAGCATAGGTTTTATCTTCCTTTTTAGTTTCCTCTTTTTTAGGCTCTTCTTTTTTAGCTTCTTCCTTTTTAGGCTCAGCCTTCTTTTCTTCTGCCTTAGGGGCTTCTTCTTTTGTCTCTTCCTTTTTATCGGCGCCTGCTGGTTTAGCAGCGGCTTCATCTATGTTACAGATAAGCGCACCAATCTTAAGGTCGTCGCCATCGTTGGCTACCAGCTTAATTACACCGGCTACCGGAGATGGTAACTCCTGCGAGGCCTTATCGGTTTCAAACTCGCAAAGCGGTTGGTCCAATTCAACATAATCGCCATCTTTTACCAGCCAGCGGCTAAGGGTTACCTCGGTAATCGATTCGGCAAGGGCGGGGACTTTTACTTCTGTCATTAGCTTTAAATTATGGTTTAGCGGTTGTGGCAAGCCAAAACCGAATGCAATATTAACCAAAAGAAGATTAATTCAATTGATTGAAAGTCATACTTATTTGAAATTGTAACATTTTAAATAATACGCTATGGCTTAGACGTAGTTGATATACCAGAAATTGAAGCGAATAATTCGTTTTAACGTAAAATTTTGAAAACAAAAAAGCACGCTTAATTTCACAGTGGTGATGAAGATTATAGATGTAGCAAGCCCGCAAACCGAGAAGGAATTTTTCAGGCTCCCTTTTACTATATATAGTGGCGATAGCCAGTGGATTGCCCCGCTGGTGCAAGACCTGCGCAAGGTATTTGACCCTGCCAAAAACCCGTATTTTGAACATGGAGAATGTGCCCGTTGGCTGCTGACCGATGGCGATAAAACCATAGGTAGAATTGCCGCCTTTATAAACCACCGCACCAGCCACGCCGAAGACCAGCCAACGGGTGGCTGCGGCTTTTTTGAATGTATAAACGACCAGCAGGCCGCTAACCTGCTTTTTGATATCGCTAAAGCATGGCTGCAGGCAAGGGGCATGGAAGCCATGGATGGCCCAATTAACTTTGGCGAGCGCAATGCCTGGTGGGGTTTGCTGGTAGAGGGTTTTACACCGGCTACTTACCAAATGAATTACAACCCGCCGTATTACAAAGCATTGTTTGAGAACTACGGGTTTAAAGACTACTTTCAGCAATACAGTTATGGCATAGGTGTAAACGAGCCACGCCCCGAACGCTACAAGGCCATAATAGACCGGCTACGCAAAAACCCTGATTACACTTACCGGCATATAGAAAAAGACAAGATAAAAGAATACGCTGCCGACTTTACCAGCGTATATAACCGCACCTGGAAGTTTCTGCCCAACTTTAAAGAGATGAGTGTAGACCAGGCCGAAAAACTGTTTCAGAGTTTTAAACCGGTGATGATAGATTACCTGGCGTGGTTTGCTTACTACAAGGGTGAGCCTATAGCCATATTTATAATGTTGCCCGAGCTGAACGGCTGGTTTAAGCATGTGCACGGCAACCTGAACCTGTGGGGCCTGCTTAAGTTTTTGTGGTATAAAACATTTGATAAAACCAACCGCAAAATATTCGGTATCATATTCGGGGTAGTGCCCGAGCACCAGAAAAAAGGCATAGAAGGCGCTATAGTAATGGCCGCCGATGATGTGGTGCGCAGCAAAAACCGGTGGGATGAAATTGAGCTGGTATGGGTGGGCGATTTTAATACCCGCATGATACGCACCTGCGAAATCCTCGGCGCTAAACTTGCCAAACGCCACATTACCTACCGCAAGCTATTTGACGAAACCAAAGAGTTTAAAAGACATCCGGTGATAGAGTGAAAGTAATTGCGTAACTTTGGAGTAAATTATTTGTATGAGTTTGCATTCGAAAAAACTAGAGATTATTGAATCTATTCTTAAGGTGGAAGAAGAATCTGTGTTATACGAAGTGAAGTCGGCATTAAAAAAAGCGGCCAAACGCAGTAAGGATGATGAACTTTCGGAAGATGAATTAATTGAGCTTCTAAATATCTCCGCCAAAGATCATAAAAACGGAAACTCTATAAGCCAGGCAGACTTAAGAAAGCAAGTAAAGGCATGGAAAAAGAAGTAAAGGAAATTGTTTGGTCGAAGCTTGCTGTTTCAACTTTACAAATCATATACGCCTACATCTCCGAACAATCTATAAAGGAAGCGGAAAAGCAAATAGATAGAATTTTTGACCGTACAGAATCTTTGGCAAAAGGATGGATAAAGATTGGACAAGAATTAGATTTTAAGCCGGGGAAACTAAAATTTGAATACAGGTATTTAGTTCAAGACAACTATAAAATCATTTACCACGAACAAGGAAAAGCAATACGAATAGATATTGTCTTTGACACGCGGCAAGATCCTAAAAAGCTAAAACGCTTATTAGGCCATGTTAAATAAGATACATCTCGATTTACTCGCCAATTCCCACTTCATTCTATATTTACCGTTGTGAGTTCAGTAGTTACCTATGTAGATGTTATTTTGCCCCTTGCGCTGCCACAGGCATACACCTATGCTGTGCCTATAGACCTTGTTGCCTTTGTAAAAGTTGGCCAACGGGTAATTGTACAGTTTGGCAAAAACAGGTTTTACTCGGCCATAGTAAAAACCATACACAACAAAAAACCTGCTGTAGAGGCCAAGCTGATAGAAACCATTGCCGAGGAAGATGCCATAGTAACCGAAATGCAACTGCGTTTCTGGAAATGGATAAGCACTTACTACATGTGTACCGAAGGCGAAGTGATGAATGCCGCCCTGCCCAGTGGGCTAAAGCTTAGCAGCGAAACCAAGATACGCTATAATGAAAGCTATGAAGGTGATTTTGAAACCCTGAACGATGATGAATTTTTAATAGTGCAGGCGCTGCGTGCCCAGGGCGAAATAAAAATACCCCAGGTGCAAGACCTGCTGAAGAAGAAAAACGTATACCCGTTTTTAAAAACCCTTTTCAACCTCAGTATTGCCATATCATCGGAAGAGATACAAGAGAAATTTAAGCCGCGTACCGAAACTTATATCAAGCTGAATGAAAAATACAGCGACAATGAAGCGCTGGAGAGTTTGTATGACGACTTATCGCGGGCGCCCAAGCAGGTAGAATTGTTGCTGGCCTTTACACAGCTACACCTTAAAACAAAATTCATACGTAAGAATGAATTGCTGGCCTTATCTAAAAGCAGTGCAGCTGTGTTATCAGCCCTGGTAAAGCGCGATGTGTTTACCGAGTTTAAGATGGAGGTGTCGCGGTTGGGCAATATGCAAACAGCGGAGGTAGATTCACCGGAGTTAAACGAACCGCAAAAAGTAGCGTTGGGTGAGATTAACGAACAACTTGAAAACAAAAGCGTGGTATTGCTCCATGGCGTAACCGGTAGCGGCAAAACCAATATTTACATAGAGAAGATAAAGGAGGTACTGGCCGAAGGCAAACAGGTGCTTTACCTGTTGCCCGAAATTGCACTGACTGCGCAAATAATAAACCGTTTGCGCAAAATATTCGGCACCACAGTGGGCATCTACCACAGCAAGTTTAACCAGAACGAGCGTGTAGAGATTTGGAATAAGGTATTGCACGGCGAATACAAAATAGTAGTGGGCGCGCGGTCCGGCATTTTTCTGCCCTACAAAAACCTGGGGCTAATAATTGTAGATGAGGAGCACGATAACAGCATGAAGCAGATGGACCCGGCGCCACGCTACAATGCGCGCGACTCCTCTATTGTGCTGGCAGGTATGTTTGATGCTAAGGTGATACTGGGCACCGCCACACCGGCTACCGAATCGCTGCACAATGCAGAGACAGGCAAATACGGACTGGTAAAATTAATGCAGCGCTACGGCGGGCTTGAGATGCCGGGCTTTTTGATAGCCAACATAAAAGACGACACCAAATGGGGGCGCATGCGCGGCAGCTTTACCGAGCTGCTGATAGACCAGATAAGCATGGCGCTGAATAATAAGGAGCAGGTCATCCTGTTTTTGAACAGGCGCGGCTTTGCCAACTACCAGGTTTGCAAAACCTGTAACCATGTATACAAATGCAAAAACTGCGATGTAAGCCTTACTTACCATAAGTTCAGCAACCAGCTTAAGTGCCACTACTGCGGTTACTTTGAAAAAGTAGTGAACAAATGCAAAAGCTGTGGTGCTATCGATTTGGATATAGTAGGCATGGGTACCGAAAAGGTAGAAGATGAAATTGCAGAACTGTTTCCTACAGCCAAAGTTACCCGGTTAGATTACGATGCCATGAAAACCAAAAACGGACATGCAAAAGTAATTGCCGAATTTGAGAATCGCGAAGTAGATATACTGGTAGGCACACAAATGGTAACCAAGGGGCTTGACTTTGACCATGTAAGCCTAGTGGGCATTATCAATGCCGACCAGCTGATTAATTTTCCGGGGTTCAGGGCGCACGAGCGGGCTTTCCAGTTGATGATGCAGGTAGCAGGACGGGCCGGGCGCAAAAACAAAAAGGGTAAGGTGGTGATACAAACCTCTAACCCCGCACACCCGGTATTATACAATGTATTGAACAGCGATTTTAAGCGCATGTATCAAACCGAAGTAGCTATGCGCCGGCAGTTTCAGTATCCGCCATTTGTTCGGGTAATAGAGGTTACACTAAAGCATAGCAAAGTGCACACCATAGAGCAGGCGGCCCTTTTTATGGCTAACGAATTGCGAAAGACAGTTACAGGCAAAGTATTGGGGCCGGGCACACCCTTTATATCTAAAATAAACAACCTGTATATACGGGAGATACTTATTAAAAGTGCTCTTGATTCAAATCAACTGTCGCGTGTAAAACAGGCATTACACAATGTGGTAGATAAAATGAAAGCACACGCTGAGTTAAAGTCGGTGAGTGTGTCGGTGGATGTGGACCCTTGATACAAGTCGGCAGTTGGCAGTCGGCAATTGATACAAACTTCAAGTAAATACAATTACACCCGCATAGTATCGGGCAGCCAGTTCTTTATACTCTTCTTAATTTCTTTGGCGCTTAGGTTTTCATTTACAGCACGTTCTACCAATGCTGGCAGTTCTGTATCTGGTGCAAAACGCAGGGCGGCGATTTTCCCAAAAGAGAGTTTAGCTTCAATATCTTCCAGCCGCTTGCCGGTGAGTATATAATACCTCAGGCGCATCTCCAGACGCACGGTTCTGTTTTGATTGCCCAGGGCATAATGCTGGCGGGTTAGTAGCGCCAGGCCTGTAATAAGCACTACTATAAACCACAGCGCAGCCCATAGCAGGCGCTGCTCCTCATACTTAACCAGGCCATAAATACATAGTGCCGTAGCCAGCAGCGTAGCACCATAAAACAAGAAATGATGCGGCCAGTAATAAAATATATGGTTGTCGTAGTTTTGTTGTTTCATAAAACGGAAGGTATTAATACATTGAATAATAGCCTTACATTACAAACTTCATTCCATAAACAATTTGTATTTTTCGCGCTCAATCATACCCCACTATGAAACCCACCACCCCTGCGCTGTTATTATTCTTAATTTTATCTGTAACGTCTACGGCCCAACAAAAAACAGCCGCTTCTCCCCTATCGGGTTATCAGCAAACCATTAAGCTAAACTCTACGGCTAAAATTGCGGATGTGTTCAGCACGGCAGAAAACTGGATATACACGCACCCTACCCTGTTTACCACTAAAAATGCAGAACCCACCGTAGAGGCTAAGCAAAAAAACAAGCAGGAAGTAGATGATGCTTATGGAAACAGCCGGCCCCTGCAATCGATAGACCCGGTAGCCAACCGCTTAACAGGGCTCGGCCTCATAAAGTACTTTGGCGGTACACGCACCTGCATACGCATGCTATATTTAAAATACGATATTACCATTGAAGTAAAGCAAGGGCTGGCCACATTCAAATTATCTAACCTGCGCTACTTCCACTTCGACCCTAAAACCTATAAGGAAGCGAACGTATTTTCATTTAATGGCGGAACGCCCTGCGATAATACGGGTACTATAGAATATCTGAAAAGCTGCCAGGTAGCACCGGAAGAAATGAACGCGCTGGGTAATTTTTTCAGGCAGACAGCTGATGGGCTATACAATGCGTTTAAGAAAGAGCTTGGCAATAAAAAGATGCTGCCTGCTCCTACAGCCAAACCTGCAACGGCTAAAAAACCTGCTGCCAAAACCAAGCCTACGGTAATGAAGGCCGGGGTTAAATAATTGGGTTTCAGTCATCTGCACAGCCACTTGCATGGTGTTAGAGAAAGGCTCCAATCCGCAATAACGTGTCGGCGAAAATAAATATTCGTTTTTTCTTTATTATTTTAATTAGTTCCTATATTAGTTGTGTTCTTACACTAAAAAAAACACACACTATGAAAACAAAACACGCACCTGCGGCAATAGGTCTTCTATTGCTGTTCCTGGCTTTTACCGGTTGCCAGAAAGAAAAAGACAACAATACTGGTACTGAGAAATTTACTATTCGCGGCACTGTAAAATCGCCTAACCTGCAAAAGACCATTGCCAATGCACTGATTTATGCCGACGAAAAAACAAGCACTTACAAAACGTATACCGATGCACAAGGCCGGTATGAGCTCAAAATTCCGCTTGGAGCACACACCATTTATATAGAAACAGGCGATGGCAAGCTTTTCAAAAATTCGTTTACTGTTAACTCATCTACACCCGATGAGGATGTAGAAGTGCCAGAAACGCAATCTATATTGACATTGCACGGCCGCCTGGCTTATATAGCCGGCACATACGACCATATAGAAGCGGTAGTTCGCGACACACTAGGCTATGCAATAGCAGAGCTACAGACCAGCGCGCTGGATAATTTTGGCCTGGTGAGTAGCTACGATGCCATTTTTATTAACTGCGGCGCTACGCAACAGCAAGGTGTACCAAGCACTGCCGGATATGAAAACCTGGGCAATTTTGTAGCACAGGGCGGTAGCATTTTTGCATCCGATTTTGGCTTAGATTATTTGAAAGGAGAATCGGATGGCACCTGCACGCCTGCCGGTGGCTTTATTGATGATGCCACCTTGTGCAGCAACCGCAATGGCACCACTGGAACAGTTTCGAGCTGCCAGATTATAGACCCGGGGCTGCAAAACGCACTGGGCACTACTTCTATTCCGTTGGAATATGATTTGGGAGGCTGGGAAGTAATAAGCCAGTTTGACAATACTTTCTGGTCGGCAGATATTACCGAAGCTACATCCGGGCCTTTATTATTGCATACCGAAAACTACACCAACTCTACAGGCACCACGCCGGGTAAAATATACTGGACCACCTTCCACAATGGATTTAACAGCGGCGTAAGCACGGCCCCTCAAAAAATACTGGAATATGTAATTGTGAACTTGTAAGGTTATGATAACATTATAAAATACAGCCCTTTTGCATGTAATGCAAAAGGGCTGTATTAGTTTTAAATCCTCATATTGCTTTATACCCCCTGGGTCTCTTCTTTTTTAACTGCCTGCAAAAGAATAAGCCCCCAGCCGGCTATAAAAAAGAACCCGCCGATGGGTGTTACCGGGCCCAGAATAACTGCCGGTATGTTGGTTAGCGTGCGGGTAGCAAGCAGGTATAGCGAGCCCGAAAAACAAAGAATGCCGAGTATAAAGCAGATGGCTGCGTTGCGCACGTACGTAGAGCTTTCTTTTTTGAGGTATAGCGAGCACATAAACAAAGTAAGTGCATGGTATATCTGGTACTGCACCCCTTTCTCCCATATCACAATCATTTCGGGGGCTACCAGGTTGCGAAGGCCGTGGGCACCAAAGGCCCCTAATGCTACGGCGCTTAGGCCTGCTGCGGCGGCGGCTATCAAAAATCCCTTTTGCACAGAATATAGTTTATAAGTGAATGAATGGTGCGAAGTAAATGAAAATAGTTTTGCAGCAATTGGATACCCATGAAAAAGTTTAAAATGCCTCTTATTGTGGCCGGTGGATTGTTGCTGGCTGCACTGCTTTACATCTTCGTCATTCGTGCGGTAAACGTGTACGAAGCTATACCGGCATCGGCAGTGGCAGTAGTAGAAACCGGCAACTGGCAAAAGCTATCGGATAAGCTAAAAACAACTCCTTCGGGCAGCGGGCTGAAGGGCACGTATGCTATACAAAAGCTACAAACCGAATTGCAGCTGATGCAGCAACTGGTGGGCAGCGATAAGGCTTTGAAAGATGCTGTAACCTCGGTTAACACGGTAGCCTCGCTGCATTTAATCTCCGCCAATGATTTCGACTATTTGTTTACTACCGAGCTAAGTGGTATAAACGATAACACCATATTAAACCGCATACAAAGCTCGCCGAAGGTAAAAACGGTAAGCGTGCACGTGTTTAAAAACCAGAAGATAGTAGATGTAACCCTGCGCGATGGCGGGCAGCTTAGTTTTGCCAAGCGCAAGAACATACTGGCTTTTAGCTATACATCGTTTTTAACCGAGAATGCCATAACGGCCATGCAAACAGGCGACAACCTGGATGGCGAAAAAAGCTTTAAGCCACAGCGCAATGCCAGGGCAGATGTGCAGGTTTACTTTAATGCGGAAAAAGCCGATGTGATTTTTCCGGTAGGGGTGAAACCCGGTAAACTGGGACTGCTGACAGATGTAAAGAAGCAGGGCAAATGGGGAAGGTTTGATATTAACCTGGGCAGCGATAAGCTGGAACTGGATGGCGACATTTGGTCCGATAATAAGGACCTGCCCGAAGTGAAGAACATATTGGAGGGTAACCTTTTTGCCAAAATACCCGACCACGCCGCCTATGCCCATGTAAGCCGTGCCGATACCGCCGGCAGTGAAATGCTGAACCAATACTTTGGCGGATGGATGGGTGATGCAAAAGCTTTTGTAATTCTTGAACCGCTAAACGAAAACTTTAGCGAGCAGAATGTATTTATACTGCAGGCCAGGAACGCCACGCGGGCATTGGCTGACTTAAAAAACCTGATGGGTGCCAATGGCGCTGCACAGTTACCGGTAGATACTTTTGGCAGCTACATGATTTACAACTTAGAAGAAGGCACTGTAATAAACCAGGTATTTGGCAATAGCCTGGTTACCTTTACCAATACCTATTTTGTTGTATATAGCAATACCGTAATTTTTGCCAACAATGCCGATGTGCTAAAGCTATGGCTGGAGAAAGTGGACAAAGGTGAAACGCTGGATAAGGACAAGAACTTTACAGCCACCGGTTACACGCAGTTTGGGCAGAACTCATCTATACAGTATGTAAACATACAGCGCAGCGACCTGCTGCTGAGCGGCGTGCTGAAAGAGAACTCTACTATCAGCCCTTTTATTGCCTCCTACAAAAATGCACTGATAGTATCTAACACTACCGACGACAAGGTGTCGGTGCATGCGGTGTTTAATACGGGCGGCGAAGGCAAAAGCCAGGCGGGTTTGCTGTGGAAGACCCAGCTAAAAAGCACCGCTACTTATACTCCCCAGGTATTAACCAACAGCAGCACCGGCGAACAGGAAATATTTGTGCAGGATACTGCCAACAACATTTACCTTCTAAACCAATCGGGTGAGATATTGTTTAGCAAGAATATTGGCGAGCCGGTATTGGGCAAGGTATACCAGGTAGATTACTACAGCAATGGAAAGCAGCAATACATTTTTAATTCGGCGCAACACGTATTTATAGTAGACAGATTAGGCTACGATGTAGCCGCATATCCGCTAAGGTTAAGTGCTACAGCAGCGGCCGGTTTAAGCATAGCTACCAAGCGCTATTACGTGCCCTGCACCAATGGCAGCATTTACGGCTACGAGGCCAATGGCAAGCCCCTGAGCGGCTGGAGCCCACGAAGTGGCATAGGAGCAATAAGCCAACAACTGCAATGCTTTGCGGTGGGGCGAAACGATTATGTTTTGGCATTTAACACTGCAGGCAGGCTGATGTTGTTGGATACCAAAGGCGGCATGAAATGGAGTGTAGATGACCTGCCCATAAGCAACCAGGGCTTTAGTGTAGTAAAGGTGGGTGAGGATGTAAAGATACTGAACGCCACCGGCAAACAGCTGATAGAGATAGGGCTGGATGGCAACGACAACATAAGGCCCCTTATAGATAGTGCGGATGCTTTCTGTGCCATAGCAACGGCAGATACAGGATACACTTACTTCTACAGCACCGGTAGCCAGATACGAGGTTATACCAATGGTTATAAGTTTGTAGGCGCTGCAAATATTGCAGGGGCTACCTTAAGCAGCATAGAGATAATGCAGTGGAATAACCAATCGTATTTAGTGCTATGCGATAATGCAGCACATGTGCTGTGGGTATATGATTTAGACTTGAAGCCAGTAGCCGAATTTAAGTATAACAACAGTAATGCTGTGGCTATAACCGACCTGTTTGGCCGCCGGCAGTGGGTAGTGATATCTGTAGATAAAGGCAATAGTGTATCGGGGTATAGAATAAAATAGAGTTAAACGGCCCATAATCAACAGTATAGAGCCTTTTGCGAAAGGGTAATTTCAGATTTTAAGATATTTTTAGAAACAATAGTTGTATATACAATAGTTGTAAGTATATTTGCGTCATCAAATCATTCATCACAACAAAAAAGCAACACATGAAAAAAGTATTTGCAGCACTGGCCATAATAGCCTCGCTGAGCACACAAGCACAAACCTGGGTAGTTGACAACGCACACAGCAATGTAAAGTTTAGCGTAACCCACCTGGTAATATCGGAGGTAGAGGGCCAGTTTAAAACCTTTACCGCCAATGTAACATCGGCCAAGCCTGATTTTACCGATGCCAAGATTGACTTTACTATTTTAGTAAGCAGCATAAACACCGATAACGAAGGCCGCGACAAGCACCTGAAGAGCGATGATTTTTTTAAGGCAGATGAGTTTCCTAACATCAGCTTTGTAGGTACGTCATTTAAAAAAGTAAGCGATAAGAAATATGTGCTGGAAGGTAACCTGACCATGCGCGATGTAACCAAGCCGGTAAAGTTTGATGTGGTATATAACGGCAGTGTAAAAGATCCTTATGGCAACACTAAAGCGGGCTTTAAAGTTACCGGTGTGGTAGATCGTCTGGCCTACGGCCTAAAATGGAACAACCTGGCAGAAGCAGGCCCGGTGGTAGGTAAGGATGTTACTTTTACAGTAAACCTACAGCTTAAAAAACAGTAAAACAACTTAATAAACTCAGCAGGTAACAAGAGGAGGTATTGAAATACAAGCATAATTTGGTTTGTTACCAAAAAGCGGGATTATCATCCCGCTTTTTTATTTTTGTATAGACCCAAACCCAAAACCCTGCGGGACTATGCCGTCGATAGAAGAATTGATACAGCAAAACAAATTCAAAGACGAAAAGCATAAGGCTATAATAAGCGTGCTGTATACCGCTAATGTGCTGAACAGCTTTCACGAAGATTTTTTCAGTACCTACCAACTTACCTCGCAGCAGTATAATACGCTGCGCATATTGCGTGGGCAGTACCCGAAACCTGCAACCATTAACCTGATACGCGAGCGCATGATGGACAAAATGAGTGATGCATCGCGCATAGTAGAGCGCCTGCGCAAGTCGGGCTTTGTAGAGCGGGTGGTAAGTAAAAAAGACCGCCGCGCCGTAGATGTTGTGATAACCGAAAAAGGCCTTGAGGTGCTGGCGGCTATAGATAAGCAGAACGATAAAACAGATAAGCCTACCAAATATTTAAGCCAAGAGGAAGCCGCGGAACTTAGCCGCCTGCTGGGCAAAATGCTGGATGCGTTGACGGAGTAGTATTTATTTTACTTTTCTAAACCGGGCAAATGCACCCAGGGGTAGTTTTTTCTTAAAGCTATCCTCCAGGTACAATTCTCCTACTTCTAAGTTCTGCGCTTTAAAATTCTGGTTTACCATGTTTTCTAATATCAGCGATGAGAAACCGAGCGAGTAAGCATTTAATATCAGGAAGTGTTCATCGGGCTCCAGCAGTTGCAGCACGTTTTTCATCATCTCGTTAATATTGTCTTCCAGTTTCCACTTTTCGCCATCGGGGCCGTGCCCAAAGGCCGGAGGATCGAGAATGATACCGTGATATTTATTGCCGCGTTTAACCTCGCGCTTAGCGAACTTAAGGGCATCTTCTACCACCCAGCGTATATCTTTTAAGTGGCTTAGCTCCATGTTTTCTTTTGCCCAGGTTACCACCTGCTTAATAGAATCGAGGTGCGTAGTATCGGCGCCGGCTGCCCGCGCTGCCAACGAAGCACCACCGGTGTAGGCAAACAGGTTGAGAAACTTTGGATGCGGGGTTTTGAACTGCTTTACCGAGTTGAAAATATAATTCCAGTTTACCGCCTGCTCGGGAAATACCCCCACATGCTTAAATGAAGTTAGCCCCAATCTAAGTCCTATACTGTAAGCAGTAGATGCCTTTTGTGCAAATTCGAACTTTATATTCCATTGCTCTGGGGCGCTCTTTAATTTTTTCCAATCGCCGCTGCTGCTTGATTTTGGCACAAATTTAACGTGCGCACGCTTTTCCCATTCGGCCATGTTCATGCTGGGGTCCCATACGGCCTGAGGCTCGGGGCGGATGGTAATAACCGTACCAAAGCGTTCGAGTTTTTGAAAATTACCGCAGTCAATCAGTTCGTAATCATTAAAGCCCGTAGGTGTAAGCGAAAGAATCATGAAGTGAAGATAATGCTTGGGTTTACTTTATGAAGTTACGGCTGCAAAGTATTTCCACACGGCTGAACAAAAATCTGCCATATTTCTTGTTTATTAAAACAAGTTCTTATATTGAAACCGACACACTAAAGCAAACCCTGGCTATGAAGAAGAACCTACTACTCGCCGCCGGCCTGTTCATTTGTATATGTACAAGGGCCGCAGAAAATTCTATTCCGCAACCCAAAAACAAGGGAGTGGTTTTTACACCCAATAAAGGGCAGATACTCGATACAGATGGCAAACCCATGTCCGGTGTATTGGCTAAATCATCGGTGCCGGGCCTTGATTTTTACCTGACCAACACAGGGGTTACATACGTTTTAAAACAGTATGAAGAAACAGATAACAACCACCCACACCCTGTTTATATAAACGAGAAGAAATACAAGATAAATTATAGCCGCGTAGATGTACAACTTACAAGCGCCACCATTAATGCCATGGCACTGCAATTTACCGGCGAACAGGCATGGAAAAGTAATTACTATTTGTCGGGAGATGGAAAGGGGCAAACCGGTGTAAAACATTACAAATCCGTAACCATCAAAAATGTTTACCCGCATATAGATTGGGTTTGGAAAAGCACTGCCGATGGCAAACTTGAGTATGATTTTATAGTACACCCCGGAGGAAATGCTTCGCTTATAAAAATGCAGTATAAGTATGCTGATATTACACCATTGGCTAATTCGCTCTTAATAGGCACCCGCAATGGTGTATTGCGCGAGGGCGATTTAAAAGCGCAATGCAATAGCCAACCGGTGGATATAGCTTATTTGCTCAACACTGATAGAAAAGAAATATCTTTTACTACCGGTGCTTACGATAATACCAGGGATTTGGTGATAGACCCACCATTGGCCTTGCAGTGGAGCGCCCAATATGGCGGCACGTTTGCTGATGGCTTCAGGGGTGTGGCTACCGATACACTGGGTTTTACAATAGATAGCGGCGCGGTATTGCCGGCCGGTATATTCTTAACCGGCTACAGCAACTCAACCGATTTTCCGGTTGCAGGTAACCCAGCCGCTTCGTATGTAGATGGTAGTTATAATGGAGGCACTGATGTTGTGGTTTTGCAAATCGATAGCAACCAGTTTCCTGTTTGGGCTACCTATATGGGCGGGGCCGGCTCCGATCTTGGCAACTCTATTGCCATAAGTAACCAGCGCAACGTATTTGTAACCGGTAGCGCTTCTGCAGGTTTTCCGCTGGTTAACTTAGCCGGTGCTTATAATCAAAACACCAATACGGTACAGGATGCATTTATTGCCCGCTTTGATACCAGCCTGGCATTGGTATGGTCAACTTACTACGGTGGCTCGGGTAACGATGAAGGCCTTAAAATACTTACAGATAAACAGAACCAGTTGTATGTAGCGGGCGCTACTAATACTGCAAGTGGCTTTAATACCCAGCAAAACGGCACCGGCTATTACCAAAATACAGCTGTGGGCACTGAGGCTTTTATACTAAAATTTAATCCGGGCGGGCAAAATATGTGGGCTACTATGTATGGTGGCACCGGCGATGATGTAGCAACATCGCTGGCAGTAGATGATGCATTAAATCTGGTGGTTACGGGCTTTACTACATCTATAGATATGCCGGTTCAACCGAGTGTAGGCGCCTATGTACAATTAAGTAGTGGCGGTTTAACCGATGGTTTTATTCTGAAATTCTCGCCATCAACCAGCCGGCAATATGCTTCTTACTATGGCGGTAGCAGTAACGATTATTTTAACGATGTAAGCATAGGTTACGGCAACGACTTTGTCTATACCGGACGTACAGCTTCAGCCAACTTTCCCTTGCTTTTGCCGGGTGGTAATATTTACGCCCAGCCTGCACTGGCCGGTGCTTACGATGCGTTTGTTGTTCGCACAGGTAATAACGGAAGCCAGTTGTGGTCAACATACTATGGCGGTGCCGATATAGATGTGGGCACGGGTATTACTACCGATGCCGATGGCCGTATTTATGCCGCCGGCTTTACCTTCTCTAACAATTTTCCGCTCGATTCGCCCCTGTTTGCAGGTGCTTATTACCAGCCTAACCGGCGCGGCTCTTCAGAGGGCTTTATTGCCGGTTTCAGTTATTTCGGTGAAAGTTTCTGGAGCACATACAAAGGAGATAGCTGCTACGATTACCCGGCCGATATTGCCATTAACTCGCGCGATCATAAATTTTATGTATGCGGCGAAGGCCTATACCTGTGCGATTTGAGTTTTCCGGATAGCGCTACTATCAACGCCGGCATTAACCCAGCCGATGGCTTTGTATGGGCCTTTGGCAGCAGCACATCATCTACCGACAATGCACCTCAGTGTTTTGATATAATGGCTAACCAAATACATATTCCATGCCCCGAAGATTGTGATGGCAAGGTAATAGTAGAAGTTTCGGGCGGAGTGCCTCCTTATAATTTCTATTGGTCGAGCGGCGCTACGTTACTGAACGATACATTAGGTGTAGATAGTAATGCTGCATTATGCGGACAGGGAGGTTGGCTGCGGGTTACTGATGCAGGGGGCTGCGTAAAGTTAGATAGCACAATTGCCGAAGGTATATCTGTGGTTGTTTCTGCCTCAGGAAGTATTACTTGCGGTACCGATTCGGTGATGGTTAGTGCAGTTACCAGTGGAGGCACATCTCCGCTTGAGTATGTATGGTCGAACCAGGATTCAGTTCCCGGTTATATGACAGCCTTAACAGGTGCTTACTTAGTTACGGTTACCGATGCACAGGGATGTACTGCAACGGCAGCTGGTGCTGTAAGTTTGCTTACTACTACTGCACCGTATTATATCCAGCTTGTTACAGCACCCTCTTGCAACGACACCAACGGTGTGTTAGTAGCGCTAAATTCATTGAATGAACCTGTTGATATACTATGGTATCATTCGGGAATAGTTACCGACACCGTAACAAACCTTGACCCAGGTTTATACACCATAGATTCATGGTATTGCGATGGGCATAACTGGCTCAGGAAGGGATACGAATTAAAATATGCGATTTCGTATGAGACGCAAGTGCAACTGATTCAGGATGATTTAGATTGCCGTGGCGATACCGGAACATTGGCAGTGATGGTTGATAGTGCTGCCGGTGTATCTTTTCCGCTTGGTTACCTTTGGTCCACCGGAGATACAACACAGCAGATTACCAATTTAACTGCCGCCCTGTATTTAGTTACTGTTACAGAGGCCGAAGGCTGTTCTGCAACGGCAGCTGCCTACATCTCCGATCCGCACCCAAATGTGGTAATTAGTAGCGTTGAGAATGCCACCTGCATGTTTATGGCCGATGGTAATTTTATAACCACTGTTACCGGACCGGGTGCTCCTTATTCATACCTATGGCATAAATCGTACTATTGGGACGCTTATACCGATACCGTATCTCATATCGGAGAGTCGGGCGATTATTGGGTTTCGGTAACCGGTACAAACGGATGCACCGATAGCGCAAGCGCGCACATAGGTTATACAGGCGAACCCTATATTGGTTTCGGAGCTTACCCCGTTTCTTGTGAGGGAGGGTCTGATGGTGCATTGACAGCAGCGGTTTACTTGCCCTATTTGCCAGGTGTTAATGATACACTTCACAGCTTGATTTGGGATAATGGCGAAACCAATCATACAATCAGCGGCTTAAGTACAGACACATTTTATGTAACTGTAACTTATAATAACGGAATGGTCGTAACCGGATGCGCATACCTGGGCGATGGACTCGCGTTGCCCGATTCGATAATTGCAGAGCCCTATGATTGCGCAAATGGTGGTGTACCACTATCAATGTATGATGAGCTAAACAACTCCTCCCTTTTTTATCAATGGTCTACCGGTGAAACCTCCGACGAAATATTTGCTCAAGGGACTGCCGATATTTCGGTCACCATTACCAGCTTTGGGGGCTGTGCCGATACTGCCTACTACCACGTAGAAACCGCCGAGCCTTTTGTGGTGGAATACACCATAGACAGCATTGTATGCTACGGCGATATAGCAACACTTGAAGTGACTGCTACGGGGGGCTTTCTGCCCTATTACAACACCGGTGTAAGTTATTATAATGGAGGCAGCTATCTTGTTACAGTAATGGATAGTATTGGCTGCGAGGTGCAGATTGCCTTTGATGTTGTGGAACCTCAGATTCCTTTGGGGATAATTACCACGAGCCTGATACCTATTACCTGTAGTGGTCAAGACGAATTTTTGAATGTAACCCCTTTTGGAGGGGTGCCGCCCTATACCGGAGGTGGTAATATGTTTTTACCGGCCGGGTTCAGACAGGTGGTTATTACAGATGCGCTGGGTTGCGAGTTAGATACAACAATCTATATTTCTGAGCCAAGTACGTTAGATTTAGATTATACTACAGGAGAGATAATTTGCGATAGCACGTGGGTAGAAATTTCGGTAACAGGCGGTACCGCCCCCTATACGGGCACCGGTACATTCTACCGGCCAGCGGGTAGCCATAATTTTACAGTGGTAGATTCGCAGGGTTGCATGACATCCATTCAAATAAACATAGAGGGGCCATCGGCATTTGAAATGAACTATACCGTTGAGCCCATACTTTGTAATGGCAGCAACGCTACTGTTACAGTAAGTGCTACCGGTGGCACACTGCCTTACACCGGCACCGGTGTACTAAGCTATGCAGCCGGGCAAGTGGATATAGTTGTAACAGACTCGGCAGGATGCACAAAAAGCGAAACAATAATAATAACCGAGCCAGATGCACTGCTGGCCCAGGTAGAGTTTGCCCCTGTATTATGTAATGGTAATTTGACAACAGTGCAAGTGGCAGCTACCGGCGGCACACAACCTTATACGGGTACAAGCACATTTAGCAGCAGTGCCGGCACCTACCAGGCCACCGTAACCGACGCCAACGGCTGCCAGCATACGGTTGATTATGAAATAACCGAACCCACCGAATTAGAAATAGAAATAATGGCACCTGATACAATCGATTGCAGTAGCAACTCGGTAGAAGTAGTGGTAGCTGCCACCGGGGGTGTTAGCCCTTATACGGGTACCGGTAGCTTTGTTTATACGCAGGATGGGGTGTATGATTTTGAGGTGAGCGATGCTAACGGTTGTACTGTTTCTGCTTCGGCAAGCGTAGATGCAGCCAGCGCAATAACTGAAATTATAAGCACCGATGACACCATATGTGTAAACGGTGCAGTAATGCTTACAGCTACAGGCGACTTTACTTTTACCTGGTACCCATACGAGTTTACATCCAGCGGTATTAGCATTGCACATGTGCCGGCCACTACTACGGTATCGGTACAAGGTGTAAGTGCCGAAGGCTGTATAGCTACCGATACGTTTACCATAGTAGTAGAAAGCTGCGACACAACAGGTATTAACGATTTAGAGAATGCCCGTATAAGCGTGTTTCCTAACCCGGCTACCGATAGGTTTGTAGTACAGGTAGAGAATGGTTTTGAAAGCACTGCTGAGCTAAACCTTTTTGCCAGCGATGGTAAACTGGTAGCGCAGCAAGCAATATTGACAGGCACCATTAAAACAGAAATTGATTGCAGTCAATTTGCCAGCGGAATTTACATGCTGCGGTTAAGCAGTAACGGACATAATTATTACCGAAAGGTGATGGTAGATAGATAGGCCTCACCCCTCTGCCTGTCGGCATCTCCCCTCTCCACAAATGGAGAGGGGAGACCCTTATTATATAGTTCAATCTATAAACAGGAAATAAACTTTACTTGCTTGAAAGAGTATGTATGTCCGAAACAAAAACGGAGACTATTACTTCTCTACAATAACAAATACGTCTTCGTTATCGCGTTTCATCCAGTAATGCTCACGGGCAAATTTTTCCTGCGTGGCGGGGTTGGTGGTAAGTTCTGAGTAGGCCTTGTTGGTTTCTTTTATCTGGTCGGTGTAGAATTTCTTTTTCTCGAGCAAGGCAGATAACTCGCGGTGTTTGCGGTATTGGCTTATCAGGTTGCTTTCGTCAAAAAAAATCATCCAGGTGCCAAATACTATGGTGGTGATGAAAAACGGGTTGGTCATCCACCAGGGCATTTTTGATATTTTCTTTTGAAAGTCTTTCCACATAGCCATGCAAAGTTGGTAATAAAGGCGGGTATAAGCCTGATACACTTTGCACAGCAGTAGTGTATACAAGACGGCAAACTATAACCATCACATTCTCAATAGCCAATTCAGCTTTGCAGGTATAGCCCTCGGACTTGCATTTAGTATAAACGCAAACATAAATAGCGGCAGCAGCGGTACCCTATACCTTACCAGGTTACCCAGCACAGGCGTGCAGATGCCTATTAAAGCAAAATAGGCCAATGAGAAAGCAAGCAGGAACATAAGCAGGTTAATGTTTACGGCGCTTCGCCATGAAGTAAACCATAGCAATACAATCAGTAGAAGTATAGCCAGAATATTTTCGGCGGCACTGGCGAGCATCATTACGTTTTTGGCTTCGGTGGGGTATGGCCTTGCGATAGTGTTTAGTATACCTGCAGGTGCAATCATTAACACCGATGAAGCGCTGGGTTGCAGGGGCGGTATATCTATTCGGCTTCCGGCTTTAAAATAGGTGGCTTCTTTTACCGAGTTGGTTTGCTTGTTAACCAGCATTTGAAGCGGGTTAATGCGCGGTACTATATGTTGAATATTGAAAGCAGCTAAAAGCAACACAACAAACACCACCGCATACTTTGCAATAATGAATGTTGTGGTTTCTCTTTTAGGAAAAAGCAGATAAGCCGACGCAGCCGGAAACAAACAGGCCAGCACAAAAAATTTGGTAAAGAGCACTATGATAAAACCAATGGCAATGGCGGCTATCGAAGAACTTTTCATTCTTAAATTAAGCAAGCCGTGAATGAGCAGGCCGAGGCCGAATACGAGCAGGGGCTCCTTCATAACTCCACTGGCCCAAAACAAAACAGATGGCAACAACAGGACGGGCAAGGCAAACAAGGCATTGCGCTGCGAGGTAAAATTCATTACGGCATTGGCCATTAACACCCAACCTATAAGCGATATAAAACAGAAGAACAGTATGTGTGCAAAGTAGGTTTTAAACGTAAAAAACATAAGCAGCGCATTAAGGCGGATGATAGTGCGGTTCTCGTTGATGGGCGCTTCGTCGAAATTGCGGTTCCAGTTTTTGAGCGAATCTGTGTAAGCTGTGTTTTCGCCGGAGGTAACCATCAGTTTGGCAAAAGCAGCGGGGTCGCTGTAAGCCACCTCATTTATTATAAGTGCATCTTTATAAAACTTATGAATGTCGTTGTTCTGCACATCCTTATAATAGAAGGTATAAACAAACCAGATGAAGATACCGACCAGAAATTTCAGATTAAAGAGGACGTTGGTTACAATGGGTTTAAAGCTTTTGAACTGCAGGCGCTTAAACCTGTAAAGCAAAAAATTGAATAGAATAAGATAGAAAAGCGTGAGCAGTATTTCCTTCATTATCAAACTAAAGTAAAAGTTTTTGCGCAGCTTTATGGCTGCACCAACAACAAATGACTAATTCAGTATTTGTAACAGTTTGGCAGCGGGGTATTCGCTATTATTGCACCGTAAATAATAAACTATGAAAAGCGTATTAAAGCAATTAGGAATTGGGGCAACCAACACCGGAACATCTACCGGTAATAAATGGATAAAAGGGAAAGGGGAAACCATACAGTCGTTTTCGCCGGTAGACGGCAAATTGATTGGAGCGGTAACCGCTACAACTGCCACCGAGTATGAGCAGGTGATACGCACGGCCAAAGAGGCGTTTAAAGTATGGCGCAATATGCCCGCCCCCAAGCGTGGCGAAATAATACGACAAATAGGTGAAGAACTACGCGCCTACAAAGAGCCACTGGGTAAACTGGTGAGCTACGAAATGGGCAAAAGCCTGCAGGAAGGCCTGGGCGAAGTGCAGGAGATGATAGATATCTGCGATTTTGCCGTAGGTCTTTCGCGCCAACTACACGGTTTAACCATGCATAGTGAACGCCCTAACCACCGTATGTATGAGCAATGGCACCCGCTGGGTGTAGTAGGTATTATATCGGCGTTTAACTTTCCGGTGGCAGTGTGGAGTTGGAACACTATGCTGGCCTGGGTGTGCGGAGATGTATGTGTATGGAAACCATCGGAAAAAGCACCGCTGTGCGGTGTGGCCTGCCAGCACATTGTGGCTAAAGTATTTAAGCGTAATAACCTGCCGGAAGGTATAAGCGGCCTGATAAATGGTGACTGGAAAGTGGGCGAGTGGCTGGCTAAGGATACGAATGTAGAGCTTGTTTCGGCTACCGGTTCTACCCGCATGGGTAAGGCTGTGGCACAAACAGTGGCCGGCCGCCTGGGCAAAACACTACTGGAACTTGGCGGCAACAATGCCATTATCATTTCGCCGGAAGCGGATTTAAATATAGCGATGGTGGCCACTGTGTTTGGCGCAGTAGGCACCGCAGGCCAGCGCTGCACCACTACGCGCCGGTTAATTATACATGAGTCGAAATATGCAGAGGTGAAAAAGCGATTGACAGCAGCGTATAAGCAGCTAAGCATTGGCAACCCGCTGGACGAAAAAAACCACGTAGGCCCACTGATAGATAAACAGGCTGTAAAGGCTTACATGGATGCTATTGCGGCGGCTAAAAAACAGGGCGGTAAGGTGCTGGTAGAAGGTGGCGTGCTTACAGGCAGGGGCTACGAAAGCGGATGCTATGTAGCGCCCTGTGTAATTGAAGCTACCAACGATATGCCTATAGTGCAGCACGAAACATTTGCCCCCATCTTATATATTATGCAATACAAAACATTGCAGGATGCTATCTACCTACAAAATGGTGTGGCACAGGGCTTATCAAGCAGTATAATGACGAACAACATGCGCGAGGCCGAGGAATTTCTTTCGGCTAATGGCAGCGACTGCGGCATAGCCAATGTAAACATTGGTACCAGCGGTGCCGAAATAGGCGGTGCATTTGGTGGCGAAAAAGAAACCGGCGGTGGCCGCGAGAGCGGCAGCGATGCCTGGAAGAACTACATGCGCCGCCAAACCAATACTATCAACTACGGCAAAACACTACCACTGGCGCAGGGTATACGGTTCGATTTATAGTTTGTAACAGATATAAAAAAGCCGGATGAATAACTTATAGGTTATGCATCCGGCTTTTTATTTTAAGAGAACCAGCGCCTAACGGGCTACTGCAAACTTAAGCGTGCTTACTACTTTGCCTTCGCTTTTTACAGCTACAAAATACAGGCCGTTAGGATATGTAGTAGTATTTATCTGTGTGCGGTAGTCACCGGCATTTAGTTTTTGCTGCTCACCGGTATGCATTGTTTCGCCCAGCATATTAAATACATCAAAACTGATAGTGCCAGGGTGTGCCAGTGTGTAATCTATACTTACGCTGTTGGCCGCTGGATTGGGGTACAGGTTAATAGCGCCAACGGTTGCATTTGTTTCATTACCAATAGAGCTAACTATAGTTGTAATTGTATTCGAATCGGTTTCATTCAAGCCCAACTCAAGAGCATTAATAATACTGCGAAAATTAGTTGAGTTACGGTATTCCTGCACAAACACAACCAGGCTTACCCTGTCTTTGTTCCAGCTGCCGGGTAATGTAAAGTAATACTCTGTGCTGAATTTATCGCCGCTGTTAACCGTAGCGGGGATAATACCGCTGGTGCCCCACACACCGCCCAGCATTTTGCGGCCCACGTGGCGGTGCTTGTAGCCTATTATCGGGCTACCCTTGCCATACCATGGGTTGTGGCTGCCGGGGCTATGGTTAGTGTAGTAGTTTACCTGGTTATAACCCGAACCGGTTCCGCTTACACTATCCTCAACTATATAGCAGTTTATGTTATATGACAGGCTACTAAGCTGGGTGTAAAACTCAACGGTAGGTACTACGGTAAGCGAACGGGTATTTTCGTTATAATACGTAGTTGCTTTAATACCCAGCGGCGAGCGAACCGGCAGGCGCTGTTGTGTCTTTTCATCCCACAGGGTATACGAAAAATCGGCAGAGCTAACCATGTTCAGCGAAATCTCTTTTTGGTCGGGCCAGTAGTATCGGTCTATCATCACTGCCGGGGCACCGCTGCCACCACCTAAAGCGGTATAAAGGTCGGTATGGTCGTCAGTAGTCATTGCATCGGAACCAAAGCCCGAATGCACAGCTATAGGTATTACACGGCTGTAAGCCTGGTCTATAACATCTACAGTAGTTGCGCCCATGGGGCAATACTGGCATGGGGCAGTTGTAAATTCTTCCAGCACCACATTTTTAGAAGGCATGGCACTAAGTGCGTTTACACTTGTGCTCAGGCTGTTGTTAGCAGCTACTGCATCGGTACCGCCATTAGGGCCCAGTGTACCTACTTCTATCTGGTACTTTACAAAATCGGGAAGGGAGGCCGGTTGCTGAAAGGTAAAGTTATAAGTGCCGAAGGGCGGTATGTTCAAATTGCTGAGGCTTTGGTAAACCGGTGAACCTCCATCTATAGCATAAGATATATCCACCGAGTTTAGGGCAACGCCACCGGGGTTGCTAATGGTACCGGTAATAGTATTGTTGCCGGCCAGCACATAGGGGTTGATGGTAATGGTATCTACCGCCACATCCAGCATTGGTACTGAGTAAATCCGGATATCATCTATGGCCCAGAAAAAATCGTGGTCGCCTACAAAATTGAATTTTAAATACACGGTAGGCTGGTTGGCTACAAAAGGGGTAAGGTCTACGCTTGTATGCGTAGTAGTTCCTTGAGTGGCATCTACCGTATAGGCCTGCGCCCAGCTATTGCCATCGGTGCTTATAAGCAAAGTGCCGCTGCTGGCGCCACGCTGCACAAACCACTCATCAAACTCCATGTGTACATATGAGTGCGCCGAGCAGTTGATGGCTGGCGATATCATATCTGCATCTTCGGGCTTGCCATCATCGGTAGCACCATCTGAAAGAAACAGGGCATAGCCATTGGCAAAACTTGCCGACTTAAAAGCCAGGCTGCCTATACTGGGGGCCGAGATGGGATTGTGCACATATTTCCAGTTACCGGCATTATTACCGCTGTTATCTACCAACGTCCAGCTGCCAATGCCTCCCGAAAAATTGGCCGTGTATATGGGCGTTTGTGCCTGTGCGGCCATTAGTAAACATAAAAACAGAGTGGTAGTAAAAATTTTAAACATAAGCAGATGGTTGTAGGATGAGTAATTTCTACTTATAAAGATATAATTTCTTTTGCTTAGCTGCCGGTATATGTAAGTGCTAATAAGTGCAAAACCCGTAAAATGATGGGTATAATAAACAGTGCGGCATTTACATTTTACTACTTTAGAAAAAAGACAAAAACAGACTAACCAATTATGTCCAACATCGACCTGATAATAGAAGAAAGGGCCGCCAACATTGGCAAATTTATGGTGGGCCGGCTACTCCCCTTCCGGCAAAAGCGCATGGTAGGGCCGTTTATTTACATAGACCACATGGGCCCGGTAAAATTAAACGAGCGCGAAAATTTTGATGTGCTGCCCCATCCGCATATAGGGTTAAGCACACTTACATTTTTGTTTGATGGCAGCATAATGCACCGCGACACTTTAGGCAACGAGGTAGAAATTAACCCCGGTGCCGTAAACTGGATGACCGCGGGCAAAGGCATAGTACACTCCGAGCGCACACCTGAGCATTTGCGCCACTCGGATAAATATATGCACGGGCTGCAGATTTGGGTGGCACTACCTAAAGCGCTGGAGCAAATGGAACCTGAATTTTTTCATATTGAGAAAGAACAAATACCTACCTGGGCCGACGGAGACCTGCAATATAAACTAATAGCAGGCGAAGCCTTTGGCAGAAAATCGCCGGTGCCGGTTTATAGCCAGCTATATATGCTGGAGATAAAAAGCCAAACAAGGCAAACGGTAAACATAGGGCACGAACTGGCCGGCGAATCGGGCCTGTATATTTTAGAAGGGGCCGTAATAAGCGATGACAACACTTACGGCCCTAAGCAAATACTGGTAACCACCGATAGCAGCCTTTGCGCATTTACCATAGAGGCCGACAGCACCATTTATATTTTTGGTGGCACACCATTTGCCGAGGAGCGGTTGATAGACTGGAATTTTGTAGCCAGCAGCCGTGAGCTGATAGAGGATGCCAAACAACGATGGCAGGCGCAAACCTTCGGAAAAATAAAAGGAGACGAAACTGAATTTATGCCGTACCCGGCACTGAACAAAAAATAAACTATGGCAAACGTAACAGGTAGTATAGGCGAACAATTTTATAGGGTAGAACTAAAATCGCCCACGGGCAATACGGTAATAGCCGACGAACCGCTGGAACTGGGCGGCAAAGATTTGGGCTTTTCGCCCATGGAGTTATTGGCTTCTTCTTTAGCAGCCTGCACATCGGCCACGCTGCGCATGTATGCCGATAGAAAAAAGTGGGAGCTGGCCGAAGTAAAAATTGAAGTAGAACTTAACTGGGATGCCGATGCCGGCAAAACCACCATAAACCGCAAGCTGGAACTGATAGGCAACCTGGACGATGAACAAAGAGCCCGCCTGCTTACTATAGCCAATAGCTGCCCCGTGCACAAAATACTAACGAACCCAATAGAGATAGGTACGGAGTTGGTGGCAAACAATTAGTATAATGTCGCGCTGATAGCTGAAAGATACTTTTTAATACAAACAGCCCGGCTAACGCTTGGCTGTTTGTATTAAAAAGTAAAGCATTAAAACTTATAACTATAACCCAACCGTATTACCTGTGTTTCGTAATAATCATATCCCACATAGCTAAAACCGTTGCCCCGTATATCTTCCCTGGTTACCATTGTGTTTAGCAGGTCGGTAGCATTCATAAACAATTCACCCTTGCCTTTTTGTATTGTCTTTTTCAAGCCCAGGTTAAGTGTAAACCGGTGCCCGATTTTACCCTGTGGAATAAGGTCGGGGGCTAAATAAACAGCGGTTAATTGCAGTTCAAATTTAAGGGGCAAATGGAAGAAAGTATTAAGCTTAACGTTGCCCGAAAACACCTGATTAGCCGGCGCGCTAAAGGTAGTGGCTACCGGATATTGGTTGATAACCGTGTAAGCGTTTATACGGTTGTGGTAGCCGTTCATGTTCAGGTTAAAAGTAAACAGTTTTGTAATATCCTGCGACAGCACAAGTTCTAAACCTGTAGCGTAGCTTCTGCCTGTGTTTTGCATTACTGAGTACAGCAGTGTGCTGCCGGGCACTATGGTGCGTATGCGCGTAATAGTTCCATCCGCCAGGCGATGGTAGGCTGCTGTATAAAAGTAACCGCTCTTCCAGTTTGTTTTATAACCCACTTCTATCAGGTGCGTAAACTGGGGGCGGAGCGCCGGGTTACCTACCTTTATAATTTCAGCATCATCATACTTAGGAAAAATACGGATGTCCACTTCGTTTGGCCTGTCAACCCTGCGGTTGTAAAAAAGCGAAAGTTTGTGGCGCTCATTTATTTTATAAGCAAGGCGAACATTGGGAAAAGGCTGTATGTAGTAATAGCCATCGGTTTTGTAAACCGGATGATTGGAACCCACTACATAATTTATGTTTACATATTCTACACGCAGGCCAACTTCGGCTTCAAACCTTTTGCTTTCAAAAGTATAGTTGCTGTAAAGAGCCGGTATAATTTCATTGTAAGTAGCTGGCCCGCCCGAAGCACTATCCAAAGGCGAATTGAGCCCGGGGATAAATTTCATATTAGTAGGAATTACCCGGTACCTGAATTTTAAGCCGCCCTCTATACGGCCGTATTTAAGCGGGCGCACATAATCCGCCGTTATATCTACCACATGCTCATCGGATATGAGGGCAAAAGCATCTTTACCGGTGTAGGTGGGAAGGATGTTATCGAAAAAGTATTTTTCATCCTCGCGGTGAAACGTGTAGTTAAAGCCCAGATTGAGTAGATGCCCCGGCTGTTTAAATTTGTGCTGATAGGCCACAGATGCCATGGCGGTAATTTTTAACTCGTCTTCTAAAAACTGCCAAAGGCGAAGCCGTTCAGAAAGATCAGCATTAAAAAAAGGCTGATCGCCGTTATCAATAATTTTTTCGGTTCCAAACATACCCGAAAGCGTAAGCATGTTGTGCTCATCAATATTGTAATCAATACCGGTTTTTACCGTAGCAAAATGGGTATTGCGGTTGCGCTTGGTTTGTTGATTGATGACAGTTCCGTTATCGTAGGTGCGTGTTACAAATTCATTTTTATTGAGGGTTTGCGTGTAGAGGTAATCGCCCTGAAAAAAGAAATTGGCTTTGCCCTTGCGGTAGTTAAACGAAAGCGAAGGATTTACTTTTGGAGTAAACCGGTACTGCGGACGGATGGTGGGGAGGTTCTGTTTGCGCACCCACAACGAGCCTATGCCAGCGGTAAGCCCGGCCTTTCCATTAAATCCATCCTGCTTGTTCTTTTTGTAAATAATATTGATAATACCCGCGTTACCGTTGGCATCGTACTTAGCCGAAGGGTTGTTGATTATTTCAATTTTCTCGATGGCTGATGCTGGAATATTATCCAACCCCGATTGGCTGCCCATACCGGTTAAGGCGGTTTGCCTGCCATCTATCAGCACCGTAATTTTATCACTGCCGCGCAACTGCACCTTGCCATCCTGCACAGTAACACCAGGCAGGTTTTGCATGGTTTGCAAAACCGAACCGCCGCTTTGGCTGATGTTGTCCGCCACCGAAAAAACTTTCTTATCCATCTTGCCGCTCACTGCATCCTGCCGGGCGGCAACGGTTACTTCGCTTAAAGTAGTGGTGCTTTCTTCCATCTCTATATCGGGCACTTCTATAAATTGAGAGAGCGTGCCTACAAATAGTGGCTGCCGTTTGGTGGTATAGCCCACCGACGAAATTTCGACCAAATAAGTGGCAGGTTTTATACCGGTAAGTATAAAGCGCCCATCATCGCCGCTAACAGTGCCGGTTATAAAGGCGGAATCTTTTTCCGCTTTCAAAATCACATTGGCATAAGCCAATACAACTTTAGCAGCTTTATCTTTTATAGTGCCCGATACCGTTATACTTGTGTTTTGCGCCCATACGTTGAAAAAAGAAAATACAATTGCCAGAAGCAGCATAGCTGCCTTTATATCCCTTGTCATGTTCTGTATATTTTTAAAAAGAAGCACACCGGTAGCCGGCGTGCTTCCTGCATTGTTAGTTAATCTTTCTTTCCCTTTTCATGACCTTCTTTTGTTTTGCTCAAAAGCTTGCCATCGGCCGCAAACAGGGCATCGAAAGTTTCGTTATCTTTTTTCAATTCTGCCTCGTAGCAACTGCCTGTTTTTACGCTTTCAATTTTAGCGGCTTCTTCTACTTTATACCCTGCAAAATCTTTGAGCAGGGTAGCGAGTATAGCAGCGGGCAAATCGGCTATTTTAATTTCGGTTTCGGTTTCGAGCCATTTGCCTGTGTTATCAAAGTTGGCCGAAACTTCGGTACCGTTCAGTTTAAAACTTGCTTCGTATTCTGTTTTGCTTTCCAGCTCCCATGTGGCATTAGTTACAGCAGGAAACTTTGCTTTAAAAGCCGACATAACAGCAGCAGGAACTTTATCATTATTTATTTTTTGCGCAGACAGGCCGGCACTAATCAATAGCCCAACTGCCCATAGCATGAATTTATTTTTCATTGGTATAGTTTAATTGTAATAAAAGAAATATGCACAAACACATACAGCATTTGCGGAAAAGTAAAAAAAGCGCCGGCTAGGATATAGGGGGGCGAAAAATATTGGAGATATAGTCGGATATGTAGACTCTGTGGGTAGGCACGGTATTGAGCGGTAAAGCAGGCAATGGCTTTATGGCAGGCACCTTAATGCAATGATAAAAACAAATGATTTGTTGCTGCTGCTCAAAGTGAAATTGCACCGGTGCATGTGGTTTATCACCATCTTCTTCCTCTGCTTCAAATTCGTGCTCCGTTTCTTCTATCAGCTGTCCCATGCCCGAGACGTGCTCTACAAGAAACTCAATAGCATTCAGGTCGCGGTCCTCGGTAGCTTTACACTGCCTGAACATGGCAGGCAGATCTTTTATATGCGAGAAATCGCCCAGTGGCAACACA
>DATGWP010000014.1:0-3150 GCA_035299425.1 Chitinophagales bacterium | reverse complement strand
GTAAACCGGTATGCCTAATTTAGCTACTGCGGCAGCCAGTGCATCTGCCTGCTGCGGGTTCATCATAGCGCCGCTGCCTACCAGCATTACAGGCTTGCTCGCTGCTTTCAGTTTGCTTATCGCCTTATCTATTTGCCCCGATGAATGCTTAGGATAAGTTACCGGTTTAATAGGCGCATTAAAATCTACCGAATCTTTGCCGGCAAAAAGTTTCCGCGCATGGTTGTTTATATACCACTGCACTACGCGCTCCTGCAGGTTTTTAGGTGGTTCTTCTTTGCTTTTAGCACCATACCAGCCACGCACCAGTTCTTCGCCGTACAGGGTATCTATCGGGCATTCTATAAACACCGGACCCGGCACACCTTCCTGCGCTATGGCAAAGGCTTTTTCAAGCGTGGGCACTATATCTTTTACCCTGGTTATAGTGACTGCCCATTTTACGTTTGGGCGCATCATGGTCATCTGGTCTATATCCTGTAAGGCTCCGCGTCCTTTAAGTATGGTAGCAGCTGCCCCGCCCAATAATATAAGGGGCGATTGTGCCAGGTAGGCATTCTTTACTGCAGTAATGGTATTGGTTAAGCCCGGACCTGCTGTTACTACAGCTACACCCGGCACACCGGTTAGGCGCGATACCGCATCGGCAGCAAATACGGTGTTCACTTCGTGGCGTGTATCTATCAGGCGTATGCCCAGGTTTTGTGCCGAAACAAATATGGGCGACACGTGGCCTCCGCACAGCGTAAACAAAAATTTTACACCATGCTTTTGCAAAACCCGTGCAATTATTTCTCCTCCGTTCATGGGGTTGGTAGTTTGGTTGGTATTAATTAGTGGTGTGAATATAGAAACTGAAATTTATTATTCGCGCCAGATTACATTTGCCAAATGAAAAAAATGGTATTTGTTTTTTACCAAACGCTGGTAGGTATTTTTGCCGGTACCCTTGCCGCTCAAACACCACTGCTGCACGCCCATGCCCACAACGATTATGTGCATAAACGCCCTTTATATGAAGCACTGGAAAACGGATTTACAAGTATAGAGATAGACGTTTTTCTGCACAACGATGAGTTGAAGGTGGCGCATGTACCGTTAGGCCTGGGCAGCAAACAAACTATTGAGCAGCTATACCTTGACCCTATTAAAAAAGTGGTTGAGCAAAACTGGGGCACTATTTACAAAGGCCACAACACACCGGTTACGTTTATGATAGACTTTAAAACAGACGGTATAGCAACCTACCAGAAGTTAAAGGAGGTATTGGAAAAGTATAAGTATATCATTACGGTATATCATCGCGATTCAGTCATCCACCAGCGAGCCATTAATATCCTTATATCAGGCAGTAGTCCTGTCAGCGAACTGCTTAAAGAAGACTCTGCACTTGCCACCATCGATGCAGCTTTGCAAGGCATGGGTAATAATCAAAGTGCAAAAGTAATTACCCGCTACAGCAGCGGTTGGCTCAGCTATTTTACCTGGAAGGGCAAGGGTACTATGCCGCCAGCCCAAAAACAGAAACTCGACTCACTTGTAACACAGGTACACCAAATGGGCAAGCACATCCGCTTTTACCACATACCCGATAAGCCAAATGTATGGCGTCAGCTTTTAAATGCCGGCGTAGATTGGATTAATACTGATAAGTTGGTTCAGTTCCGCCGCTTTTATCTCGAAGATTACAAGAGGTAACCAGAAAAGAAATGCCGGAGAATGTAATTTGTTTAAATCCATTCTTCCGGCATTCCTTACTGTGCATTCTGTTATTTCAGCTTCTCTATAGCTTCTTTCAGCGCATCAAAGTTTACCTGCACGCCGGGGTTAGCCGTGGTTTCGGTATACTGTATAACTCCCTCTTTGTCAATTACTACCACGCCTCTCTTGGCAACTCCCTTTAAGCCAAGGGCAAAGTCTTCCTGGTACATATCATAATCCTTTATCAGGGTTTTATTATAGTCCGATAGCAGGTCGAAGTTGATGTTATTCTGCTGTTTAAACACGCCCAACGAAAAAGGCATGTCGGTAGATAATCCCACTACTGTGGCATTAAGGCCGTTGTAAAACGAAAGGTCATCGCGGCTGCTGCACATTTGCGCAGTGCACACGCCTGTAAAGGCGGCAGGGAAAAACTGGATAACCAGGTTCTTGCCTTTAAAATCGCTTAGCGATACTTCTTTCTTGTCAGTATTAGGTAGTTTAAAATCAGGGGCTTGGGTGCCAATTGCTAAGGCCATAGTATGTTTGTTTTAGTTTTGTAAATGTTAATTGCAATTATAACGCAAAATTTATTGGCAACACAGGCAACCTTTTTAGCTGTGTTCCTGTCTATATTGTAAGTTTAGTTTTTTAAGGGTTAAAACTAAGGAGCCTCTCGCTGTGCGGGAGGTTTTTTAGTTTATGGTTTTGGCTGTTAAATTCTCCTCCTTCGCCGCTACCGCGGCGGTTTTTAAGGAGGAGTGGCAGCCGAAGGCTGACGAGGTGGTTTCCTCACTTAAAACCTTCTCCCCGGTTAATAACCAACCCTAACTAACTAAACTGTTTTTCTACATATTTGCCTAAACAATAAGCATCAATGACTTCTCTTAAAACTATTTTATCGGCTGCACTTATTGCTCTTTTGTTTGCAGGTTGCAACAAAGACAAAACCGATAACTCGCCCAAACTCATTTTCAAATTCAAATTCGACCCTACCCAGCAAAGGCTTGGTAACGTGGGGGATCCTCAACCTATGCCCGCAGGCCATGCGGGGCAGAGCCCGAGCTTTAATGCCATGAGTGCCCACTACATCGAATTGGCGCCGGCTGCTCTTACACCGCTGGGCCAGGGGCAGGTGCTATATCGCGCTGCCGAAACTACCGCCGGTGGTAACAATGCTATCGATTTCGAAAAATCAACTTTTGCTAAAGACGGTGAAACCTTTTTCTCCGTTCCTATCAGAGATATTGCTGCCGGCGATTATGATTATCTGCGCGTATCCCTTGCCTATCAGAATTACGATGTGCTTTTATACGTAGATACTTCGGTAAACGTAGGTGGGGTTAATTATCCTATACAAAACGAATCACCTTGCACAGTGGCTAGTTTTATCGGCTTCAATACCTACGTAAAAAATTACAAGGTTAAAAATCAGACCATAGCAGTAAA
>DATGWP010000013.1:0-20166 GCA_035299425.1 Chitinophagales bacterium | reverse complement strand
CCGCCGATGCCACAGATGTGCCACCAATACGGCGATGCTTGCCCCCATAGCCTACTACAAAACGTTCACCATTGTTTAGCCGGTAATCTATATCAGTAAGGTTACCGGTAGCTATAATAGTGTGCCCGGTGGCTACCAGGTCGGGCTTTAAGCGGTTATCGCGCGTAGGGCCTGTGCTGGATGTTACATACCGCTCACCTACCACTTCGCCTACCGGAAAAGCATTTACCAGGTCTACTACCTGCGAGTCTACATCCAGATAATTTCCACGGCTGGAGTAATTGCCCACGGTTATCACCTTATCACTGCATTGCCATGCACCGGTAGTGGTTTTAATGCGGTCGGCGTGGCGGTAGTTTTGAAACAAAATATCTACGCCATTAAGCTGCTTTACTATCTGCGATGTGCCGGTAAGCGTAGGGTGGCTCCATAAATCAAGTTTGCCGGAGCCCCTTGTTTGCAACCTCCATAAGTTGCTGAGCGGAGGCGCGGCATTTACATAAACTTCCACGTGGTATCGTCCCTCTGAAAGGCCAACCTGTATAGTAACGTTACCATACAATTGGTTAAAGTCGCCCACAGGCCGGGTAATTTGAATACTGGAATTGGGCGCCGGGTTAAAACTATCTACAACGTTGTAATAAGAAGTACGCCCCAGGTTAGTGCCATTTTCATCATTGCACCCAATGGCAAACTGCGCATTTTTAAAAGAAGTTGTATCGGCCCAAAAATCGAAATACACGCCTGTTTTGGCGTAATTATAGGCAAACATGGTATAAGCAGAATCCGGCGAAAGATTATACCCCACATGAAAATCGACGTTGCCTGCATTGCCGGCAGCAGCTACCAGCGCGCGACCGTTGCGCTCTTCAAGTAATGCTTCCATCATTTGTGTGGCTAGGTCTTTACCATCGTGGGCACCGCTGTATAAGCCAAGGCTGGTATTAATTACACACGGGCGCCCCATAGCATCTGCTTTCTTAAAAATATAATCTACTGCATCGGCCATACGGGCGCTAAAATTTGGGGCATTGATATCTACACGTACAAATATTATCTCACTCTCCGGCGCTACACCCACATAGCGCTTCTCAGGCATAGAGTCGCCGGAAAGCGAATCGCCCAAAAGCGATAAGCCATTACCTGCAGCTACACCCGCCACGCACGTGCCATGGCTGGCATCACCGGCCGGCTCTATATGCGTACAATTACCGTTATTAATATCCTGCCAGTTCCATTCGTTACCGTAGTTATAAGGTTGTGGCTTTACTGTACCGTTTACAAAGGTTTCATCCCATATATAGCGTATACGGGTGTTGCCCTGGGCATCTCTAAAATCTTCATGAGCCCAATAGATTCCACCATCAATTATCCCAACTATTACACCACGGCCCTTCAGGCCATTTACCAATGGAGAAACTCCATTATGCACGGGGTCTATATTATTGCGAATACGGGCCGTATCCATAAGTAAATGCCCCCTGGTGTTGGGGTTTTCAATCTGCTCTACGGCTGCTTCCTGCGAAAACGCCATTAGCCTGGCATCGGGAATTTCTACCGAGGCAATGTTGTTATATCCGTACTTATAGTATCCCCCATATAGTTTGGCCAGTTGCTTAATACGGACAAGGTCGCCTTTCACCAGCAGGTGTTGGTGGCCGGGCTTTACATCGCCCTTGCGCAGGCGCATAAAGGTTTCAAGGTCAAGTTTGGTAGATGTTTGCGCTTGTGTAAAATTTAAACAAGCCGAAAGAAACAAAATAAGGGTAGCGAGTGTTTTTATCATATACAGGATTGAAAATAGCCTAATTGTTTTTGTTTCACAAAAATGTATTTTAGCCGCGTTACATTTATCAAGATATGTTCACTATTCTACAAATTGTATTGTTTATAGTCCTGTGCGGCCTGACCGGCTTTTTTGCATACAAGGGCTACTTATTTGTTTACAAAAACATAATGCTGGGCAAAAGCGAGGATTTGTCCGGTAATTCTTCCGAGCGCCTCAGCAACATGCTGCTGGTGGCCTTTGGGCAGAAAAAAATGTTTAAAAACATTACGCCCGCCGTGTTGCACCTCTTTATATACGTGGGTTTTGTTATTACCCAGATAGAGCTTCTGGAAATATTTTTAGACGGGCTTACCAGTAAACACCGTATTATTTACCACGCGGTAGAAAATATCGGTTTTTTACGTGGACTGTACGTATTTACAATCTCGTTTATAGAGGCTATATCGGTATTGGTATTTGTGGCCACCATAGCGTTCTTATCGCGCCGCTGGATACTTCGTGTGCCGCGCCTTAACAAGCCCGAGCTAAAGGGGTTTCCGGTTTTAGATGCTACCTTAATCCTGCTTTCTGAAATTTATCTATTGGTGTGCATATTCAGCATGAACACAGCCGATATGGCTATGCACAATGGCGAATATGGCTTTTTAGTAAGCGGTGCCTTAATGCCTATGTTCTCGGGCCTTAGCCACAATGCACTGGTAGTAATAGAGCGACTGGGCTGGTGGGGCCACCTGTTGGGCGTATTGGCATTGCTGGTTTACCTGCCTTATAGCAAACACCTGCACATTCTTTTAGCTTTCCCTAATACATATTTCGGCCGTTTGCAGCCTAAGGGTTATATCAATAACATGCCACAGATAACTACCGAAATTAAGTTGATGATGGACCCAAGTGCGGTACCTCCACCAGTAGACCCTAACGCACCACCGGTAAAGTTTGGCGCCAAAGATGTATTTGACCTAAAATGGAAAAACCTGCTGGATGCCTACACTTGCACCGAGTGCGGCCGCTGCACAGCTGCCTGCCCGGCAAACCAAACCGGCAAACTACTAAGCCCGCGTAAAATAATGATGGATACCCGTGACCGTATGGAAGAGGTGGGTAAAAACCGCGATGCTAATGGTGGTGTGTTTAAAGATGACGGCAAGAGCCTGATAGAGAACGGCTATATAAGTGTAGAAGAATTACGCGCCTGCACTACCTGCAATGCCTGTGTAGAAGAATGCCCGGTAATGATATCGCCACTGGAGATTATAGTAGAGCTGCGCCGTAACCTGATAATGGAAGACAGTAACGCGCCAGCCGAATGGAACGGTATGTTTACCGCTATGGAGAATAACGGGGCGCCTTGGCAATTTAGCCAGCAAGACCGTCTTAATTGGCAAAAAGGATAACAAACCAAACGACCAAAGGCAAACTACGGAATAATCAATAAGCAATAATCATTAATCAATTGTAAGATGGAAGTGAAAACAATGGCGGATTACGCCGCAAACGGAGAAACACCAGAGGTATTATTTTGGGTAGGCTGTGCTGGTAGTTTTGACCAGCGCGCCCAAAAAGTAACCCGCTCGTTTGTAAAAATATTGAACCACCTGAACATTAAGTTTGCGGTATTAGGTACCGAAGAAAGCTGTACCGGCGACCCGGCCAAGCGCGCAGGTAACGAACTGGTATACCAAATGCTGGCCTTACAGAATATAGAGGTGATGAATACCTATGGAGTAAAACGTATAGTAACCACCTGCCCGCATTGTTTTAATATATTGAAGAACGAATACCCAAGCCTGGGCGGTAATTACGAAGTAATACACCACTCAACTTTTTTACAAAAGCTGATTGATGAAGGCCGTATAAAAATTACAGATGCAACCACCTTTAAAGGTAAGAAGATAACCTACCACGATAGCTGTTACCTGGGCCGCGCCAACGAAATTTACGAAGCACCCCGTAAGGTATTAGAACAACTGGATGCCGAACTTGTAGAAATGAAAAGCTGCCGTACTAAAGGCCTTTGCTGTGGTGCCGGTGGTGCACAGATGTTTAAAGAAGATGAACCAGGTACTAAACGTATTAACGTAGCTCGCACCGAAGAAGCGCTGGAAACAGGTGCCCAGATTGTTGCTGCTGCCTGCCCTTTCTGCAGCACTATGATTACCGATGGTGTAAAATCGAAGGATAAGCAAATGGAGGTTAAAGTATTCGACATTGCCGAACTACTTGCTGCAGGGCAGGGGTTGGAGACTATTAACCTGTAATTAACATAACCTACTCATAATACGGGCGATGGATCTAGTATTCATCGCCCGTATTATTTTACACTTTATTCATATACCCTTAACATGCGCCACCGACCTTAGCTATTCAAAATAAGCTAAGCATGGATACCAGCGATATTAAGATACTAATAGTAGACGACGAACCGGATATTTTGGCGTTTTTGCGCTATAACCTGGAGAAAGAAGGCTATTGGGTTTACTCAGCTACCAATGGAAATGATGCCCTAAAAATGGCGCTGAAGATACAGCCACACCTGGTAGTATTAGACGTGATGATGCCCGGCATGAATGGTATAGAAACATGCCGCGCTATGAAAAATCTGCCCGCATTGCGCAATACCCCGATAGCCATACTGACGGCAATGGATGAGCAGCAAAGCGAAGTAGCTTGTTTAGATGCCGGTGCAAACGATTACATTACCAAGCCTATACGCCCCAAGTTGTTGATTAACCGCCTGCAAAGCCTGCTAAAAAAGGATGAACAGGAAAACGGCAGAACCTGCCTTAAGGTAGGCACATTGGAGGTAGACCGCGAAAAGTATATCGTTATCTGCGATAAAAAGAAAATAGACCTGCCCCGCAAAGAGTTTGAACTGCTTAGCTTGTTGGTAGCCAAGCCCGGCAAAGTTTATCGCCGCGATGAGATAAAAGCCATGGTATGGAAAAACGACTCGCAAAGCGATGACAGAACCATAGATGTGCACATTTACAAACTGCGTGAAAAAATAGGCGAGCGCTATATAAAAACCGTAAAAGGCATTGGTTACAAGCTTGATTACTAGGAGAATTCGGAATATGGAAACCGGAATGTGGAATTAGGCCAACAAATCCCTTTTTTAGAAAAAATTACTAGATTTTTTTCGAAGGTATTTTATGATTTTTCATTGGCATTTCCATTCCGTCTTCTGGTTTCCGCATTCGCACTTAAACTGCGTTTGGTTTTTTGAAAAGTACGATTATCTTTGCGCGCTCAATTAAAAGGATAAAGAACATGCAAGTTACAGCCGAAGTAAAAAAATCGTTGTTTAAACAATATGGTGGTTCAGAGAAGAATACAGGTTCTACAGAGGCGCAAATAGCCCTGTTTACCGAGCGTATTAACCACGTAAGCCAGCACCTTGGTACCAATAAGAAAGACCATAGCAACACACGCTCTCTTATCCGTATGGTAGGCCAGCGCAGAAAACTGCTTAACTACCTTATGAAAACAGACCTTATGGGATACCGTAAGCTGATCGAGAAATTAAATATCAGAAAGTAATTTATACCGTGAAAGGATGGCTTGCAAAGCCATCCTTTCGCTTTTTTATATACCCGGAAACAAGGCATTAAAACCTCATTTTCAGGAGCTTAAAAAGCAAAAAATCCGGCACACCTCTGGCCCGGCGTAAAATAACAACGAGGCGATGAAAACGTCCGGGTAGGTTTTGGGATGGACCCTGACGATAAACTAAACAAGGCAAATTGCCTTCAGCCCCGCCAAAAAGAAATTAGACGATTAAACAATTCGTCGATTAGACAATTAAAAACGACCTCATTATTAAAGCATTAGATTTGAAGGTTAGCACTGCTAATCATAATAGTCTAATTGTCACATCGTCAAATTGTCTAATAAATTCCCTTGTATCCAATAAAAAACAATAAATAAAAGATGAACATTATCAAAAAGACAATCGACCTTGGCGGCGGACGTACCGTAGAGATCGAAACCGGCAAACTAGCCAAGCAGGCAGATGGTTCTGCCATGATTAAATACGGCAATACTATGTTGCTGGCAACCGTGTGCGCTGCTAAAGACGCAAAAGACGGCGTTGATTTTATGCCGCTAACGGTTGAATACCGCGAAAACATGGCATCGGTAGGCCGTATACCGGGTAGCTTTTTCAAGCGCGAGGCACGTGCCAGCGATGATGAAATATTGGTAAGCCGCCTGATTGACCGCGCGCTCCGCCCATTATTCCCTGAAGATTACCACGCTGATGTAGTGGTGCAGGTTACGCTTGTATCGGGCGACCTTAACGAATTGCCTGATGCATTTGCCTGCTTAGCGGCTTCTGCAGCTTTGGCTGTTTCAGATGTGCCTTTCAACGGCCCGATAAGCGAAGTGCGCGTAGCTAAAATTGATGGCCAATTGGTTATCAACCCAACTAAAAGCGATAACGAAAGATCTGAGATAGATTTGATAGTAGCTGCCAGCGAGCAGTCTATTGTAATGGTAGAAGGTGAAATGAACGAAGTGAGCGAAACAGAAATGGTAGAGGCCATTATGTTTGCACACGAGTGGATTAAGAAACAAGTAGCTGTGCTGAACGAACTACAGGTAGAAACCGGCAAAACAGAAAAGCGCGCTTATCTGCACGAGAAGCATGATGAAGATCTTCGCGCCCGCTTAAATGCTTTCTGTTACGACAAATGCACCGTAGTGGCTGCATCTGAAAACGCTGACAAAAAAGCACGCAGCGCGGCTTTCAAAGCTATTAAGGAAGAGTTCCTGGCTACGTTGACCGACGAAGAGAAGAAAGAAAAAGCTTTCCAGATAAACATGTACTGGGGTGGTGTAGAATACAACGCCGTGCGCGATGTAATGTTGGCCCAGAACAAGCGCCTGGACGGCCGCAAAATGGATGAGATACGCAACATTTGGAGCGAAGCAGGTTACCTGCCCGGCCCTCACGGTTCTGCATTGTTTACCCGTGGCGAAACTCAGTCACTTACCACTGTTACCTTAGGTACTAAGCTGGATGCACAGTTGATTGACGGTGCTATCTTTAACTACGATAAAAAATTCCTGTTGCACTACAACTTCCCTCCTTTCTCGGTTGGTGAAGCCCGCGCTCCGCGTGGTGTAGGCCGCCGCGAAGTAGGGCACGGTGCATTGGCGCACCGCTCTATCAGCAAGGTAATGCCAACAGAAACTCCATACACTATCCGTGTGGTATCTGATATTCTTGAGAGCAACGGCTCGTCGTCTATGGCTACTGTTTGTGCAGGTATATTGGCACTGATGGATGCAGGTGTGCAAATAAAATCGATGGTATCGGGTATTGCCATGGGCCTTGTAACTAATGAAGAAACCGGGAAATACGTGGTATTGTCAGATATCCTTGGTGATGAAGACCACCTAGGCGATATGGACTTTAAGGTATGTGGTACAGAGAAAGGTATCACCGGTTGCCAAATGGATATCAAGATTAAAGGTCTTAGCCGCCAGTTGCTTACAGAAGCATTGGAGCAGGCTAAACGTGGCCGTTTGCATATACTTAACGAGATGAAGAAAACGCTTTCGGCACCTCGCGAAGATTACAAGCCACACGCACCACGCGTAGAGATGCTGATGATTGATAAGGAATACATCGGCGCCATTATCGGCCCTGGTGGAAAGGTGATACAGGAAATGCAGCGTGAAACCGGCACTACTATTCAGATTGAAGAAGTAGGCAATAAGGGTAAGATTGAAATCTTCTCGCCAGACCGTAAAGGTATCGACGAGGCTCTTCGCCGTATAAAGGGTATAGTAGCCGTGCCAGAGATTGGTGACGTATACGAAGCTACCGTTAAGAGCATTATGCCTTACGGTGCGTTTGTAGAGTTTATGCCCGGCAAACAAGGTTTGCTGCACATAAGCGAAGTATCGCACAAACGCCTTGACAGCCTGGAAGGTGTGTTGAAAGAGAATGAAGTGATTAAGGTGAAACTGCTGGGTATAGATAACAAGACCGGTAAATTCAAATTAAGCCGTAAGGCCTTAATGGAAAATACCGCACCAAGCAACTAATAATTAGCCCCCAGAGCACAGAGCCTGGAACACAGATGATAGAAATGCCACTCCGAAAGGGGTGGCATTTTTTTGTTAATGAACTTGCTGTCTGTAAGCTGTAGCCAATGGCAGCTTCATAATTTGTAGCAAAAAAATTAGTTTTGGAAGAAATCCCACTAGATGCTAAAACCTTTTTTATCAATCTCTGTTATTTTACTGTTTATCACTGCTGGTTACTCGCAAACTATTAATCACTTTAACTATAAAGTAGTTGTTACCAAATCCGCAATAAGGGCGCAAAAAGTTGGTTTGGCCCGTGATTATGATGTAATAGTTAATGGCAACCTTGTGAAAACAAGCAATACAACTTATAATGGAGGTAAGCTATTATCTATAACTAATACGCTGTATGATCTTTCCACCAACCTCCGTATCGCTATTTTTGAGAATAACTCTTATAATGTGGATTTCATTGATTCAATATGCCAGCCAAATTGTGAATTGGTTAGCACGGGTGAAACAAAAATTATTAAAGGAATGCTATGTGAAAAATACCAACCTTCAAAACCTGTGGATGTCAAAACTGGAACTCCATACTACTCATATGAAATGCAAATAAAAGCAACCAAATATTCTTTTTGGATTACAAAAGAAATTCAACTTGACAAGCAGCTTAATGCGATTATTTTAAAAGGGATTACCAAATTCTTAATAGCCCAATTTAATGGCACTCTTGTTCAAATTGACTACGAAGTCACCGATACTAAAAGTGAAACGCCTACTGATATGAAATTGGAGGTAAAGGAAACTGTAAAAATTGACGAAACTCAATTCATATTTCCTTGGGAACAAAAAGATCAATACAGAGCTGTTGTAGACGATCCTTATTTTCGCGATATTAATGGCAGCCTGATTGCAACAGACGAGGGGTTTGCAAGATGCAAAAGGCAAAAAAAACTTTTAGCAGAAGTTACAAGAGATCCTAACCCAAAGTTTGTGATCCGTACAATTATTTTCTCTGAATAAAAAATTTCCTCAAGTATATGAAAAGGCTTGAATCCCCAAGATTTGAATAGTTTAGAAAAATACAAAATGCCACTCCGAAAGGGGTGGCATTTTTTGTTCCTTTTTCTTTTTTTATAAAAACAATACTTTAATTTTAAATATTATTTAAACCTGTAAAAACAAAAAATGAAAACATTAATCGCAGTATCACTTTTAACTATTACCTGTTTAACCGCATTTGCAGGTGGCAAAGAAAAGTATGAAATTAATATGCCCTATGACAGCGTAACAAATAAATACGCATACAATAAGGTAGTGGCAGTGCCCGGCAAAAGCGATCACGATTTGTACGTTAATGCTAAAAACTGGAGCAAACGAAAATTTCAAAATGAAAAACCTACAATTGATGAAGATAGCACCGAGTTTATGGATAAAGGCAACTTTGAGATTAGCGTGGTAATGAATGCCGGAATGGTAAAAATGCCAGTAAAAGGAACGGTACTCTTCACCATGGATTTTCAGTTTAAAGATGAGAAGTATAAACTGGCAATAACCGACATCAAACTATCAGATAACGCAAGCGGCACCACAACTGAAAAAACTATGGAAGTATTTGCTAAAGAAGTAGACCAAATGGGGGGTATCTACGCCGCCGGCAAAGGTGCAGGCAAAAAAATGACAGCAGATATTATGAATGCTGCAGACACAAAAATGTTAGAACTGATAAAAGAAATTGAAACAGCCCTGGCGGCTAGTAGTAATAAAAGCGATTGGTAGGGGAATCAAATTTCAACAATAAACAAAAGCCACTCCTACAGGAGTGGCTTTTGTTTATTACTTCATTGTAACAAGATAATTATGGTAATGGTTTTTGCATTAATATAGTGCATGCTTGACACTCTGCCCTTTAAAGATAAAGTTTTACTCTCCGAGATGGAAAGGAACTGCCGCACACGGCATTTTAGCAGCGGCGAAACTATTATAGAAGCCGGTGCTACAATTGTCTTTGTACCCCTTGTGCTAAGCGGCAGTATACGCGTGCTGCGCGAAAACAAAAATGATGGGCGCGAGGTTTTTCTGTACCACATTATGCCTTCGCAAACCTGTGCTATGGCGCTTAATTGTTGCCAGTCCGCCGGAAAAAGCAGCATAAAAGCTGTGGCCGATGGTGATACAGAAGTATTGATGATACCTGCTAATATGGTAGAGGAATGGTATAATTATTCAGAATGGAAAGCCTTTATACATGCTACTTATGCCACAAGGTATGCCGAATTGCTACAGGTAATAGACCTGATTGCATTTAGCAATATGGATAAGCAATTACTTAATTACCTGCAAAAACGGGTAGAGGTAGCCCACACACCCACGCTGCGTATCACGCACCAGCAAATAGCCGATGAACTACATACGCAACGCGAAGCAATTAGCCGGTTACTGCGCCAAATGGAGCAAAAAGGGTTAGTGCGCCTTGGCAGAAACGAGATAGAACTGATTACATGAAAATAACCAGTAGGTTGTGTAACAAATGTCCCTGAACAGCCGGGGAATGATGGCTATGTTTGCACCAGAAAAACAAGCCATGATAAAAAACAGCGAAAAAATAATCAGCGCAATAACTCCCGATTTTGAGACCTGGACTGTAGCAAGGCTGCTTTACCTTGTAATGGGTTTAATGCTGGTAACGCAAGCTATAAATGAAGCGCAATATTTAGGGGTGGCCATAGGAGGCTATTTTATGGCTATGGCCATATTTAAATTTGGCTGCGCCGCAGGAAACTGTAGCTACAATCCCGAAAGACAAACGCCTGCAGTTAACACCATACCAACAGAGGCAGAAGAAACAAAACATAACCAGCAATGAAAAACAAATTGATAGCTATTGCATTTTTTACGGCCCTAATATTAGCAGGTTGCGCAGGGCAGCCAGGCCCGCAAAATGATACTAATCTTACCGCAGAAGAGTTTGCCGAAAAATTAAACGCTTCACCCGGAGCCCCATTGCTGGATGTGCGTACACCTGGGGAATTTAACGATGGGCATTTGAAAAATGCCGTAAACATTGATTGGAACGGAACCGGATTTGATGCCGGAATTAGTGCGTTAAACAAAACGGAACCGGTGTTTGTGTATTGCCTAAGCGGAGCCCGAAGCCATTCAGCAGCAGAAAAAATGCGGAGCATGGGTTTTAAAAAGGTGTACGAACTGAACGGAGGGATTATAAAATGGAGGGCCGCCAACCTGCCACAGGAAGACGTAAACGCAGCGGGCATGAATGTCGGAATGTACCAAGAGCTTATAAACCAGGAAAAAAAGGTGTTGGTTGATTTTTATGCAGAGTGGTGCGGCCCTTGCAAAAAAATGGCTCCCTACCTGGAGGCTATGAAAACTGAAATGGCAGACTCGGTAATAATAGTGCGCATTGATGCAGGCAAAAACCAACAATTGGCCAAAACTTTAAAGATAGAAGCCCTGCCTACGCTGCTTCTTTATTCCGGCAATAAAGAACTATGGCGAAAAACCGGATATATAGATAGGGCTGAGTTAGAAAAAGAAATGAGCAACAGGTAGTTCAATTTTGAAAAAGCAAATACAAAAATGCCACTCATCCGGTGGCATTTTGTTTCTTTTACAAATCTGTTGGTAAATGGAATACGCTTCGATATACTTTCCACCAGATTTAAACCACCTACTGCATTCTATATCCACTTATTTTCTTACTCCACCCGCCACCAATTCCACCATTAGAAAAGTATGCTGTGATGGAGTCTGGATTAGCATTATAAATTATCAGAGAATAATCCGGATGGCTGGGAATAGGTTCAAAGCCTCGAAAAACTGTTCTTAAAGAATCAGAGGATGCCACTTCATATCTCAATTTTATAGAGCCATTGTCTGCCGAAATTGTGATGCTGTCAATTTTTAAAACAGGAAAGGTGATGTTATAAGAAGTATCCCGGCTATAATTTCCCCCACCCCAAACCTCATAAATGTTAAATACCAAATAATTGCCTGCGGCTTCACCTGCCGGATCAAAGGGTATAGGCGGTATATCATCTATATCATTCTTTTTTTCGCAACCGGCAATAAGCAGTACGAATAAGAATAAAAAACCAGCTTTAGTCATATAAAATTAAAGATAGTAAATTTATAATATACCTACCATAGCGGCAATCAAGCTTCTTACCTAACTTGTACCTTTCCTGCGCATAGAATTAGCTTTGGCCAATAGGGAGCCAACATACAAATGTTATAAGCCAACAACCGGCAGGTGATGATAATCATATGACTACGTAACAATTGTTCCTGTGTAATAACTGCATGGCAGGTATGTTTGTGCCGGAAATACCAGATAACCATTAAACACCAATACCATGGAAAGCCATACATACAATGTACAAGTAAAATGGAGCAGCGATAGAAAGGGAATAATGAGTTCGCCGGAACTGGATACCACGCTGGAAGTAGCCACACCGCCGCAGTTTAATAAAGGTATGTTTGGTATATGGTCGCCGGAGCATTTGTATACTGCGGCAATAAGCAGTTGCTTAATGACTACCTTTTTAGCTATAGCCGAAAACCTGAAACTGGAGTTTGAACAACTGGATATAGAAAGCAAGGGAGTGCTGGAAATGGTAGACGGCAAATACCTGATGACAAAAGTGTTGCTATATCCTAAACTTGTAATAAAAAACGAGCAGGATAGAGAAAAAGCCCTTAGGGTGTTGCACAAATCTGAAGCTGCCTGCCTGATAAGCAACTCGGTAAAAGCAGTGGTAGAAATGACGCCGCAGGTTAGCATTTCCAGTGGTGCTGCCTAATAGTGAAAATGTCGCTCCGCAGGGAGCCCACTCATTTTTCATTCTTGATCTTTACATGCACTATGGAAAAGCAATAAGAGTAAACAGAGTTAGGTAGTTCGTGTATTATAATAAATATACAAAACAGCCTGAATAGAGGATTAACAGCTTTCCGGAAACAAAAACAGCAGCCAGAGAAGTGTCCCTGGCTGCCGTTTAATAGATGTATACTAGTGAACTACTAGTGCTCATTCTTAAATTCAATTGAGTTACCGTTTTTATCCTGCAGATTAACCTTCACACCGTTTTTATCTACCTCTACGGATTTTGCTGCAGGTTCGGCTTGTGGCTTTTCTACTTCTTTTATAATTGTTGTTTCGTGTACCACTTCCACTTCTGTGGCCGGCTTTTCGTTTTGGTTGCAGGCGGTTAATAAAGCAGCAACACTTAGCACTAAAAAGAATGACTTGTTCATAATAGATTATTTTTTTGTAAAATGAATGGATAAGTGGGATGCTTAAATACACTGGTATGGAAGAACTCCGGCATTTAGAGGGCAACTACAGTGCCACAAATTAGCAAAGCCCTTCTTTCGAAAGGCTTTACCAACTAAACAGACGTTTTAAAATAGTTAGTCTAACATACAGGTTCCACCTCCGTATATTTCTATACCGGCAAACTCGCGACACCGACCAGTGGTGATTACACCATTGCCATCAATTGTTTCACCATTTTGCAGGTAAACTCTTTTACCTGTATGGGTAAGGATAGTGCCGGAAGGAGTGACTACCGTGCCGTTTTTCAACCAACGGTCGGCAGGTATAGCGGTTGCAATACCGCCTTTAACAGCTTTAATCTGTTTGCCATCCATTTTAAAATATTCTACAGGATTTACAGCATCATCAGATTGTGCGGTTGCAGGTAATGCAACTGCTTTTTTAGTAGTTGAATGTGTGCTTTGTTTAGTAGTCTGGGCCATTGCGCTAACTGATAGGGCCAGCCCAATAATTAAGAATAGTTTCGCTTTCATGATTTCCCTGTTTTAATTGTTCACTAATACAGAGGATTTTGCAAAGATGCTGCCAGTGTGCCACCGAAAGCATAGCGGAAAAGACTCTTTAAAAGAGCGCTTTATTGCTGTTAAATAACATACCTGAGGCTAAAGGCCCTATATTGCCTGCGGATACAACCTCATTTTTTGTGGTGTTTTTACCCCTTTCTAAGGTACTTGGTAAGAATTACGATCGTCTGGCCTTCAATTTTTCCTTCAATCTGTTCAACATTATCGGCTACAAGCTTAATGCCCTTTACAACGGTGCCCAATTTGGCGTTTAGGTTAGAGCCTTTTACATCCAGCGTTTTGGTAAGCACCACATTATCGCCATCCTGCAATATCTGCCCGTTGCAATCGCGGTGCAATTGAACTTCGCTGCTGTTTTCATGGTCGCCGGTGCTTTTAGCCCAGGCCATTGTTTCGTCATCAAAATACATCAGGTCTATTGAGTCTGCTGCCCAGCTTTCGTTTCTAAGGCGGTTGAGCATGCGCCAGGTAACTACCTGTACGGGCTTCACTTCGCTCCACATACTCTCCTGCAGGCAGGCCCAGTGAGCGCTATCCAACTCTTCCTTCTTATCTAGTTGTGCTTTGCATTTTTCACATACCAGCAAGCTATCTTCCTCACGCTGCTCAGAGTGCGGGGGCACATCGTACACTGAAAGGTTCTTTTCTGATTTACATAACTCGCATTGGTTATTGGCGCGGGCTTTTAGGGTAGCATCTAAACTCATGTGGGATAATTTTAAGCCGCGAATGTAATTTTATTGAGCAAGCAAGTAAATGATATATAACAGGACTGCTTTTAAAAAAAAATTAAGCCCTTTTATCTATAACCACCTGGTGCGGCACGGGACCGGCAATACCATTTTGCTCAAAGGCCAGTTTTATTTTCTCCTGGACACCGAAAAATACATCCCAGTAATTTGCCGGGGTGGCGTAGGGGCGCACAGCAAGAGTAACCATGCCGTTAGCCAGGCTCAATACATTAACTGATGGAGCAGGGTCTTTCAGCACCTTTTCATCTGCAGCTAATAGAGCAAGTACTACCTGCTTCACCTTTTCAATACTGTTATCCGGTGCAACCGCCACTGTAATATCCACCCGCAAATTGCCATGGCGCGAAAAATTTACAATAGTACCATTCGATACTGCGCCATTGGGCAGTATCGCCGTTTTGTTTTCAGGGGTTAGCAACACCGTATTAAATATCTGAATCTCCTTCACCTCGCCAAACTGTCCCGCACTCTCAATCAGGTCGCCTACTTTATAGGGCTTAAAAACTAATATAAGAACACCACCTGCAAAGTTAGATAGCGAGCCCTGCAAAGCTAAGCCTACCGCCAAACCAGCAGCACCAAGTACAGCAACAAAAGAGGTAGTTTGAATACCCAACATGCCCGCCACCGTAATAAGCAGCAACACTTTAAGCGCCACACCTACCAGGCTGGATAAAAACGATTGCAAGGAGACATCGAGCCCTTTGCGCATCATAGACCGGCTAATAAAGTGCGCAAGCCAGTTGGTAGCCCAAAGCCCCAGCACAAAAACCAACAAAGCAGCCAGCACCTTAGGGGCATAATGCATACCCATTCTAATAAATTCATCGGAGTATAGTTCAAGCTTTTCCATATTAGGGGGTTGTGATTTAGATACTAAAAGTAATTTATTAGCCACGCTATACAAAAAAGCATTGCTGCCATTTACATAAATGACAGCAATGCTTTTTCAGTTGCTAATGTATCAACCCTTTCTCTGAAACCTGAAATCTCCCTTTTTGCACATCTTAAAGTAAGGGATGGTGAGTTTTAAACTGGCATGTATATCGGCATTGTATACATATTTTTTGGCAAACAGGCCAAGCAAATCCTGGGTACCGATAGTAAGCGGGCCTAAACGCAACGTGGTACCCAGGCTAAAGTTGCCAAACACATCATACGAAAAAGGCACATACACTCCTATCCATTTATTTTCATACTTGGGTGTAATAGCAAAGGTAGTTACATGATGCACCATTTGCTGCTTAGGCGACATATTAGGTGCCAGCATAGCCGTAAAGGTTACCCCAAAATCCTTGTGGATATAGTAATCGACAAACACATTGAAGCGCGTAGGCAGAATTACGGTAAAGAATTTCTTATCAGACGTAACAACAAACCGGGCATTGATAGTATCATCTAAACTCTGCAGCCCGTCAGGAAAGTTGGCATCACCTACGTTCCAGTTACGGATATCGGCATAAAAATTCTGGCTGTACTGCCCGCGCTTAAAGCGCAGCGCACCAATATCCATTACCGATATACCGGCAGCCAGTTTGTAGTGCTTTTTATCGGTAAAGGTTTCGCAGTGGCAATCCATTTCTTCATTTTTATTCTTCTCTGGCCACCATTCGAACACAGCGCCGAGGTCCATACCTACGGTTGGCGTACCGGCTTTAAACGACATAGCATTCTTCATATAGCTGCCTACGTTTTGCGCTGCGTTGTCAGTTGAATTGCCTTGTGAGCTTACAAGTCCATCGCTATAAGCATATTGGGCCTCGGTGTTATAAATACTCAACTGTTCATACTCTGTCCAGCGGTAGTTTAAATTCTTTACGTAGCCATAAGCCGCGGCAATAGGTTGCAGCAGTTTTATGGTTCCACCGGCTTTTACAAGCATCGAGCCTTTATAGTAAACTATGCGTGAATAGGTTATGCCGTAATCATTCCACACGGCCGACTTAACCGATAAGTTACCATTGTATAACTCGCGGCCCAGGTAATTAGTAATAGCATTGGCATCTGACCCCAGGCCATGAAAAGCGGTGCGGGCAAACACCTCTGTTACATTGTCGGTGTTAAATACCGCGTTGGCATGATAACTAAAACCGATGGCATTGAGGTTGCGTTTCTTTTTGGGGCCAAACGAAAACATAAAGGACAAGGGTCCCTGCACCTGCGCACCAATATAGGCCTGTTTATCTTTTCCATTTACACGCTCGTGCAAATACTCCTCTCTGAACTTAGCAGAGTTAAACAACGATGGGTGCAGCAGCGGACGACGGTCTATGCCTACATAGTTGTTGTTTACAGTAGCTCCTACTGCTATCAGGTTAATATCTACCAAAAACGGGCTATTGGCAATAGCGGGGTTATAATTTACGTTGGTAATACCTCCGTAATTGCTTCCCCGCAAACCCATAAAGAACTGAGCATTTGCTGCGGTGCCTGCAAGCAGAACGACCACCAGCGTTAGTGTGTGTTTACCCATACTTTTCCTTTTAGATTACACGGACAATACAGATTGATTACTCAGATTATTCCGCCTTGCTATCGGCGTAATCACATTGTATTTAATCCTGTATTATCACATTAAAAAAGGGAGAGTTGGGTTCATTGCGGGTGCGCTTGTTACTGATTTAACGCACAGGTTTAAGTTTTTAGTATGTGGCTATCAAAAATTACCGCGTAGCAATCTGTAAGTCTTTGATTATAAACCCTTCCATTATTTTGTAGCCGGTGGCATTAAAGTGCCGGTCGTTTTCATAGGTATATTGCAGATAGTTTTCTGTATTAATGATAGTATCAAACGAATGCCACAGGTTTATTACCGGTATGCCTTTGCTTGTCAGCTTACTATCCAACTGTTGCACTACATCAGCCAATAGCCGCGCTTCTTCGCTGACATACTTGTATTGCCATGGGCCAAAATGAAAATGCTGATTGCGGTACATAACCTCTGATGGGCTGGGGTGCAACACCACTGTAAGGTTACAACCAATACTGTTGCATAACTGCCCTATAGAATCGCACGCAACGGCAATGGCAGCCACGGCACCGGCATATTCTTCTTTCATCCTGCTGCGCTGTACAAATAAATTACCCTTTTTAAAACCAAGCAACGCGTGCATAGCCAACCTGACGGTACGGCTGTACTGCCACAGCGGCTCGTACCAGGGGCCTGTTTTATAAACAGTGGTGCCATCAGCTTTAAAACGCTCAAACCCACCCCGAAAAAGATAGTCGGCAAAATCGCTGCTGTTAATTACCATTACAAGCATGTCGGGCTTATAGCTTACCAGTTTATCTCTAAACAATGTGTATTCGTAAAACGGATCTGCACCACCCATACCGGCAGTGTAAACATGGGTATTAATGCCTTTGTACAGCAAATCGCCTTCGAGCAACCGGGGCCAGGTGCTATCGTACGGCGCACCTACACCTTCGGTAAATGAATCGCCGATGGTAATAATTTTGATGGTAGAGTCAGTGGCTGGCTCTACAAACTCCTTCTCTCTAAGCCCCAACGAGTTTGTAGTGTAAGCAAATTTAAAGTCGCCATTATCGGCTACAAACGATGTATCGGGTGGATATGTAAAATACCAGCTATTGTAAGTTACGTTGTAGTAACTCTGATAGCCTTTGCCAATCCTTTCTGAATAAGTGCGGTAAAAACCACCCAGCCGCAAGGCTATTTCAAGCAGCGCCAGGGTAAGCAATACCGAAAAGGTTATTTTTTTTAGCACCGTTTATATTTAGTCTATTCAAATATGCAATTAACGCGATAATACCGGCCATTGTAAGCAAACGACTCCTTTACCATACGCGCCCACATTAAGTACCCTTCCGAGTTATGGTGCAGGTCTATAGGCCAGTAATAGTTTCGGGGAGACAGCTTAGCCTCGCGGATATAGTTACCGTAAGCCAGATACAAATCAGCCACGCCTGCATTGTTTTTCTTTTCCAGCATAGGCACCAGTTGCCCCAATGGGTTTACATTAGCGTCTAACTCATTTAAGCGTGGTTGAAACGCAAACACGAGTTTAAAATGATGTTGAGCTGCCAGCCATTCAAAAGCTTCAATAGCATGATTCAATTCATCTATCGCATTCTGCTGTAGCATGGGTACATCTTTAACCTTAAGCAGGTTAACCGTGTAGCCCATTACATTGCGTGCCAGTAACCGCACAATCATACTTCCGCCATAAAAAGACTCCCACCAGGGCGAATCTTTAATACGCACCGTAGAGTCTGGCATAAACCTTTCAAAGCCGCCACGCTCTACCACATCATCTATATCGGTGCTGTTTATATTTACAATTACCATATCGGGCCGGTAAGCCATTAGCCGGTTGCTCAGCAGGTAATATTCGGTAAAAGGGTCGCTACCCGATAGCCCTGCATTAATTACCGTATAAAAAGTATCGCTTACTAATCCGGCATTTAAAATATCCTGCAATAAAGCCGGGCCGGTAGAATCCTGCGGAGCGCCAATACCCTCTACAAACGAATCGCCCAAAACTATTACCCGTTTTTCATTGCTTTTCTTCTTAACGGGTATTTCATCGCTGCGCAGACCCTGGCTATTGTAGTTGTTGCGGTATGTAAACTCAGTATGCTTGAAATTAGTAACACTGCCGGGCTTCCACTTCAGGTTGTACCACCTATGCACGTAGGGTGACCGGTACACCTCATTAATAGCGGCAAACTTTTGCCTGAGTGCATTGCTATAATAAAACCGGTCGCCATTTATCTCGGCATAGGTAAGGTAGTGTGCCGGCCGCACTACATATAACAGAATTACATCTGCCAGAAAAAGTGTGCTAATGATAGCCGTAGCCGCCAGAAGTGTTTCCTTTCCGTACTTCAAAAATCTGCCCCTTGTATTTAGCACGCTCACAAAAGCAACAGCCAAAAGCGCCAGCGTACTATACAGTGCCAGTGCAAAAGCAATATTAACCCTGCCACGCAACAGGCCCCAAAACACAGCCAGTATTACTACTATATAAAGAATGAAACAAACGCGTTTAGCCATTGTTGCTGAAAAATAATACCAGAAACACAATGGCAAAAAAGCACTTTTAAACATAATGTGTTTACCGGGCTGATAAAAACATTACTGCATCTGCAAAAAATCGCTGTTATTCGGAGTATGAAAAACCTGTTTACTGTATTAGCTATATTGCTGCTAAGCGCATGTAATGAACGTGGGGCGGTAAGCGATACGGTTGAAGCCAATAATGCCGGCACCTACAAAGTAGTGGGAGTAAAAGACGGCGATACCGTGGAGCTTTTGAAAGAAGAGAAAACAGAGATAGTGCGCCTGGCTTATATAGACTGCCCCGAAAAGAGCCAGCCCTTTGGCAAACGTGCCCGCGAGTTTACTGCCAACCTGTGTTTTGGCAAATACGTAACGCTCTTCAGCGATGGACGACGCGACCAATATAAGCGCATAGTAGGCGAAATAGTATTGAACGATACACTTAACATTAATAAAGAACTGGTAAAAAACGGTTATGCCTGGCACTATAAACGGTATAGCGATGATGAGGCCTACGCAGAACTTGAAAACAATGCCCGCCGCAACCGGTATGGCTTGTGGCGCGATGCCCACCCTATAGCACCGTGGAACTGGCGCTCCGCGGCAAAAGGAGAAGTGCCGCGGCCTGATTAAAGGGGGCGCCTGTTTTTCTTTTTCTCCCAATGGTTAGTGCCCTCTTT
>DATGWP010000012.1:0-9686 GCA_035299425.1 Chitinophagales bacterium | reverse complement strand
TGTTGGTCTTCCCAATATTTTGAACCGGCAGATGGTTTGCCGTATATCGGGCATTTGCCGGGTAATCCACCCAATGTGTGGGTTGCTACAGGTTTTGGCGGTAATGGTATTATTTATGGCACAGCTTCAGCCCTTATTTTGGCTGACCTGATATGCAATGGTAGTAGCGAGTATCAGCAGCTGTTTAATCCGGCTAGGGTTAAACCGGTTGCAGGCTTTCAGAATTTTGTGAAAGAAGCAGCCGATGTTGTAGGGGTGTTTGTTGGTAAAGCATTTGCAACCGATGAAATAGATAACTTAGTACAGCTCGCTAAAGGAGATGCCAGGGTGGTAAAGTACGATGGGCAAACAATTGCCTTATACAAAGATGAGGCGGGTAAACTACATGGTGTAAATCCTTCATGCCCACATATAAAATGTACGGTGAGCTGGAATACTGCTGAAAAGAGTTGGGACTGCCCTTGCCATGGTTCGCGATTCTCATACACCGGTCGGCTTTTAACCGGTCCGGCCCGGAAAGACCTTGAAAACATAAAAATTCAGGATAATATTCGTTAAGGAAACTTTATAGGTATTATTCCTGTTATAATAGTAGTATCAAATACTTTTTCTGGCCCACCAGTTTACTTTTTAAAATATTACCAGGTTGTTATGAAAAAATTATTTTTCACTCATCTCCCTGAATATGCGCGGTTCCTTGTGAACAGTAAGCTAAATGAAATGGTAACGTTGCAGCTAGACCTTTCTCGTCAGGTAAAAATTCCTTTGCTTAAATTGCTGGAACAAATGCCGCAAGATCAACTTTGGGAGCTTTCAAAGTTAAACACATCCGATCTACTTACACATGCTGTTAATAATACACTGCACGAGCAAATTGCGTTGTCTGTTCATCAGTGGAAAGAAAATCTTCTGCCTGTATTAATGAATCGAGACCAGATAGTAGCCGAGGATATTACCAGCGCAACGTTGGTTCGAAAATCCGCTATGTTATCGTTTCTGCCTGAGTATACTACGCAGGTTGATATAATGCTATCTGTAATTAAAGAGATTGATATATTTCATCAGGCGATGGAGGCGGCTTTATTCGATACCTTTGTTTGTATACAGAAGGAAAGGCTGAACAAGTTTAATGTAGCCTTGCAGCAAAGCGAAGAATTATATAAGCAGGCACAGGCCCTTACTCATATAGGTAACTGGACATGGTTTATACAAACCAATCAGATTATATGGTCCGACGAAATGTTCCGTATTTATGGCATTGAACCCCAATCCGAACAGATTAGTTTCGACAGGTTTATTTCCCTCATACATCCCGATGACCGCCAGGGCCGTATGGAACAAATAAATACAGCCTTACAAACTTTAAATTGTCCCGATTATACTATGCGTATCATTCGGCCCGATGGCAGGCAGGTAATGCTGGAGGGTAAAAGTGAGATATTGGTAAAGAATGGTAATCCATATAGTATGACCGGTACTTGCCGTGATATAACTACCGAATACCATCTCCGACAGGAATTGCTTGCTGAAAAATTGCGCCTGGCAGAGGCCAACGCATTGTTAGAGCAAAAAAATGCTGATTTAGAGCGAAGCAATAAAGAGTTAACGTCTTTTACTTATGTAGCCAGCCACGACTTGCAAGAACCTTTGCGAAAGATTATGATGTTTAGCCAAATGCTGCTTGATAAGGAATCAAAAGGTATGACCGACCGGGGTAAAGAACTTTTTACCAAAATTCATGCGGGTGCACAAAGTATGAAAAGGTTAATAGAAGATCTGTTATCGTATTCCCGGGTACAGTCTTATACCGAGGTTTTTGCCCCTGTTGACTTGAATGTAATACTACAGGATGTGAAAAGATCTTTTGTAGATTTATCACCTGGCAAAATTACAATCATCTCAGATGAATTACCTTCTATAAATGGAATTTCTTTTCAGCTGTATCAACTTTTTGAAAATATTATTGGTAATGCTATTAAGTACGCTAAACCCAACGAGGCTCCACATATAACTATAACATGCCGGCTTGTAGCAGGTAGCGATTTCCTTGCAGGCAACCTCAATTCCGATATAAAATATTACAAAATCGATTTCATAGATAATGGAATCGGTTTTGAGAATGAATATTCAGAAAAAATATTTGAAATCTTTCAGCGCCTGCACAAACGGGGTGAATATACCGGCACCGGAATTGGCCTGGCTATTTGCAAAAAGATTGTTCAAAATCATGCTGGTGCTATCGCTGCAACCTCCTCGCTGGGGCAAGGTGCAGATTTTACAATTTACCTGCCACAGTAATACTGGCTTTAACGGGGCTGTATCACCGGTTCGTCCTTCCCGGGGTCGCGCATAGGCTGTTCTTTGTCCGGGGTTATAAAAGGCTGCTCCCTGTTAGGCACAGTAGGCTGCTCCTTATCTGGTTCCGTCATTGGTTTTTCGGGCTCAGTCACCGGATTTTCGCGTTTCGGTTCGGTTATAGGTCTTTGCTTTTCCGGCTCTTTCACGGGTTGCGTTGGTTTTTCACCTGGCTTTTCGGTTTGTTCTATAGTTAGCATACAAGTTTATTTATAGTTAATAATGTGGTCTGTTACAATAAGCGCGCCGTATGCTGTTACAAACCTACTGTTCTTCCATTTCGGTGTAACAGCATAAGGTTTTCTATTTCCTTACCTGCCTGTCGGGGTTATGTTTAAACAGTACTCTTTTTACCTTGCCATACATTGGTATTGGGTCTCGTTTGTCTCTCTTATCAAAACCTGTACTAAGCGTTTTCTCCATTTCTTTCGATACATGGTTTACCACTTCTTGTAAAGTTGTTGTGGTAAATGTTCCAAATGGCTCGTGCATTTGCTCACATGTTTTGTGGGAATAAAAAAGTGATTTATTGGGTATAATAGTGTAGGTATAATAATCAGATAAAGGTGCCCCGCTGGTTGTTTTTTGTGGCACAGCTAATACTTCAGCTTTAGTTTGCACATCGCATCCCAGTGTTTGCGCCTGCGGTACCAGCCATGGTTCTATTTTAGGGCCTATATCCAGGTTACGTTTAAAGGCATAGCGGTAATCCATAAATACAATGCCGCTATCCCACCATACATCCTTGTTTCGTTTGTCCTCTGGCAATTGCCATTGTTTGCACCGGTCTACAATATCATAAGCGTGCCGGCTGTCCTTTTTAGATTGCACGGGCTGCAACCCGCCGATTATTTTTTCAATTTCTTCAGTAGCTATTTGGGCATATGGCAACATTTCGCGGTCGCGCAGAATTCTGAGTGCAATTTTACTTCCTATTACAGTACCCAAAAAATTCGAATAAGTATCCTCCGGTGTAAAGGTAGACTGTTGCTCCTGAAAGGTATGGTTAGGAGGGTGGTAGTGCCAGCTTGCTACTTCATGCCATGTCAGGCGTTCATAGGCCAGTCGTTGGGCCAGCGCCACCACATCTTCTATAGGTAACTGATTGGCCCGGTTAAAATGTATGTGCATAGCGCTTTCATCGCCCGGTAGCTGCAGGTCATTAGTGTCATTAAGAATCTTAAATGCAAAATACACCGTCCAGTCGGCAGCGCAGCGCATGTGGGCAAAATCTATAAATCCACCACGGCACGTATACAAGGCGCCGTTCTTTTCCTTACTACCCGGTTTGCTATAGCTATGGCTGCCAAATTTTTTGGGGTTTATAAATTGCGTAATGGGAAACAGGGGTACTTGTATGAGAAACAATCCATACCCAAATTGTGACATACTCTTCCGGTTCTTTTTTTGCGGGTAGGTAAGTTGATAGGGGTAGTAATTAGCTACGTACTTTTTAAGGGCTGCACGCTTTTTACTTTTTTCAGCTGCGCTGCTTGTGCCATAAGTTTTGGGTGTGGCTAATACAAGTATAATCAGCAGGCATACAATTCCATTTAATTTGAATCTCATAAGCGGGTGGTTTTGCTTTATTAGTATGGTCGTACTTTATTTTCCCCGGGCCTCGTTTTTTTCTTCTTTCATCAGGCTTTTAATCAGGCCTAACTGGGTAAGCATTTTACCTTCCTCCTGGTAGCCCCAGTGTTCTACAGCTTTACCGTTTTTAAAGCGGATTATATCTGCCCCGTTAATTTCAAATTTTCTATTTGTTGCCGGCCTACCGTAAATAGGGCCTGTATTGGTTCCTGTAGTGGTTATCTGCACCGTTACCAGGTCTCCTTCAGCCATTATAAAATTCACTTTGGTGTGCATATCCGGTATGGCTTCAAAATAATGCTGGAAGGCCTTTTTTACACCCTTCTTGGTGCCCGCAAAGTGAGTATCGTACTCATGCTCTACATAGCTATCTGCCATAAATGAGTCTATCATAGCTACATTATGTGCGTTTACTACTTTCTCATAAAAAGCTATAGCCTGCGCTTTATTTCTGGATGTTGTACTGTTTAATGTCTCGGAAGGTGTGCCCGCTTTCAGGGTGCAGGCGCTTAGTACTACCGCCACGCATATAGTTTGTATTAATCTGAACATTGTAACTGTGTTTTTCCATACTATTCAGATTCCGTGCCTTTCCCTTTTTCGCTAATCCTCGCATTTCCGTCAATTTAACTTTGCCCGTGTTGAGTAAAATAGAGAAGTGCCTGTGTAGTATTATCCACAAACCCCGCTGCGGTTTTAGTTAAACGTGTTATAAAACAGGTTGAAAGCTTTATAGGCGGCCAGCATCTTGCATGGCACTTTATTTTCACTGACTTACTTAACCAAAAATTTATCTGTCATGAAAAAATTATTGTCAATAGCAGTGCTCACCTTATTAATAGCGGGCTTATATGCACAAACTCCGGTTACACCATCTTCTCCAGCGCATCCATATAATCCGGCAAACGTAACACCTACTAACCCGACTAATCCAAATGCTACACCAGTCAACCCCAATTCACAACCTATGAATCCTAATATACCTGGCACAGTGCCGGGCGCTACAGGTGTGCCATCTACACCGGGCTATGTAGCTCCCACAGGCTCAACAGGAAGTACCGGTATTCCTGGTAATACTGGTAGAAGCGGGTTTACAGGGCCTACAGGTCCTTCAGGTTTTCCTGGTACCACTGGCACCACCGGGTTAAGTGGACCTACCGGCAAACCTTAACACTCTCATATACCTAATCAAATACCCAGTTTGGGTATTTCATTCCACGTTTCACCGCACCATGGCCATTATCATGCTGTGCGGTTTTTTTTATGCTTTCCACTATGAAAAGCACCTTTTTTAAATCCGGTCTCCTTTCAATTGGCATAACATTTACATATAGCAGCATTATATTTTTTAAAAGCTAAACCACACAAAAAATGAAAAAGACAATGTTTTACACCCTTGCTACAGCTATTGCGGTAGGCACCATCTTCACTTCATGCGAATCGAAACAAGAGAAGGTTGAAGATGCAAAGGAAGAAGTTCAGGAAGCTAAGGAAGAGTTACACGAAGCACAGCGTGAATTAAATCCTGAGTACGCTAATTTTAAAACAGATGCAGAGGCTAAAATTGAAGCCAACGACAAGCGTATTGCCGAGCTGCGCGAAAAAATCAACAAGCCGGGCAAAGCGCCTTTGGACGATGCGCGCGCAAAAAGAATTGATGAACTGCAGGAAAAGAACGCACAATTGCGCAGTCGCTTATATGGCTACGAAAAAGAGCGCTCTGATTGGGAAGCATTTAAGCGCGAGTTTAATAATGATATGGAAAACCTGGGTAATTCTTTTAACGACCTTGGTAAAGACAACGTTAAGTAAGAGTTTAGGGTATTAAATTGACAGGAAGCGGCTCAGCAATGGGCCGCTTTTTTTATGCCCTGTAACAGACAGCGTCTTTATATCTTAGTAATTACAACCTTTCAATGTTTTCTTTTCCAAAATAAGAGATAAATTTGACCTGTCACCCCAATAAATTTGTTGCATGAGGAAGATATTTTCCCTGGTGTTTTTATCCTTGTTTTTGGCAGCCAATGTATCAGCGCAGGTTGGTATTAATATTCTTATACCCGATTCCAGCGCGGTGCTGCAATTAGAGTCCAACAATAAGGGGTTAGGTCTTTCGCGTCTTACCACCCCACAGCGCGATGCTATAACTAACCCGCTTAAAGGCCTTACAATTTTCAATACGCAGGATAGTGTAATAGAATACTGGAATGGGGAGTGCTGGTTAAAGGTATACGAAAAAAATTGTTACGAGTGTGCTTTCACAATGGCTATTGATGATGCTACCGATACCCTCGACCGTGTAATTGCCGATTCCGTATCTTCAATTATCTCTGTGCAGCAAACCAACGGCAACCAGGATATCAACGTCATTTTTATTTCATCGTTGCCACAGGGTGTCAATGTCTATTTCAATGGTAACCCCACTATCGATTCTACAGGCTCGGTAGAAATTGTGGTGAAAGCCGATATGTGTGCCACCGTAGGTGGTAATTTTCCAATAATGATTCAGGCTTTCTGCGGCGATGTAATTCACTTTTTAGCTTACAACGTTTACATCCGTCCGCCGGTTCAAATCAATATTCCAATTGATCAACTGGACTATAACCTGCAGGCAATGAATAACCTGCCGCCCAGCCCTGCACAGTTTGTAGTGCTTAATGTGGGTAGCTCAGTGGCTTTAAAATCCACCGACCATACCATTCCAGCCTACACCTCTGGTAACCTCGACCCCAACTCGGTAGTTTGTTTGGTAAATGCCGGCGATATTTTAGGCCGTGGTGGAAACGGTGGAGGCTTCAATTTTCAAAATGGCGGACTGCTGATAGTGGGAGGGGAGCAAGGCGAGTTTGGCGGCGATGCGGTAGACCTCACTACCCGCACTTACCTGCTTAATACCGGCGCCATTTACGGCGGTGGTAGTGGTGGTGGTTCAGTTGGTTTTGCCCTGGGCACGCCCAGCATTCCAATCATTGGCTCTATCGTAATTGGCTTTGGTTTTTGCGGCGGCGGCGGTTCCGAATCTGGTGCAGGTGGCACTGTAAATCAGGGCGGGGGTATTACCCTTGGCTTATTTCAAAATGGTGGCGATGCCACTTGCTGTGTAGGTTCTGTGCCGGGCCTGGGGCCGCAGGCTAATTACCCAATTTCTATTCCTATTAGTGTTGCCTCTATCAATATTACACCTACCGCCCATGGCGGCGATGGTGGCGCTTTTGCCCAAATGGGTACACCGGGTTATATAGACGTTGCGCTTGAGGTATGTGTTGATATTCCTATTATTGGTACTATTTGTATCCCAATCCCTATTCCGGGTGGCATATTGCCATTTTATGGCCCTACCAGTTTGGATCCTGGTAAAGCCGTAAAACGCAACAACCATCCATTGTTTGGTCTGCCCGATGGCACTTACAATTCATCGCAGGTTAAAGGTAAAGTTTCTGTATTTTAATTTCAAAACCATAGGAGCAGCTTTTATAAAGACTACTATCATGAAAAACCTACTGATTATATTATTTGTTTTTGCAGCTACTGCGTTGCAGGCTGGTAATGGCTTAACGGTTACACAAAAATATGTAGCCGGTGCCAGCGGGCAAAACATTATGGTAACCTGGTACGTCACTGCATCGCAGTGCAAAATGAAAATGCTGTTTAGCGATAAGGACCTTAACACCAATACATTTTTTATTCCCGATGTGGCCGGCGGACAGTTGCTTACATATAGCGATGGCCCTGTTCCTGTAGGTGTACAAAAAACATATTTTGCCATACCGGTGCAGAATATTAAAGCAAAAACTGCCGGCGGTTATACCATTCAGCATACCGGCGAAACCAAACTGGTATCGGGAATTAACTGCGAAAAAATTATTGCTACCGGTGCATCTACTGTTACCGAGATGTGGGTTACCAAAGACTTTACAGCGCCCTTTTACCGCTTTGCATCTTTCTTTAAAACAGACCTGGCCTTACAGGTATTAAGCGAGGCAAAACTTGAAGGCTTTCCTGTATCATCTGTTACCCGCGATTTGAATGGAAATGTTACCAGCTCATCTGAATTGGTATCCGCTTCAACTACCGACCTGGCCGATGCAGAGTTTAAAATACCAGCCGAATACAAGAGCGCTGCCGAAGTAAGTAAAGCTAAAAAGTAAATCAAAGTATATAGCTGAACACAACGATGTATGATTGTTCAGTTGGTGAAGCAACAGTATCCTACTTTATAAGCTTCGAAATTGCTTTAAACTCATCGGTGCCTGCTTCGTTCATCAGCATAAATAGCATCATTTCTACCGATGTAATGTAAATACCCGATTGGCGCATTCGCTCCAAAGCCAGCTGCTTGTTTTCACTTGTTCTGCTGCTTACAGCATCAGCTACAACATGTACCTCATATCCCTGCTCAATAGCTTCAAGGGCGGTTTTTAATACACACACATGGGCTTCTACTCCGCAAATTATAAGCGATTTTGTATTGCTCAGTTTTAGTTGTTCGTCTACTGCCTCGCTTAGCATACAACTAAAGCTTATCTTCTCTATTATAGTGGTTGTTTCTGCCAGAATAATTTCTTCGCAGGTGTTACCCAGCCCTTGCGGATACTGTTCAGTTACAATAGTTTTTACTCCCAGTATTTCTGCAGCTCTCAAAAGCTTGTTTACATTAGTTAGTATCCGTTCGTGCTCATGTATTACAGGCATCAGCCTGTCCTGCACGTCAACTACAAGCAAGGTAGTGTGCTCCCGCATAGGTATGCCCGATTTCATTACAGTAATTTTCTTTTTAGTCTTTGTATGAATTACTATACCGAAATCGACCCTTTTCTAAAGTCTGTTTTTCCAATAATAGCGTTGATAATATAAGGCTTACCGGCACGCGATTTTGTTTTGGCTTCTACCACGGCGGCCTTAAACCCTTCCAGGTTGTCTACCTTTACACCATCGGCACCAAAGGCTTTGCCTATATCCTGGTAATCACTATAGGCAAGGTTCATGGCAGCATCGCTTTTCAAAAACTCAACCTGGTCGCGGGCTATCTGGCTCCAGCAGGCATCGTTACCTATTACAGATATTACAGGTAGGTTATGACGCACAAAGGTGTCATACTCCATAAGGCTGTAGCCGGCACTTCCGTCGCCATATATTATATAAACATCTTTTTCGGGAAACACCAGCTTGGCACCCAGTGCAAAACCAGCGCCTACACCTAATGTTCCAAACACACCTGGGTCGAGCCAGCTAAGCGGCTTGCGGGGGCGCAGGGTATAAGCCCCTGTTGCTACAAAATCGCCGCCATCGGCTATCAGTATAGTGTTCTCGTCCATCAGGGGCTCCATTTCGCGGAACAGCTTAATCGGGTTAATCCCCTTATCTACCGGTGCGGCAGCCTGTGTATCTATATTTACTTCTCGTTTGCCATCGCGTGCGCGCAGGGTTTCAAGCCAGCCCGAAAAATTACCCTGAAATTTTTGCGCCAGCGCAATTATAAAATCTTGTGGGTCGGCGTGTATAGCCACGGTTGGGGTTTTGTTTTTCATCAAATCCTCGCGGCTGCGATTGATAGATATAAACTTACGGCCACCAATGTGGTTACCGTAATCAAGCCTGAAATCGTTGGGCACACCGGCCAGTATTATCAGGTCCGATTCTTTTATCGCCTCTTTGCGGTTATGGCGCATTTGCAGCGGGTTCTCTTTGCCCAGCAATCCACGCCCCATGCCACTCAGGTAAACCGGTATGCCTAATTT
>DATGWP010000011.1:0-22167 GCA_035299425.1 Chitinophagales bacterium | reverse complement strand
CCGGATTAAACACATGCGTGTTGTACGCAAAATGCGCTATCACAGGTTCGTTCTGCGCTTTTGCCTGTAGGGCGGCTATTGCTATGGTTAGTATGGTCAAAAACTTCTTCATAATATGTTGTGTTAGTGGTCTGATATACTATCTTTTCTTCTATTAAAAGTCCCCTTCATGGGGTTTAGGGTCTAATCTTTTTGTATTACCTGGAATGCCGTTCGTCTGTTCTGCTGGTGTTCTTCTTCGGTCTTAGCGCCTTTTATAACCGGGTCGCTAAAGCCAAAGCCTTTTGCGGTTAAATGTGTCGGGTTAATGCCTTTGCTTACTAAATAATCTACTACGCTCTTGGCCCGGTTTTCCGATAGTTTGGTGTTGTATTCCAACTTGCCACGCTCATCGGTGTGCGAGTTTATCTGTACAAAAGCATCCGGTGTATCTTCCAGTATCTTTACCAGTTTATCAAGGCTCGGTTTCGATTCTTCGCGCAACACAAAACTGTCAAGGTCATAATAGATGTTGTCAATCTTAATTTCGGTCTTCGGTATTTTCTTAATGGCAAAGTCGTAGTTGTAGCCAGTGCCTTTGCTAAACTCTTTAGTGTATTTCTCGCCTTGTGTAGTCAGCTTTTTGCTATCGCCAAAGTATCCTTGGTTCAGTACGTTCAGTTTGTAGTCCTTATCCTGGTCCAGGGTAAAGCTGTACTCGCCATTTGCGTTGGTTGTGGTGGTGTCGGTGGTGCCATCGGCAGCAGTAAGTACCACCGTAGCGCCTGCAATAGGTTGGTTATTGTCTACATCTATTATGCGGCCTTTTACGGTTAAATATACGGGTGTAAGAAAAAAGCTATAGATATCATCACTGCCCTGGCCCCCCGCGCGGTTGCTGCTCAGGTAGCCACTTTTTCCATCGGCGTTATAAGCAATAAAAAAGTCATCGGCACTGCTGTTAAAGGGCTGTTTTAGATTTTGCGGCTTACTAAAGGTGCCGTTGTTATTTACCGATACAAACAGGTCAAGAGCACCATAGCCCGGAAGACCATCGGAAGAATAAATAAGGGCCGAGTCTTTTACGGTAGGGAACGCCTCATTAAATTCTGTATTGATAACCGGTCCGGCGTTTACCGGTTCGCCCCAGCTATCTCCGCTCTTTTTGCTTATCCATATATCGTAGTTGCCCACGCCACCTTCCATATTGCTTACAAAATAAAGAGTGTTGCCATCCACCGATACTGCCGGTTGTTTCATATCAGCCTTTTGGGTAAATGATAGAGGGCTTGGCTTTGGCGTACTGAATGCCCCGGTATTTTCATCATAGCTTACCTCATAAATTTTGTACAGGTTGCTTTTGCTTTTAGCATCGTTTCCGCGGTCGAAATATGCGGTCTTTGTTTTTTCGCAGTAGCACAGAAATCCTTCGTTCACGGCGGTATTAAGCGTGGTTACTTTGGCCGCTTTGCTCCATGTTTTATCTTCTTTACTATAGGTAGATTGATATAAATCGGTAAATGCCTGGCCATCGAACGAATAAACTTTTTCATCCTTATTCTCTAACCGTGCCGAGGTGAATACTACCTGCGACTTAAGACCGGTAGCAGCGTAGTCGCCAAAAGGAGAATTCAGCCCTGCTTCGTTTTTAAACGTAAACAGCGACGAATCTTTAGCAACGTTCATAATGAATTTAGCGTTGTTCAGTTGCAGGGTAGCTTCTTTATCGCCGGGCTGCAGCGCCAGAAAGGCATCAAATTTTTGAACAGCCAGATCATACTTACCCTGTTTTAAATAAATACTGCCCTGGTGATACAGGTAGTTCGGGTTGCTGTATCCATCAGCCTTGGCCTGGTTATACCAGGTTATGGCCTCCTCCAGTTTACCATTGTAGCGGTAGCTTTCGGCTACTTTAAACTTAATGGTAGCCAGGTCATCTTTCTTCGATGGCTTTTTCAAAACCTTCTGGTAGTAATCTAATGCTGTGGTGTATTCTTTGGCGGCAAAAGCTTCATCAGCCATCTCCAGGTTGGTTTGCGCTTTGCCTGCTACAACTGCCAGTAACAGAATAAATATGATTGAATATTTTTTCATGGTTTGGTGCGGGGTTTCTTTCGTTATCTTTTAAAATGCATTTGAATGGTTATTGCTTGTTATTCTTCTACCAGCAACACGGTTCCTTTAATAGCATTTTTGCGGTCGGTAATGTTATCCAGCATTACTATGTAGTAATAGGTGCCCGGCGAAACCTTATCGCCTTTGTAGCGGCCATCCCATCCATCGCGGCCCTGGTACAGGGTTTGTCCCCAGCGGTTGGTTACTACAAGGTCGTATCCATCCAAAAACACATCATTCACGCCATCGTTGTTCGGTGTAAATGCATTAGGGAAATCAACTACCGTTACTATTAGCTGGTTTCTATCGCTGTTGCAGCCATTATCGCTGGCTATTACCCATACCGAATCCTGATCCTGTATTTTGCTGGAGCCCCAGGTAGGAGAGGTGCCATTTTGCACCGAGGTTCCATTCCAGAAGAACTCGTAGTTGGCAAATGAATCGGGCACTGCTGTAAAGTTTATCACCTCGTTAGGGAAGATGATGTTATTAGGCTTATCTGAGCTTAGCGTGTCTATCACCACGCGTGGTATCATAACCACGGTAGCAGCTACACGCCCTTGCAAATTCTGACAGCCGCTGGTGCTTGTAGCTTGCGCATATACCACAGTAGTTTGTGTAACAGGGTCTATGGTATAAGTGTTGCCACTTGCCAGTTGGTTACCACCGCTTGCGGCATCCCACCAGGTAATGGAAGTAGAGCCTTGTGGTGTGGCATTGGCAGTTAACGTAGCCGCCGAATTGTAGCAAACTGCTGCACTATCGCCGGTTATGCTTTGTACGGTTGGTGCGCCGGTTACGTTTACGGTTACCGGTATGCGTCCACCGCTATTAGTACAACCAAACTCATTTATTACTTCTAAATAGTAAATGGTAGTTACGGTAGGCGATACTGTAAGCGGGCTGGTGCCCACCAGGTTGCCGCCGGTAGCTGCATCGTAAAAATTGTAAGAGATGCTTGCTCCACCGGTAGAGTTGGTAGCTGTAATAGTAGCTGCAGTGCCTTCGCAAATTGTAGTGGTGTTATTTTGCAGGTTAACCGTAGGTGCAGTAGGCGCCTGGTGCACATTCACCGCTAACGTAGCAGCTGCAGAGTTGCCGCAGCTATTAGTAGCCACTACACTTACTGTGTGCAGACCCGGTGCAGTCCAGTCTATGTTAACTGAGTTGGTACCTTGCCCGCTGGCTATAGTGCCGCCGGCATCTACCGTCCAGGTATAGCCCGTAGCGTTAGGTATGTTGCTTACCGAGTAAATTTCAATACCCGGGCATACACCGGTATCGCCTGCTATTACCGAGTTCATAACCGGTATGGCTGCGCCTAGGGTAATGGTTACCTCGGCCGGCGCGCTTACTCCGCAATTATTTGCGGCTGTTACCCCCAGCGTATAAGTGCCGGCTGTAGAGCCCCAGCTAATATCAATGCTGGTAGTGCCTTGCCCGCTGATGATTGTACCACCACCTGATAATGTCCAGGTGTATGAGTTAGCGTCTGGCACCGCCGGTATAGTATATGAGGTAGTATCGTTTCCGCAGGGGCTAAGTGGCCCGTTTGGCGACGCAGGTTTTAGCGGAATGTTATTTACACGCACGGTTACAGTGTCTGTCTGGCTACCGCAGGCATTGGTGCCGGTAACAATATAATCGCCGCTATTGGCAGCCGTGGCCGGTGTAATAACCGGGCTGCGAACAGATGATGTAAAGCCGTTAGGGCCTGTCCATACATACGTGTTAGCGCTATCGCCGGTGGTTACTACTGTCAGGTTAATGGCATCGCCTACACATACCGTATCATCCGGTGCTGCAGAAGTAGTCAGGCTTTCTATTAAAGTATCTACCTGTATAGCTACTGTGGCAGTTTGTGTTCCGCACGAGTTGTTGGCAGTTACAGTATAAGTGCCGCTGGCGGCTACCGTTGCATTGGAAATAGTTGGGTTCTGCTGGTTGCTGGTAAAGCCGTTAGGGCCTGTCCAGCTAAAACCGGTAATACCCGCGCCACCTGCTGTAAGGCTAATAGTACCGGTATTGCAAATGGTGTTACCCGATGTAGCAGATGCGGTAAGGTTTGCAATGGCATCGCTTACCAATACAGCTAGAGTGCTGGTTTGGTTGCCACAGGCATTGGTAGCAGTAAGGGTATAAGTGCCGCTGTTAGCTGCGGTAGCGTTTGGTATGCTTGGGTTTTGCAGGGCCGATGTAAAGTTAGGGCCTGTCCAGCTCCAGGTAGTTACATTGGTGCCACTGCCGCTAAAGTTAAGCGTAGCACCCGAGCAAACAGTATCGTTTGGCGATGCATTGGCCGTTACGTTTTCAATAGTGGTGTCTACCTGCACTACCACGGTAGCAGTTTGATTGCCACAGGCATTGAAGGCTGTAAGTGTGTAAGTGCCGCTGTTGATGGTGGTAGCGGGATTAATAACCGGATTTTGCTGGGTAGAAGTAAATCCGTTAGGGCCGTTCCAGCTCCAACCGTTTACGTTAGTACCGGTAGCACTAAATGTAATGCCTGCACCCGAACATACTACACCGTTGGCAGTAGCACTGGCACCAAAATTCTGTATGGCTGTGTTTACCAATACGTTTACTGTAACCGTTGCATTGCCGCAGGCATTGCTGGCTGTAAGTGTATAAGCGCCGCTATTGGCAGCTGTGGCATTATTTATTACGGGGCTTTGCTGCGATGAGGTGTAACCCGATGGGCCGCTCCACGACCAGGTATTTACCTGTGTGCCGCTGCCATTAAGGGTAATAGTGGCACCGGCACAAATAGTATCGTTTGGCTGGGCGTTTACGCTTACTACGCCAAGGGCCGTATCTACGTCTACATTCACAGTAGCGCTGGCTGTGCCGCATATATTAGTTGCAACCAATGTGTATAGGCCACTATCGGCCATGGTTACCACCGGTTTTGTGGGATTCTGCAGGTTAGACGTAAATCCGTTTGGCCCGCTCCAGCTATACGAAGTAGCACCTGTGCTTGTACCTGTTAAGTTTAAGGCAGCCTGGCTGCAGATATTAGTAAGGTTAGCAGTGGCGGTGGTGTTTTGAGGGCCCGATGAAATAGTAACATTTACGGTGCTTTGGGCCGTACCGCAACTATTGGTAGCCACCAGTGTATAGGTACCCACATTAACCTGCTGAAAGTTATTGATGGTGTTGTTAATCTGTGTAGATGTAAAGCTGTTAGGGCCGCTCCAGGCATAGCTGGTAGCACCGGTAGCGCTGCCGCTAAGGTTAAGCGTGCCACCCGGGCAAACCGAGTTAGGGTTGGCACCATTGGCAGTAGTAGTTACGCTTAATGGTATATCGTTTACCGTTACGTTTACAGTAGCCGGTGTGCTACCGCAGGCGTTGGTGGCAGTAAGTGTATAGGTACCGGTAGCATTCGACTGTGCATTGGCTATTACCGGGTTTTGGCTACTGGCTGTAAAGCTGTTAGGGCCTGTCCAGGAGTATGAAGTTGCATCTAACGCACTACCGCTAAGCGATATGGTATTGCCCGCGCAGGCAGGGTTTGGTGTAGCCGATGCAGTAACACTGCGGGGGGCATCATTCACAGTTACATTTACGGTAGATGTTAAACTGTTGCAGGCATTGCTTGCTGTTAAGATATACGCGCCCGAGTGAGTAACCAGAAGATTAGGGCGTGTAGCGTTTTGCGTAGCAGCCGTAAAGCCCAGCGGGCCGCTCCAGCTCCAGGTAGTTACGTTGGTACCGCTGCCATTAAGGGTTAAAGTACCGCCTGCGCAGGCAGGGTTAGGTGTGGCAGTAGCATTTACGTTAGCTACATTGGCCAGAACATTTACATTCAGTGTAGCTGTTTTGGTGCCGCAGCTATTAGTAGCGCTTACGGTTATGGTATAAGGTCCGCCGGCCTGTGTCCAGTTTATAGTAGCACTGGTGCCACTGCTGGTTACGGTACCGCCGCCACTCACGCTCCACGAGTAAGAGGTTGCACCATTTACTGCGCTTATTGAATAGCTGCTGGAACCTATACACGGAGTAGTGGAACCGGTAATAGCACCCACGTTAGCCGGCGGCTGTATTACAGTTACGGTTACACTGCCCCTGCCGCTTACACAGCCCGGGTTATTATTATCATCGGCCTCTACATAATAAGTAGTAGTGGTAGTAGGCGATACGTTAAGCGGTGTAGTGCCTATGGATGTGCCATTGTTTGCTACTGTATACACTCGGTAAGTTACATTGGTTCCGCCACTGGCGTTTATAGTAACCTGTGTACCCGAGCAAGTATTATTACCGGTAGAAGTAACAGTAGGTGTAGGCGGTGCTACGCAGGCAATGCTGCGACAGGCTATAACCGTGGTAGGTGTAAAATTGCTCGCAGTTACACCGCCGCTGCTGCGCGTGCCGGTAGTAATAAGCGTAGGTGTAAATGTATTTACAGTGGGGTTATAAGCTTGTGTAAGTATGGTCACGTTAGAGGCCGGGCAACCGCTGCCTCCCTGGTTACCATTTATATCTGTTTTAGTTACACCAAAATCGTAAGCCCCTCCGCTGCCTGTAGTATCGGCGCTAATACTGTTGATAAGGAAACCTGAATCGGCCGCCTGAATACCAGTAGGCAATAGCGATATAAATGAGTTATACGATTTGGCAAACAATACGGCACCGGTATTCCGGTCAGCTTTTGCCAGTATAGAGGTAAAGTTGCCAAACGTAGCCCCCGATGCAAAAAGCGCAAAGTTGTTGTCTGTGGTTTTGGTCAGGTTGCCGGCAGTAACGGGTAAGCCGGTTGAGTAGTAGCGGGTATTGGTGCCAATAACGGTAGGGCCGCTGTTGGGGGCGCTCCAGTTATATATGTATGCGCCCAGGTTATCAAGGCCCGACATTACAATACTGTTGCCTCCATCACTTATTATCGATTCTACATCTTCAGAGTTGCTGTTACCAAAACGGCGCGCCCATTGAAAACCGCCTGTTTTATCGGTTTTTACTACCACGGCATCGCTCTGCCCATCGCCGGCCACCATAGTGGCATAACCTACAAATACATAACCATCGGCTGTTTCCACTACATCGCTCAGGTAGTCGTCATCATCAAATCCTGTGTTTACTATAAATACTTTGGCCCAGCTTAATGTTCCGTTGGCATCTGTTTTAAATGCAAATAGTTTAGATGAATCGCGGCCCGCACCCAGTTCAGATGCCGAACCTGCCACCAGGTAACCTCCGTCGCTGGTTTGTATCACTTTGTTACCATAGGCCGATGCTCCTGACTGTGGTATAAATTTATAATTCCAGGTAATTGCGCCCACTGCGTCTACTTTCATTAACAGAGCCTGCCCGCCGGCGCTGCCGGTAACTATAAACCCACCCGCACTGCTGTTTTTTACATCGTTCAGCTGCGCATCGGTAGTAAACGAGCCGGTGCGGTATAACTTAGTCCACACATGGTTACCGTTTATGTTTACTGCTGTAAGTCCGCCTTGTGTGCCCAGTGGTATACCCAGGTTAGGTGTAAAGCTGGAGAATATATAGTTACCGCCGCCGGGCACCTGTGTCATGCCAGAGGGGAAATCAAACAAACCAACATTATATTGAATACGGAAAGTTGTTTGTTGCGCGATTGCCAAAAAACAAAACGCCATCGCAACCAGCGATAAAGAGAGCTTTTTCATGTCAGGGTTAATAAGTGTGTGGCGGTAAATATAAAAAAGGGTAAAAACAAGAATGATTTTTTTTTGCTGCCCTAACATCCTTATTTATTAATAATCGCAGTTGTTAATTTTGAGCATGTATGCCTGTATAAGTACCTCTCCACAGCCAACAGATTGGGATTATACAAATAAAAAATCCCCGCTATATAAATATAGCGGGGATGTAACCCTAATTAACCGTAAAGTTAAAATCCTGATGTTGTATTTTATCTGCGTTGCCTATCGTGCTTCTGACAGTAGATATTTCTTCCGGCTTTAGCCTGCTCCTGCTTAATAAAAGCGCGTTCTTTGCGGTTTACCCTGCCATCGGCCATCGCCATATCTTTATACTGTTCAATTTTGGCCTGCTCCATACGCAGGTGGGCCGCTTCTTTAGGTGTAAGCTGTCCGGTAGCCCGGCCGTGGTGTATGCGTTTTTTATCAATGTGTTGTTGTTGCTTGATGCTGTGGTGTGGGTGTGGTTGTTGCGCGTATAACTTTGGAGATGCTACACCTAAAATAAAAAGGACGATACCTGCAATAAAACGTTTCATGATTTCTCTGTTTTTATTTGTTTAAAAATAATATGCTTGTTATGATGGTATGACGTCACGCCCCGCCAATAGTTTAATCAGCCACTTCGTTTTTTTTTATTTGTTTTGGTTTCAATTACATCCCCTATGTTACTACAAGGAAAAACAGCATTAATAACAGGCGGCACCCGCGGTATTGGAGAGGCCATTGTCAAAAAATTTGTTGCCGAAGGTTGCCAGGTAGCCTTCACCTATATAAGCAGCCAAGAAAAAGCAAAGCAGTTTGAAACAGAACTAGCTGCTAATGGCATAAAAGTTAAAGCTTATAAAAGCGATGCGGGTTCATACAGCGATGCCGAAAAGCTGGTAGAAGAGGTACATAAAGAATTTGGCGCTATAGATATACTGGTAAACAATGCCGGCATTACGCGCGATAACCTGATACTTAGAATGGGCGAAGAGCAGTGGGATGAAGTTATACAGGCTAACCTTAAATCGGTATTCAACCTTACCAAACACGTTTCTAAAATCATGTTAAGGCAGAAGAGCGGGTCTATCATCAATCTCTCATCTATCATAGGCGAGATAGGCCAGGGCGGACAAGCCAACTATGCCGCCAGCAAAGCCGGTATCATAGGCTTTACAAAATCTATAGCCGATGAGTTTGGCAGCCGCAGCATACGCTGTAATGCCATTGCCCCAGGTTTTATAGAAACAGATATGACCGGTGTGCTTGCCGATGAATTAAAAACCGGTATCCTCAGCCGCATACCTATGAAACGTATGGGCCACGCCGAAGAGGTAGCCGACACCGCTCTTTTTCTTGCTAGCAACCTTAGCACCTATGTAAGCGGGCAGGTGATTAGCGTGTGCGGGGGTATGAACCGCTAGCAGAACAAAGAGCCAATCAAGAACATAGATAATTTCCTAATTTATGTTGCCCGTTTGCATTCGTTCTCAATTTGCTGTATTCTCACAGCATAAATTAATAGCTTGACTTCTTCGCTTTCTTTTCAGTATCCCGTGTGGTTTTTGATTTTGTGCTTTGCGGCAGGGGCGGCCTATGCTGCGCTGTTGTATTACCGCGATACTACCTTCGATGAAAAAAGTTCGGGCAGCAAGTGGTGGAAATATGGCATGACGGCTTTCCGCTTTCTGGCGGTAACTATACTCGCAATTTTATTGCTTTCGCCTTTTATACGCACACGCAACACCCAGAAGTTTAAACCTGTAGTAGCTATTATTAATGACAACAGCGAATCGGTAAAGAGCGGGCTTAAGGGCGACACTACTACCTACCAGAAGAACCTGAATGCCTTAATTAGTAAACTAAGCGATAAGTACGAGGTAGCGCAGTTTAATGCCGGCGACGGGCTGAAGCGCGATATCGATTTTTCGTACGGAGATAAGGCTACCGACCTTAGCGGAGCGGTAGATGAAATAAATGGCCTGTATTATAATCAGAACCTGGGAGCCGTGGTTATTGCCAGCGATGGTATTTACAATAAGGGCATAAATCCTGTTTACACTGCAGCTAAGTCTACCTATTCAATTTACACCATTGCGCTGGGCGATACTACTATTCAAAAAGACCAGAAGCTATCCAATGCCTACTACAATAAAATAGCTTACCTGAACGACCAATTCTCGCTGCGGGTAGATGTAGAGGAAACTAACCTATCAGGCCGCAATGTAAAGCTGAGCGTATATGAGGTTGCCAGCGGCAGCGATACCAAGCTGGTGCAGAGTAAGGATATATCGTATGGCTCTGATAATTACTTCCAGAGTTTTGATTTTGTGCTGCCGGCTAATAAGGTGGGCATAGCGCACTACAGAGTCGTATTGTCTAATACCGAAGGCGAAGTTACTTACCGCAACAACGTGCGCGATATTTTTGTAGAGGTGCTGGATGGTCGCCAGAAGATATTGCTGGTTGCCCAATCGCCGCACCCCGATATTGCAGCGTTTAAATCGGCTATAGAGAGCAACAAGAACTACCAGCTGGATGTGGAATTTGCCGAAACGTTTTCGAAGAAGCTGAATGACTATAACCTTGTTATCCTTCACCAGCTGCCATCGGCTAATAATCGCGCGGCTTCTATTCTGAAAGATGCGGCGGAGCTTAAGAAGTCTTTACTTTTTGTGGTGGGCTCACAAACCCTGCTACCTGAGTTTGCACGGGTACAGCAAGGCCTGGTAATAAAAGGCAATGCCGATAAGTTTAACGAAGTAACGGCCAACGTATCTAAGGACTTTGCGCTGTTTACCCTGTCGGATAAAACATTGCAGACTATCCCTAAACTGCCGCCGTTCAGTTGTTTCTTTGGTGAGTATACGGCCAGTCCATCCAGTAAGGTGTTGCTTACCCAGAAGATAAATTCGGTGGCTACCGATTTCCCTTTATGGCTGCTTAATGAAACAGGAGAGGAGAAGCTGGGAGTAGTTTGCGGCGAGGGCCTGTGGCGCTGGAGGTTGTATGATTACCTCATCAATAAAAACCACGATGCTACCAATGAGCTGATAAATAAAACCGTGCAATACCTGGCGGTGAAAAATGATAAGCGTCCGTTCCGTGTAAACCTGGCCAAGAACATTTTTCAGGATAATGAGGCGGTTACTTTCGATGCTCAGTTGTATAACGCCAACTATGAACTTATCAACTCACCTGATGTAGAGATGAAGATAACCGGCGAGGATAAAACATACGATTATAAATTCAGCAAAACAGAAAACGCTTATAACCTTAATGCCGGTTTTTTACCGGTAGGCAATTACTCGTATACAGCCACTACCAAACTTGGCAACGCTACCTATACTGCAGGCGGCAAGTTCTCGGTTAGCCCGTTACAGTTAGAAGAAATGCGTACCCGTGCCGACCACCAGGTATTATATCAACTGGCGTCGCAACACAATGGTGCTATGCATTACTTAGGCGATATGGATAAAATTGCCGAAGAGATTGACTCGCGCAACCAACTTAAGCCTATCCTCTACGATACTTTTATGACGGAAAGCGCCATTAACCTCAAATGGATTTTCTTCCTGCTACTTACCCTAATCTCTGCCGAGTGGGTAATAAGGAAGTATTTGGGTGGGTATTAATTAAAAAGCCTTTGTATTATTTATAGCCTCCTAAATATGAATTATTATCTTCTGGATTATCGTGGGGCTTTAATTGGAAAGAGCGGAGAAAGCATTGGGTCTGAATATAGTTTAACAAATGCTTGTAGTGAGTGTGGTACAGGAGCAAAATATATAGGCAATTTTAAGTTCAAATCTGATTCGAAGAATAAAAATTTCTATGTAACGCTGGATGGAGATTACATAATTTCAGATGAAATATACATCGCTCTTTTGCAAGCAGACTGTAAAATAAAATTTGCAGAAACGGAAACCAAACGTGGTAAGAAGTTGCCGTATTGGCATATGACTTCAGAAGCGGAGTTTCCTTCGGTTGATTTTAGCCCCAGTCTTCGTGTAGAGCCTTTGTGGCAATGCCCAGTATGTAAAAAGAACGGATGGATTGGAAGCAATTTGCGAGAAAATGGGAAAACATATATCCTCCCTTTCCTCTTCTCTTATAAAGAGGTTTCACAGCAACTCTTAAACAAGTCTGACATATTTATAACCTGGGAACGCTTTGGTAAATCTTCCATAAAGGTTGAAGGGATCTTTGGAATTAGATTTGCTCGTCCTATTCTCATTGTTTCAGAAAAGGTAAAGAATGTTTTAGCGTCCTATAGCAAATTTTTAGATTTCGAAAAAATCGAAATTTTATCTATTCGTAAATAATTCTTGCCTCTTATCGGTTTTGTTTCTTAGCAATTTAGTATTAGTTGCTAGTCATTCTCTTGTACAGACTTACCCGACACTTGTATGGAGGAAAAACAAAACAGCCACCCTGCTTGCGCAAAGTGGCTGTTTGAAATTTGAGACCGGCTAAACTTATTTCACTAAAGTGAATTTGTTGTTGCTGGTTTTTTGTGCTGAAGTAACACGGGCAAAATACATACCGTTGCTCACATCGTTCATGTCAACTGCTATGTTTTGGTTTCCGCTTACTGTTTCGTTCAATACGCTCTTAACTACTTTACCGTTTATATCGGTAATTTCGATAGTTACTCTTTCTGCGTTCTGCATAGTAAAGTTGATAAACAGCGTTCCTGTAGTTGGGTTAGGATACATGGTTAAACCTATCTCGCTGTTAAGGTCGGTAATAGAGTTGTAAAGAGGCAGGGCTACAAATGGGCCGCCGCCGGCAGTTACTAAGTATAGGCCGAATGGTGCACCATTGTTATTAGCCGAAGGATTAAGGTAGCCAGATGCCAATAATACACCCGCCTGGCCTGCACGGTTTACAAAGTTAGCTTCGTAGCTTGCAAATGTGGTTGCACCGGTAATGTCCTGTACCTGCAACACGCTGTTAGATGGCACGGTAGCTTCGTAGTCTGTTTGTTCGCCATACGATACGTCGTTAAATAATACGTTACCACCCATAGTCTTAATATCTACACTTTGAGCATCGGGTGCGCCATGTATAAAGTAGTAATCGAAGTTAGTGTTTACTCCGGCAGAAATCTGGCCGGGGTTCTGTATATAAAGGTTAAAGCTGTTATCCACTGCATCAGGGTTAGCGGCCATGCCATTTCCTACGTTGCCTTGTGCCACACCAATGTAAACCTGGCCCGGGCTAAAGAAACGTACTTCATGCCAAAAGGTATCGTTTACCGATGTAGAGCCATTAGGTGCCATGGCAATATCGATAGGGAAGTTGGCAGTCATAATACCCAACACCGGTGAAGCATTGCGGTAAACAAAATCGCCAAAGTATTTAGCACCGTTGATGTATACATCCATAGTATCCGCAATAGGGTCGGCACAGTTATGTATAAACTGAACAGAAGCTGTTTGACGGCGTGGGAACGCAATAACCTGTCCGCTTGGCAGTGCGCCAAACAGATCTAAGGCAGGGCCGTTTCCGTTGGCCGATGGTGTTAAGAAGCCTGAGCTGAAAATATATATACCCGAACCGGCATATGAAGAAAGGTTCAATATCCAGGCATTAATTACTGCCAGCGACGAATCCTGTTTTAAAAGCTCCCAGGCATAGTAGTAAGCAGGTGCCTGCAGGTAGCTTTCAGCATCCTTAAAGGCTACGTTGTTGAACAACAATGGGCCATTGCTTCTTATTCGGGCATCCAGACCATAAACATCGGTAACACCGTTGGCAAAATTAAAGCTAACATTAGTGCCGCTGCCATTGGCAATTACTGCACCTTGTTTTACAACTATATCCAGGTTAGTAGCTACAGCATCAGGGTTAGCGGCAAAGTTTGCAGGGTTTACTACACCGGTAGCCATAGCTACATAGTTAGAGTCCGGCTCAAAGAAGAAGGTCCATGTTTTTACAGTATCTGCCCAGCTGGTGCCGGTTTTAGATACTATGCCTAGCTGAATAGGGAAATCTGCCGTAATAGGGATAAACGGCGTCGCACCCCTGAAAGGTAACTTAGGAAAACCTAATGCGGTATTAACATATACATTAATGGTATCCAGCGCAGGGTCGGCGGCGTTGTGTATTAACTGCACATTGGCTGTTTTACGCACCGGCAACGGAATAACTGTTCCGTTGGCAAGGGCGGCATACAAGCCAATGCCGGGGCCGTTGTTATTGGCCGATGGAGTTAAGAAGCCAGATGCAAATACGGTAGCTGCTTGTCCGGCCAAAGCCGATACGTTAGCAATCCAGGTATTAACTACTGCCGAAGAATCTTCTACAATTACTTCTAACTGGTACCAGGTAGCCGGCACTTGCAAATACGAAGGAGCATAATCTCCGAATTTAAGGTTGTTAACCAACAATGGTCCACCGCTGCGTACGCGCACGTCAATGCCCGGCGCATCGGTTACACCATGAAAAGCGATTACATCTACCAGCGGTGCTGCAGTACCTGTAGTGCGCGAACCATCCAGTCTGCCCAGTTGTAAGCCAGTAGGGCGACCGTTAGGGTTTGCGGCATAGCCGGTGCCTTTAACACCCGAAATAATAAGCTGGTAATAACCGGTGGTAAGGGTAGCTGTAGTAATAGAATCGATAGCAACATCGTTAGCGCTGCTGCCAGGTGTTTTTAAATAAACTTTAAAAAATGAAGAGCTGTTGATGTTGCGGTAGGTGGTAGCTTCTAAGTAGGCAAAATTCGATTCTAGTAGCTGCTGACCAAAACCACCATCAATCCACAGGTCTACATTGGCTACCAATGGGTCGGGGGAGTTGTGAATAATCTGCACGAAGGCATTGCCGCCGGCAAAAGCCGATGTGGCAAACACCAGTGCAATTGCAAGTGCTTTTAGTTTCAGGTAATGTTTTTTCATGTTTCTTAAGTTTAATGAACGAAATGAGAGGGCAAATTAACAAAGGGTTTCGAAAAAGTGTCCTAATTAGCATTTTTTTTACTCTATTATCTTTGCACATAAATGATAACTGAAATTGGTAACGATGTAGTTGCCGCCAGCAAATTTTTGATAGCAGGCCAGCCCATAGGTATACCCACCGAAACAGTGTACGGCCTGGCTGCCAACGCGCTGGATGAAAATGCCGTGCTACGTATTTTTGAAGTGAAAAACCGCCCTCATTTCGACCCGCTGATAGTGCACACGTATGCTAAAAGCGAAATAGGGAGATATGTGCAGTACATACCCCCTCAGGCCGAAATGCTGATAGATGCTTTTATGCCGGGCCCTGTTACCATTTTGTTAAGAAAGAACAGCCTGATACCTGACCTGGTTACCTCGGGGTTGGATAATGTTGCTATACGCATACCCCATCACCCGGTAGCACTGGCGCTATTACAGCAACTTCCTTTTCCACTGGCGGCACCCAGTGCTAACCCCTTTGGATATATAAGCCCTACTACGGCACAGCACGTTTACGATCAACTACAAGGCAAAATACCGTATATACTACAAGGCGGTGCTACTAATGTAGGCGTAGAATCTACTATTGTTGGTTTTGAGTATGATGGCCCGGTAGTTTATCGCCTGGGAGGCCTGGCTATAGAAGAAATTGAGCGCGTAATAGGTAAGGTGCGTGTGCAACTGAACGAAAGCAGTAATCCACAAAGCCCCGGTATGCTCAAAAGCCACTATGCGCCCCGAAAGCCGCTAACCATGTACGATGCCCTGCAACCGGTAAGCAACACAGCCGGTATAATTGCATTTGATAGTTACATAAGCGGTGTAGATGAGAAGTATCAGATTCTTCTCTCGCCCACCGGTGATTTGAACGAGGCGGCCAAAAACCTGTTTGCCGCCATGCGCCGGTTAGATGCCGAAGATGTAACCGAAATTGTTGCCGTTAAATTTCCCAATACCGGTTTGGGAAGGGCAATTAATGACAGGTTGAAGAGGGCGAGTGCCTAAAGTTCCTAATCTTGTTAACCTATTCTAATACCATTTTTGTATTTGGGGCTGTCTATTTTTCTTGCTGCTGCACTATTTTAGGTGCAAAATACCTGTAACAGTCCTATAGGGTATTGATTTCATTTGTAGGGCATGAAAAAGTTTTGCAGCACTTGCGGAAACCAGTTAGAGTTGAGCCAGCGTACCTGTAGCGGTTGCAAGGCCGCTAACCCGTTTTTTGTGGCGGCGTTTACGCTGCTATCTGACCAGAGAGAATCACTGGAAAAGCTACGGTTAGAAAAGGAACGGATAGATGCAGAAAAAGCACGCATAGAGAAAGAATTGGCCGAGATAGAAGAAGCGCAAAAGGAATTTGAACGACAGGACGAACTGCGCAAGCGGATAGAAAGCCTGGAAACGCAGCAGGCAGAGCGCATGGAGCGCGAGCGGATATTGCTGGAACAGGCTGAGCGTGAAAGGATAGAAGCCGCTAACCTGAAAAAGGAGATACAACGTGTAAAAGAAGAAGCCGAACAGTATGGCAAGCACCTGATAGTTCCGGAACGCAATGAACACGTAGAGATAGCACAGGAAACATACAAGGAGAAAAATAACCATGAGCCGGTGGTTGCGGTAGTTACACCTACAGTGGTTGCACCCGCTGTAGTGGAGGAACAGCCCGAAACAATACATGTAGAAGAACCGGCCGCCACACCTCGGCAGCCGGAGCCGGCAGAGGCAACACAAAGTAACATGGTATTGAGGGTGCTGCTGGGTGTAGTGCTGGTAATGGGGGCTTTTCTTACCTGGTTTTACTTTGCACAGATAGATAAACCCACCAGCGAACTTTCAGCCAATACCACTGAAGCTGGTGTTTCGCCGGAGGCTATAGACCGCAGCAACAAAGTAGTAGATACGGTGCTTAGCGGCGAGGAGCCCACCCCAAAAAAGGATACCCTGGGCAATGCACCTGTAAAAGTTAGCCCGGCGGTTTTAACTACTGGGAGCACAATTGCCGAAGTAAAATCTGTATCTGCTACGCCGGCTAAAGAGAAGCCGGCCGGTAAGTACGCCCTGAGCGCTGCAAAAGTTAAGCATGACCTGACCGGTAAAAAAATCGCGGGCTGCGGCATAAGCATTGGCAGCGAAAGCGAATTGCAGGCGGTAAGCAATATAGTGATGGTTGAGAAAACAGCATCTTATTTAAAATATAAATGCCATGTAGAAATTTTGCAGGGTAACGATGCCTATACAGCATCGCCATACCTGTATTACAGCCCCGATGGCAGCTTTATAAAATTAGACGGAACCAACTGCGAATAACCCCACTTATGTATAAAATAGTAGTAACACTCTGTCTTTTGGCCTGCTTACATGCCGATGCCCAGGATTACCTTTCGGGCCGGCTGACTAATAAGTACGGCGAGTGCGAAATTTTGTACGATCGCACCCAGAACGATATTTCGGCTACAGTTTATCAAACCGTTTATAAGGTGGCCTCAAAAAGCAAGAAACCTCTTTACACCCTTATAGTAACTCACGACAAAACCAGGAGCGCTTTACTGTTTACCATTAAGCCCGCCGACGAAGCTTCATCGGGCCGTACTGTTTATTACGACCCAGAGCATTGCGGCCTGGTGTTTAATGATAAAAATGCACTGGATACTGTTTTCAGTATAGCTAATAACTATGGGCACCTGGTTTCTTTTACCGATACCAGCCGCACCTACCCGGTACTGCATAAGTTAAGAACATACGATAACGTTCAGATTGTATTGGACCCGCTAACCAAACTGCGTACTAAGAAACATGCCGAAGTGGTGCGCGCCATAGCCCGGCCCGGCCAGGAGAGCGCTTTTACAGCGCAGCTGTATACCCTGCGCGATTCATTGTATGCGCGCAACCTGTTTTACCACGATGCAGTTAACATGATACAAAAAAGTATAGAGACGGATGTAGCTGCGCTGATGGCCGATAAAAAGGTAGAGAAAGATATAAAGCGCTATGAAGGCGAAAAGCGTTTTGGCGAGCCGCACGGCAAAGGCCTGCTGGTGCTTAACGGCAATATATATAGTGGTGTGTTTAAAGAGGGGAAATTTTTTTCGGGTAATGTGGTGCTTAAAACCGCTGACTACGAATACTGCGGGCAGTATAGCAACGGGGCCATGAATGGTACCGGCTGGATACGCTACAAAAGCGGCAGTTATCAGCTGGGCGTGTTTACCAACGGCGTTCTTGCCACGGGCGTAACGCTGCAAAAAGAAACCAATAACGAGGTTTACTTTGGTGGTTATAACGGCAGCCGCCAAGGCTACGGTGAGTTGCAAAACAGCCAGGGTAAATATGCCGGCCGGTTTGCTAACGGCCGCCTTGCCAAAGGCTATTGCAAAGAGGTGGACCCGTTTGGCTACTATACCTATGCCCAAATAGAGAATGGTATTAAGGCCCCTGTAGACCCTAAAACAGCCGAAGAATTTTTTGGCCTGGCGCTATCGGCTGAAAGGTAACTGTTAGCTTATACGCCAAACTTTTCTATAATTATTCTTGTTATAATGCAAGTAGTTTCTTTTTGCATTACATTGCTTTCGCAAATTCCTAACACATATAATATACCCAATGAAACACTTTTTCCTGTTTGCTTTTTTTACTATGGCCTTAGCGGCCAATATAATGGCTGCCAACAATGCAATTTATGAGCAGCGCCGGTCAGATTATGTTGACTCATCGTTAATAGCTGTAAACGGTACAAAGTTGATTTTGCAAGCCTACCGCGATTTGCCCCTGGACACCAATGCCCTGAACAATAAGTTAAACAACATTTTTACGGGCCAGACCAGCGACTTTGATATTATAGAACTGGTGCGCATACTTTACTTAACCAATGGTGAGTACGATTCTAAAATTTTGCCAGTATTAAACTCAGTGCCTTATTGGGTGAATAAGGGCGATACGGTACGCAATTACTGGTCGGAGAACCACATGATTATGTGGAGCGGCAGCGACTGGTTGCTGCACGAAAAATATAACCGCCCTATTCACCCAAGTGTGCGTGCCCGCATAGTACATTACCTCGACCTTAAAATTCAGTATGGTTATTACGAGTTCTTTTCATCGGTTTACACCCCCTACTGCTTAAGCGGTATTATCAACCTGGCCGATTTTGCGCAGGATGCCGAGATTAAACAAAAGGCCATTCTTGCCTCGCAGCGTTTGCTGGATGAACTTCTGATGCTAACCAACAATAAGGGTGTTTTCTTTCCGGTGGCTGGCCGTAATTACCCAAGCAAATACAAAACACCTTACGGGCAAAACCACAACAACCTTATTTACCTGCTTACCGGAATGGGGCAGGCACCTAGTGGTTCTTCGGCGGCGGGCCCGTTTTTAGCATCCTCTACATTACCTGTAGATACTATTATTAATTCGTGGAAACCTATCATGGACACTACCTTTTACATTGGCCATACATTAGATACTGGTTTTATTCTCAACAGCGGCATGACGGCGGTTGACAAAGTAGTGTTTCAGTGGAGTTCAGGTGCCTATTTTCACCCGGCAGTGGTGCAGGAAACTGTGCAGCTACTGGAAGATTCGAGCCTGTGGGACCAGGTTGACTTTGCATTACTTAAGCCTTTGCAGCCTATAATTACGCCGCAGAGTGCCTCTGCTTTGGCCGAGGAGTTAAGTTGTATATCTAAAAGCACTGTGATAAGCGGGCAAACTGTTTCTATATTCAAGCACAATGCTATTACACTCTCTTCTGTGCCAGATTTCTGGAAAGGCAAAGTAGGGTTTCAGCAATACACTTGTGTGGCCAATGTGGGCACTACAGCTGTGTACCTTGGCTCTGGCGAGGTGCATGCCGATTGGGAAGACCGCAATGATAATAATGCCAATACGCACCAACCTTATGTAGAGCAGAAAAAGAACCTGGCCCTGCTAATGTACCGCCCCGAAGAAACACCCGGTATACTTGGTGCTAATTTCGCATTTAAAGATGTAGCACTGCATTTCAGAAATGGCGATTATGATGAAGTGGCAGAAGACAGCTTATGGATAATGGGCCGGCAGCAGCAGGGCTATGTAGCGGTGCGCCGCCATTGCCTGGGCCAGGTAGTTGGGGTAGATGCCTGCCCTACTGTTGGTGGACAAGCCTGGGCTATTATGGTTGGCGATTCTACCATGTATGGTAGCTTTGCCAACTTTAAAAACATAGTACATAATTCGCAGTTTGAAGAGCGCTGGTATATAGATACTGCTACCAGCCAGTATGTATATTATGCAAAAGTAGTAGCTGATACTATCACTATCGATTACGCCTGGGGAAAAGATACTGTACTAAACACGGGCATCGGCAATATACAGACCAACGCTTTGGCTACTAACTTATATCCTAACCCGGTTACCGATGTGCTGAACATTAACCTTAGCGCTTTTGCAGGGCAGCAGGTATCTATTAAAGTAGTAAATATGGTAGGTCAAGAAATATTTGCTGAGCAAACCATAGCACCGGTAGCAGCCAAAACCGTACAAACAAATAACTGGAGCAAGGGCGTTTACTTTGTAACTATAGAAACCGCAGACAACAGGCATACTGCACGCGTAGTGAAGCAATAAGGTTACCTTATTAAACTTCCGAAGTTTAATGTCTCTGGGCCTGTAAATAGGTAGCGCGGGTAAAAAACTTCGGAAGTTTTGTTTTTACGCTGCTTCAGCAAGCTCTTTTACCTTATCCAATGCTTTGGGGAAAGTTTTGTTGAAGTAATGCTCATGGTCTTCGGTAATATCCAGTTCCACTAATAGTTCGGTACCGGTACCGTTTTCTTTAAGGGTGTAGTTTTCTGTCGAGCCCGACCACTTTTGGGTTTCTTCATCTACGGGCTGCTCCGTTCCGTTTTTAAGCATACCAATGTGCCTGAATGACATAAATTCATTATCGGTGCGCTTTGCTATCTCGCTGTACATGCCATCTCCGGTGCCCGATAGAAATTTTACACGGCTGCCTTCTTTCCAGTCAGTTTCGGCGCGCGAACCCTGGCTAAATACCGAAGTCCATTGGGGGTAGGTAGCATCGCCCCATAGTACCTCCCACACGGTTTGCTTAGAGGCATTGATGTTTGTAGCATATTTTACTTTTTTCATTACTTATGTTTTTTGTTTTACGTGCAAAAAGTATGCTAACTGGTTCTTGGCGGTTCAGTTATTCAATAGCTACTTTGTTTCCTAAAAATCTGGGCTGTTTGTGTAGCAACAAATCAATAAAAACTTTATCGCGGGCAAAATATTCCCTAATGTGTGTTTTAATACCACTCATGGCTGGTACATCGGCTGCGTTGAACCCATAAGCTTCTATTCCATTTTGCCGGGCAATATGTACTGCCCTTTCATTATGAAATTTTTGAGAGATAATAATGAATGTTTGCTGCCCGAATATTTCGCGTGCGCGTATCACCGAATCTAAAGTACGGAAACCGGCATAATCCAGGTATATAGCATTTTCGGGTATTCCTCTTTTTATCAGCTCTTGTTTCATATCTTCCGGCTCATTATAGTGCTCCGCACTATTGTCGCCACTTACGATCAATACCTTTATTTTGCCGCTGTTATAAAGCTGTACGGCTGCTTCTATTCGGTTAAAAAAGAACAAGTTTTGTTCCCCGTTTTTCAGATTGCGGCTGGTACCTAATAGTAACCCTGCTTTTCCCTCTTTAAGTAAAGTTACATTGGCAGTTATGAAGGGGTTGCTATTGTTTCTTATTTGGGCGTTGGCCCAGATTGTAAACCCGGCAAGGGCAAAAAAGGAAAATACTATAAGCGCAATAAAAGCACGTTTGTAGTTCATGTGATTTAATAACGCGCAGCCCGTAGTTTATTGTTAGCGGTAAGATAAAATTAGTTGAAGTGTTGCTGATAAAAGGCCAGGGCTACAGGCTAAGTCCATAAAGCACCCCTTGCTAAGTCAAGGGGGCTTTACATTCCGAACTATATAATACACTAAGAAAGCGATACAAAGATGCTGAAGCTTTGTAAGCAAATTGTTGTGTAAGGGTTATGTTTTACTATGATAGAAATAGCCTAAGTTTAGCCGGTAAATTAATAGGGTATGCTTAGATTAGTATTACTTATATGCCTGGTAATTCCATTGGTATCTGTAGCACAAATACGGGTACTTACCTATAACATTCGTAACTCGCATGCGCAGGACGGGGTTAATAGCTGGAATAAAAGAAAGGCAACATTAGCGGCACTGATAAAAAAAATTGACCCGGATATACTAGGCACACAAGAAGTATTGCCCGACCAGTTGAAATATTTAAACAGCACATTAGCTGGTTATATAAGTTTTGGTGCAGGCAGAAATAATGGTAAACATGCCGGTGAGCATAGCGCTATTTTTTACAAGAGCGACAAATACGAACAAGTTGAGGGTGGCAATTTTTGGCTAAGCCAGACACCTGGTGTGCCGGGCAGCAAAAGCTGGG
>DATGWP010000010.1:0-4461 GCA_035299425.1 Chitinophagales bacterium | reverse complement strand
TTAACAATGGAGCCGGTGGCAATATTATAGACTGCGCCTTAAATGCCGGTGCAGGCGGCGCTGGTGGTACCGGAGGTACCGGAGGTGTAGGTGGTGCAGGCGGTTCTGGGGGCATTGGTGGTCCCGGTGGGCCTTTCATTAGCTGCGCCCAGGCCACAGGCGCTAACGGCGGTGCGGGTGGAGCAGGCGGTAATGGTGGCTCGGGCGGCAATGGCGCGCCTGGTTTAAGCCTCGCCCTGTCAGAGACCGGAGGCACACCGGTAATACGCACAAATACAGTAGTTCCTGGTAACCCTCCGGTAATAAGTGTAGATAGCCGTGGTTGTACCAATGCAGAAGTAGTATTTACTACACCTAACGCAGGCGCATGGGATTTTGGCGCAGGTGCAAGCCCTCAAACAGCCAATGGCGCTGGCCCTATAGCTGTAACGTATAATGCAGTGGGCAGAAAGAACATCACCTTTGCCGGTACAGTGTTTACCGGTTTTATAGATATCTATTCGCAGCAATCGCTAACCAATACTATTACGCATGTAAATAACCCGGCCATAGCGGGTTGTCCCGATAATTTTACAACTACTATTACCGGTTCTCTTTACGAGTGGGATTTTGGCCCGGCGGCTTTACCCCCTACAGCTACGGGCGCATTGCCTGGTGCATCGGTAGTATTTACAGCACCCGGAACGTACACCGTGGCGGTATGGGTAACCACTGCCTGCTGTGGACGGGTAAGAGATACACTGTTAGTGACTGTACAACCAAGCACTATTTTTGTAAACATGGCGCATAGTACTGACTCGGTATGTGCCGGCACACCTATTACTTATACGGCAACTCCTACAGGTTATCTGGAATACAATTTTTATGTAAACAATGTATTGGTGCAATCAAGCACTGGTAATACATACATAGCAAACAACCTGCAACCGGGCGATAGCGTAATGGTATTGGCGCGTGACCAGGCTTGCTATAGCAACCCAAGTGCGGTACACAAACCATATATTAAACCAATACCGGCACCGGTGGTGCTTACTGACTCTGATGCCGACGATACTATATGCGGCGGCGATCTGGTCACATTTACCGCTACACCGGCTGGTTACGATAATTATGAATTTTACAACGGCGGCTCGCAGCAACAATCCAGCAGCAGCAACACATGGGCTACTACCCAATTGGGGCAGGGCAATTTTATTTACTGCATAGTAACCGAAGATGGCTGCCGCAGCGGCTGGAGCAACGTAGACAGCATTTATGTAAAACCTACACCGCTGGTGCAATTATCGGTTCCATCAAATACTATTTGCCAGGGCGACCCGGTTACATTTACCGCATCACCTACCGGGTTAAATTATTATGACTTTACAATTAATGGCACTTCTGTACAAAACAGCACCGCCAACACATACGCATCTACAACGCTTAATAACGGCGATGTGGTAGTAGTAAGCGCAGCGCTTAACGGCTGCCCAAGTGCACCAAGCACAGCTATTACCATGACGGTAAACCCTGTTCCTGCTGTAACACTAGCCAGCAGCGATGCCAATGACTCTATCTGCCAGGGGGTATCGGTAACCTTTACCGCTTCACCGGCCGGATATGATACTTATAATTTTTACGATGGGGCCACTGTGCTGCAAAGCAGCGCGGCCAACACTTATACTACCAACCTGCTTACCAATGGCATGAGTATAACTGTAGAGGCTGTAGATAACAACTGCACCAGCCCTATGAGCGCCGCCATAACCACGCAGGTAAGCCCGGCACCACCGGTGAATGCGGGCGCCGACGAGGCTGCTTGTATAGATGCTCCAGCCACCACCTTAACCGGATTTACACCGGCGGGTGGAACCTGGACAGGCAATGGAGTTGACGCCGCAGGTACATTTACACCGGCTACTGCAGGGGCGGGTAATCAATCACTTGTTTATGCTTATACCGACCCTAACAGTTTATGCATAGGCTACGACAGCATTGTATTTGTAGTAAATGCACTGCCAACTGTAGTAATGAGCCCTGCTGCTAACATTTGCGAAGGGCAAAGCACACAGATAACCGCCAGCGGAGGAACGACATACGCATGGAGCGATGGCTCAGCCACGGCAGCGGTAACAGTATCGCCGGCGGCTACTACTATTTATACCGTTACTGTAACCGACAATAACAGTTGCAGCAACACAGGCACTACCACCGTTAACGTAAGCCCTAACCCTGTGGCCGGTTTTACTGCCACCCAGGTATGTGCGGGTTCGCCTACGGTGTTTACCAATACCTCTACACCGGCAGGCAGTACCTACGTTTGGAATTTTGGCGATGGCACAACCTCTACCCAGGATAACCCGAGCCAGCAGTACAGCAGCGATGGCACTTTTAATGTTACCCTGGTGGCACAGCTAGGCAACTGCTTTGACACTGCCACCGGCAATGCACTGGTACACCCGGCTGCCGTTGCTAATTTTACAGCTGACCCGGTTACCTCGTACAACGATGCCGGTACACCTATCCGCTTTACCAATACATCGCAAAACAGCGATACCTGGGCTTGGGATTTTGGCGATGCAACCGTATCGGCAGAAGCTGCACCTGCACATGCTTATACACAGCCCGGCACTTACACGGTAACACTGGTAGCCGATAACCAATTTGGTTGCAGCGACTCGCTTACCCGGGTAGATTATATCCGCATTAACCAGCGCCCGGTTGTGTTTATACCCAATGTATTTTCGCCTAATGGTGATGGAGCTAACGAAAAGCTACAGGTGTTTACCAATGGCACTAAGTTTTTCGAGTTTAAAATATTTAACCGCTGGGGAGAGAAAGTATATGAAGGCAACAACTCTAACGATGGTTGGGATGGCACCTACAAAGGCAAGGAATGCCAGCCTGGTGTTTACTCTTACTACTTAAACATAGTGTTTGAAGATAACAGCAGCCGTGGAATGAAAGGCACTGTTACCCTTATAAAGTAACCCACCGGAATATCCATCAAACAACAAAGCCATCTCTAACGAGGTGGCTTTGTTGTTTTTACACTTTTTTGCAAAGCGGCGTATTAAACTTTCCTGCAGCTAAGTAATCATACTACCATATTACTTAACAAAACCATTACAGGAGGAAACAGTATATGAGAAGCATAATTACACTCGCCATTTTTGCCCTTTCGGTTTTAAGTGCCTCGGCACAGTATGGCCAAAGTATTTTGAACCTGCGCATAAGCGACAATAGTCAGTTTAAAGTTTATATAGACGGAAACCCAGCAGGCCGTGTAAGCAACAGCATAAAGATAAATAACCTGCAACCCGGCAAACACATGCTGCAGGTAGTACGCATAAATTATGAATGGGGCCGCCCTTATGAAGAAGTGGTATATGGCAGCGGCATAGTATTAACCGCGAATGCCGAATCGTGGGTGACTGTGTTGCCAGAGTTGCGCAGAATAAAATTTGACAACATAGTAGCGTTCAACACACCATGCCCTAAACCAAACCACGGCAGCTTATACCAACCTGTTATGCCCGGCAACCAATGCAGTACCGATGCACCGGTGTTTGTTCCCGTAGCACCCGTAGGCCCCTGCGCTATGAACCCGAATGATTTTGGGCAATTAAAACGCACCATTGACAATGCAGGTTTTGAAAGCACCCGCCTGACTATATTTAAACAGGCAGCAGCCTACAACTACTTTACCACTGCACAGGTACGCGAATTAATGGACTTGTTCTGGTTTGAAAACACAAAGCTGGAAGTAGCCAAGGTGGCTTACAACAAAACCATAGACCAGAACAACTATTACCTGGTTAACAACGAGTTTAGCTTTAGCAGCAGCGTTAACCAGCTGGGAGAATATATTGCAATGAGATAGTGGAAGATAGAAGTAAAATAAAAACAGGCAATCGGAGGAACCGGTTGCCTGTTTTGTTTTACTGCGGGCAACAATTACTTTCTGAGTTTCTTTTCTACCACCAGGCGTATTACATTTTCTTTCAGGTCTATCTTACCTTCTTTGTACAAAATACCTACGGCCTTTTTAAAGTTCTTTTTGCTGATACCTAGTACCTCGTGTATCACTTCTGGTGGCGACACATCGCTTAGATGTAAAAAGCCTTTATGCTCTTTTAGCTTTTCCAGCAGTACATCGCATACATCTTTAGCCGCAGCTATACCTTGCTTTTGCAGGGCTATATCCAGTTTACCATCTTCCCGCACCTTTTTCACGTAGCCTTTTACGTGTGTGCCTTTCTCAATCTTGTTGAATATCTCGTTTTTGAAAAGTATGCCCCAGTGCATCTGGTTTACAATTACGCGTATGCCCACTTCGTTTTCGTAGGTTATCAGCAAATCCACCTCATCATTCTGTTTAAGGTTTACCTCGCGGTTTTTAATAAACTTATTCAGGTTGGTAGTAGCTGCTATGCGCTTGCTGGCAAAATCGAAAAATACATACACCAGGTAATAGCGCCC
>DATGWP010000009.1:0-6958 GCA_035299425.1 Chitinophagales bacterium | reverse complement strand
GAACTCGTAACCTATGCCATTACGGTATTAAAGAAGGTTTGGCGCGATGGATATGCTTACAAAAAGGCTGGAGTAATTGTTACGGGTATAGTGCCGGAAACAAATGTGCAGGCTGCCTTGTTTGATACTACGGACCGCAGTAAACATGCCCTGGCAATGGAGGCCTTGGATAAAGTGAACAAGCGCTACGGTAAAAATACGGTGAGCAGTGCTTCGCAAGGTGTAAACAGAAACTGGAAACTACGTCAGGATTATTTATCAGCTCACTTCACCACCCGGTGGGGTGATATTATTAAGGTCAGGGTTTAATTGCTCTTTACGTTTAGCTTCACGTTCTAACCATTTACGGTGAGGTATCTCACGTGCATAGGTATACCACCGAGCCATTTTATTTTCCAATTTTTGTTTATCTTCTATTTCCTCATTTATCTCAACCGTTATCAATTCATTCATGCGAATTATAGTGCCTGAAATACCTGTAGGGGTATGAGTAATGATCTCGCCTTCATCGGTAAATTCTGGTAACGCATCAATATTCTCAATATAATCCACAGCTTCTATTACCGTATCTAACATTCTCTTTGCCCATGCGGACGCAACGGTCTTATCAACATTACCAGTTAGCGCTATATATTCCACCGCAAATTTTTCCTTAAGCAATGCTCCTCCTTCGGAGAGATAAATCAATCCTTCCAATGCTGTCCGTTTCTTCATATTTTTTTTCATACCCTGGTATTATAAAAACTCGGAAAATTCCACCTGCGGGTATTCTTCCCCTTGGAGTATTTCCGGGCAATTCTTATCAACTCCGCGTTGGGTGATTCGTTTAGATATTGGGTGAGCAATCATGAACTTTGATGGGTAAGGTGCCATCAATTGCTTTATGCGATCGGGAAATTCTGTATTAAGCCAAGCGAAATGGTCAGTCTCTGAAATGATAAGCGGCATACGCTTTTTACTGTTGTGTATGACTTCCATCATTTCGTTTGCCGGAACGGTTATAATAGAAAAGGTTTCTTTCAATTCACCGCTATCCTTATCTACCCATGTATCATAAATCCCCCCGAATGTAAACGGCCGGAAGGTATCGCCAGTGGAATCATCTCGGACACCTATTAGGTAAGGTATTTTGGTCTTAGTATCAATATGACGCCACTCAAAAAAACCTTTTGCAAAAATTAGGCACTTCTGCCGGATAATAGCTTTCCGAAAGGAAGGCAATTCGAATATCGTTTCTGCCTTTGCATTCAAGGTTTTAACCCGTATATCCTTCGCTTTAGCGGAATCAGCGGCCCAGTGAGGAACAAGGCCCCATTCCAATTCAGAAAGGTGATCCTTTCCCTGGCAGGCAACAATATTTTTTCCGTGGTCAAACCCGTTTACATAATATTTAGCACCTTGCCATATATAAACCTTTAGGCCATTTTTCTTTACATACCAATCAATATATTCTTGGGTATCTGCATCTGCGAAGTGGTAACACATAGTGTGAAATTAAAAATTTGCTAATTATCCATGTCGCGGCGCTTCGCCAGCCCCAAAGGCAGGTTCCATTTGGATATTTTCTGTATTGAAATAAGCAGTCATTGATGCTGCAGTTTCTTTAAGCAAAAGACAATCTTTATCTGGCTTTTTTGTCCAGCCATATAGCATTGACCCTTTGTAATTCGGGTCAACAACCACGCCCTCCTCAAAATCTTCAACATCCATTGCTTCAGTCAAATATTCACGACTACTGTCGGGATTGGTTTTAACTACGATATAGTATTCTTCCTTATCCATACCAAGTAAAAGGCAAAAGTGGAGCCAAAATGGCATTCCCGGCTCATTGAGCTATCCATTAACATAAGTACCTCACAGGAAAAAAAATTTGTTGGCATAAAACTGCGCTATCATTGATTAAGATGCCATCGGTAGAAGGCCAAAGGGAAAAAGGGTTTCAAATACCCACCCCCTCTTGTTTACTCAATGTTTCTGACTATAAAAAAATAACATCTTACTTGTATAATCCATGAGGAAATATAACTGGAACTTGAATTTGCATCCGTTGGTAGTAAGCGTATGAGCCCCCACTCTTGATTTTATGTTAATCACAAGTCCTTAAAAGATAATTAAGCGTGTCTAAACTATAACACTGATACCTTAAAGCTTTAATCCATCGTAAAAACATGATAGCTTTGCGCTAGTAATTTCCCTTAAACCCAACAGGAATGAATGTTTCAGCGTACCAAGCTTCACAAGAAAAAGAACAGGAAGCCAGGATTGTCAAAAGGCAGTTAGACACGAAATTCTTTACTGAGAGCTATATTCCTTTGTTCCCTGCCCTCCGGGCTGCTTCCTCCGAGCTAAGTTTAACCCGAAGTGAAATGCTGTTATTACTTTCTGCAAAAGGTTGTCAAAGGAAAAACACCACATCCTTCACTGCGAAGTCCATTGAGGCATATACTTTTGTTTCATACAAAAATCTAAACGCTTTACTTACTAAACTCGTCGATAAAGGCTATTTAGTAATTGAGCTACGTGGAAGGCGATTGTCAGATAACCCAACCCGATTTACCCTTAGCTCCGAGGGCTTGAAGGCAGTAACGCGCTTAGACGATCTAGTAATGAATTTTAATTATGAGTTGAGCGTCCGGCATTGAGAGTGATACCAAGCTTCTATTGACAGAAAATGTTGCTTTAAATGCTCGCCTGTAACACCCTTTGTAACACCTTACAAAACAAAAATCCCTTAACTAATTGATAGTTAAGGGATTAGTGAGGTCGAGAGCGGATTTGAACCGCTGTACGAGCTTTTGCAGAGCTCTGCCTAACCCCTCGGCCACCCGACCATTTCAATTCACTTACCGTAGCAAGGGGACGCAAATTTATTTAAGTTTTTAAATTATCAAAGCAGGAACCGGTAAATAGTGTAAAGTATTAAGAAAGAATACATAGCGCTAGTTCTCTAATTCTACATATACACGCTCTACACTGCCCTTAAGTGGCGGGTTATGTTTACTCACGCGCACCCGTATATGGTCCAGGTTGGGGTAGCGCGATTTTATTTTATCTAAAATCCGTTTGCAAACGTGTTCTATTAGCCGGGCATGCACCTCCATTTCGGTTTTGGTAAGCTGGTAAATCTCCTCGTAGTTTATGGTTTTCTTCAGGTCATCGGTGGCGGCGGCCTCGTCAATATCCAGTTTCATGTATATATCCACTATATACTTTCCCCCCAGCACCTGTTCTTCTTTATAATATCCGTGGTGCGAGTAAAACTGCAGCCCTTCTACGGCAATTAATCCCATTTTAGTGTGTTTCGGGCAAATGTATCACTTCCAATTTTACCGCAATAAAATTCTTCTATTTTCGCTTCTGTATTACTATTGCTTATTCACCATTTACTACTTGCTAAACTATGCGCAGCGATTTATACAACGGACACGACTACTACAACATTGACGACCTTTTAACACCCGAGCATAAACTCATCCGCGAAACCGTGCGGAACTATGTAAAGAAAAGCCTGAGCCCTATTATAGAGGACTACGCACAGCGTGCGGAGTTTCCTAAGCACATTGTAAAGGAACTGGGCGAGATAGGCGCCTTTGGCCCAAGCCTGCCTGCCGAGTACGGTGGTGGCGGACTGGATGAAATATCCTACGGTATTATTATGCAGGAGTTAGAACGTTGCGATTCGGGCATCCGCTCTACAGCTTCGGTACAGGGCTCTCTGGTTATGTATCCTATTTATAAATACGGCAGCGAGGAGCAGCGCAAAAAGTACTTACCTAAGCTGGGTAAAGGTGAACTGTTTGGCTGTTTCGGTCTAACCGAGCCTGACCATGGCAGTAACCCTGCCGGTATGGTTACCAATTTTAAAGATATGGGTGACCACTATCTTTTGAATGGTGCTAAAATGTGGATCAGTAACTCGCCGCTGGCAGACCTGGCAGTGGTATGGGCCAAGAACGAAGCGGGCAAAATTCATGGGTTGATAGTAGAGCGCGGTATGGAAGGTTTTTCTACCCCAACTACCCACGGTAAGTGGAGCCTGCGCGCATCGTGCACCGGCGAGTTGGTATTTAACGATGTAAAAGTGCCTAAAGAAAACCTGTTGCCAAATGTATCGGGTATTAAGGGGCCGTTGGGCTGCTTATCTACCGCCCGCTATGGCATAGCCTGGGGCGCAATAGGTGCCGCGCTCGATTGCTACGATGTAGCCCTGCGTTACTCTAAAGAGAGAATACAGTTTGGTAAGCCGATAGGGCAGTTTCAACTACAGCAGAAAAAACTAGCCGAAATGATTACCGAGATAACCAAAGCCCAACTATTGGTATGGCGCTTAGGTATGCTTAAAAACGAAGGCAAGGCTACGCCTGCACAAATTAGCATGGCCAAACGCAATAGCTGCGATATGGCGCTGGAAGTGGCCCGCAACGCCCGCCAGATGCTGGGCGGAATGGGTATTACCGGCGAGTTCCCTGTTATGCGCCACCTTATGAATCTGGAAACCGTAGTTACTTACGAAGGCACCCACGATATTCACCTGCTTATAACAGGTATGGATGTTACCGGGCTTGATGCGTTTAAATAAATACCCCTAAATCCCCAAAGGGGACTTAAACAGCCTTTAGGATTGCCTTCAATTATAGAAGTTCCACTTTTATCAAAAAGTGGAACTTTTTGTTTTTACAGAACGGCTGTTAAACCTTGCTATGCGCAGATAAGTTGCGCACTTTCCGTGTATCTTTATAGGCAATCAACCAAGTGTTCAGATTTGTGGATAAGTGGGCGGGGAACGTGTGTGGAACGTTTGCAAGTAGCATAAAAAAAGAGTGCATAAGATTGTGATATGAGTTTTCAAAAATGAATTTTTGCAACCCTCAAAAAAACAAAGCGAATAGGTAATTCGTTCAACATATAGAAGGAGAGTAAGACAATGGCAGACCCAATAGAAATAGCGAAAAAGACTTTTACCCGAAGAAGCAATCAGGATGCTAACGTAGTGGATTATGGTAAGCTGCCCCCGCAGGTAAAAGAACTGGAAGAAGCTGTGCTGGGTGCGGTAATGATTGAGACCAATGCCATCAATGATATCAGCGATATTCTAAAGGATGAGTCATTTTATGTAGATGCGCACCAGCGTATCTGGAGGGCTATCCGACTTCTTTACCAAAACCAGGCACCTATCGACCTGCTTACGGTTACCGAGCAACTGAAGAAAAACGGCGACCTGGAATCTGCCGGCGGGCCTTTTTACATAGCACAGTTAACCAACAAAATAGGCTCGGCCGCTAACGTAGAGTATCACGCCCGCCTTATTGCCGAAAAGTATATCCAGCGCCAGCTTATATCAGCCTCTACCGAAATTATAACCCACGCCTACGAAGACAGCACCGATGTATTTGAACTATTGGACAAGGCCGAAAAAAGCCTTTTTGCGATAGCCGAAAACAGCTTGAAACGTAACTCAGAAGATATCGCCTCTATTATCATGGGCGAGTTGAAGGAGTTGGAGGTGCGTATGAACAACGCCGAAGAAGACCACCTGAACGGTGTGCCATCGGGTTTCTTCGACCTGGATAAAATGACCGGCGGCTGGCAGAAATCGGATTTGATAATATTAGCGGCCCGTCCGGCCATGGGTAAAACAGCCTTTACGCTGGCCCTGGCGCGTAATGCTGCTGTAGACCATAAAAAGCCGGTGGCTATCTTCTCGTTGGAAATGTCGAACGTACAGCTGGTACAGCGTTTAATATCGATGGAGACACAGATTGCCTCTGAAAAAATACGCCGCGGCAGCCTGGAGGAATACGAATACAGAATACTTACCAGCAAGATAGACAACCTGAAGAATGCTCAGATTTTTATTGATGATACACCCGCTATCAACGTATTTGAGCTACGCAGCAAATGCCGCCGCTTAAAACAGCAGCACGATATACAGATGATAGTTATAGACTACCTGCAGCTGATGAGCGGCACGGTAGAGGGTAAAGGCGGCGGTAACCGCGAGCAGGAAATCAGCCAGATATCGCGCTCGTTAAAGGGGCTTGCCAAAGAGTTGATGATACCGGTAATTGCCCTTTCGCAGCTAAGCCGTGCCGTAGAAACACGGGGTGGCGATAAAAAACCTATCCTTTCGGATTTACGTGAATCGGGCGCTATCGAGCAGGATGCCGATATGGTATTGTTCCTTTACCGGGGCGAATACTACGGCCTGGAGCAGGATAGCGAAGGCAACCCAACCAAAGATATAGCCGAGGTAATTATAGCCAAGCACCGTAACGGACCGGTGGGCAGTGTGCGTACCCGCTTTATTAATAAGCTTGCCAAGTTTGAAAACCTGGATGAGTTGGGTGTGAGCGACCAGTACGCCACTATGGGCGATGGCGGCAACAAAACTGTTTATAAAAAGCTTCCATCTAAAATGAACGACGAACCGGATGAAAGCAACTCGTTTGAGAAAAAGCACCGGCCGGAAGATTTTGATGATGCACCACCGTTTTAGGCAATTGTTAAAGGTTATTATTATAACTAATCCTTTTGCGATGTTTGCTTACCACTTTTAGCCATTAACTATTAAGTTTTTATACTTTCGTGCTAAACAGATTTAATTGAGTTTGCGCGGCAATTATTATTTATTCCTTCTTATCGTTTTTGTAGCATCCTGCAAATCAGTTCCTTTCCAGGTAAAAGATGCAAAAACCGCCCGTGAGCTATTTCGCTACAACCAAAGCATTGAGTTTTTGCTGAAAGACTTTAACGCCGAGCGCGACCCGCTTAAGCAAAAAAATATAGCTATTGAACTGGGCGACTCGTACCGTAAGTTTAACGACTATGCCAATGCCGAAAAATGGTTTAAAAAAGCCATTGACCTGAACGCCGGCGAGGCTACTCTTTTTCAGTTAGGCTTAATGCAAAAACAGCAGGAAAAGTACGAAGAAGCCTACCGCACCTTCGACCAATACCA
>DATGWP010000008.1:0-20502 GCA_035299425.1 Chitinophagales bacterium | reverse complement strand
GATACTATCGGCACTTTGAAATTTCCTGTAGGAGCCTGCCTGATAAAGAATTTTTATTATCCCGAAGATTTCAGGAATCCGACAGGTAAGCGCCGGATTATGGAGACACGCCTGCTGGTGCACCGCGAAAAAGCCTGGGAAGCGCTTGACTACATCTGGAACGATGAGCAGACCGAAGCCACCCTTGAAAACGCGGGCGACCTGAAAGAGATAAGCTGGGTACACTATAATGGTGAAGCCCGTAAAGCTGATTATGTGATACCCAACAAAAACCAGTGTAAAGGCTGCCACTGGAACAACGGTGAGAATATAGTGCCTATAGGGCCTAAGGTGCGCAACCTGAACCGCGATTATGAATATGCCACCGGTAAAGAAAATCAGCTATCGTACTGGATAAATGCGGGTATATTGAAAAACGCACCGGCTATATCTGCCATGCCGGCCATAGCCGATTGGACCGACTCGGTGCACCAAAGCACAGAAACACGTGCACGTGCTTATCTTGAAATGAATTGCGGGCATTGTCATAACCCGCAGGGACCTGCCTATACATCGGGTTTGTATTTAAATTTAGATAACGCAAATATGGAGCGGCTGGGTGCCTGCAAAACGCCGGTGGCAGCAGGTAAAGCAACCGGTAATCATTTTTTTGATATAGTGCCGGGCAAGCCAGAAGAATCTATTATGATTTTTAGGATGAAGAGCGAAGACCCGGGTATACGTATGCCCGAGGTTGGTAAAAACCTGGTGCACACCGAAGGTGTAGCGCTGATAGAAAAATGGATAAGCGAGATGAAGCCTGATGCCTGTGTGGCGGGAAGGTAGATTATCCTTTAAAGCAAATTTTTTATGGTAATGTAGTTAATTTGTAATATACAATGGCTACAATAGATAGCAGGACCAGTAACGATACCCATTCAGATTTTTTGGTTTGATTATCTATATTTTTGCTCTTTCTTATCACATAAAAGGAATAAACAAAAACACATACAATGCTAATGCCGCATAGCACTACAATTATTTTATTGTTTGATAAATAAACACCTGCCATAGCGCCTATCATAGGAAGTGCCAGAATTGTACCGTATTTTACTAAGAATGTTTGTCCGGTTGTAGCTCCGGTTATGGGTTTTAATGCAGCCAGTAATTCTTCCACTCTTTCGCGCTGTTCTATCTGTGCAAATATGCCTATTGCGTTTAATTTAGAGTTTCCTATTACACTCAAACTGCCATCCTGCCCTTTAACTATTGCTGTTATTTCTGCATAAGGTATTTCAATAGAAGGAGTGTTTTGTTGTTGGCGGATAATAGATGTGCCTGTAAAGGTTAACGTATAACTTTCTATTATCTTTTGCTGTTTTTTCAGGCCCATGTAAATGCCGACAGCAAACACCACAGACATTATTACAATCATGAAAGGGTCAATGTTGCCATCTTTATTCTGCGGGTTGTATTTGTCAAAAAGTGCTATAAATACCAGGAGGCCAATGAATACAGGTATCATCTTTACAAGCAGCTTTTTTCTCATTTCTGCAAAGCCGCCCTCGCGCATTTTAAATTGCTGGATGTTACTCATGTTACAATGGGTTTATTTGTTTAAAAGCAATGCGCTTATACTTTACAATATAGTTACCACAAAATCCATCTTCTGCACTTTCCCAAATTTGGTGGTGAAGTTGCTTCCGCTGAATTGTTTCATATCGTTCATGTCTACCCGCATGCTTCCTATCTGGTCGCTAAAGCTTAGCATGTCAAAATCGTAAACGTTGATATAGAAAATATCGTTTTTGCAGATAGTAAACTCTACATCGTCTTTCCCTTCTGTATCGCGGTAGCAGTAATTGTCTTTGGCATATGGCGAGCCATTTAGTTTTTTTGATGCGAGTAGAACGCTCCAGCAAACTTCGGGTTTTGCATTGGTTGTATCTGCAAAAAAATAATCCCAGAATTTTTCTTTCTGGTCTGTTTCAGAAACTGTAATTTCTTTAACCGAAATGCGCAGGTTTAATTTTTGTGGAAACAGGACATTAAACGGCTGACCGGTCTGCGTAGCAGTTATAGTGTGCTGCCAGCGGTCGGTCACTTTAAACGTCGGTTGTAATGTTTGAGTGCCTTCGGTAAGATTAATAGCCGCCAAAGGGATGTACAAAGTTGTATTGCCAAAGTATTTTACATCGTTAAAAAGCAGTATGGTGTGAGTTACTTTAAGCTTGCCGTCTTTATCCTGGTAGCTACCGTAGCCTTTGGTGGTATTTATCAGCGCGCTGTTTTTTAAATGAACTTCTACTATGTATTGGTCGCAGCTATCGCCTTGTTGCAGTAACTGGTTATAGGAGTATTTAAGCACCGCATCAAACTTTACCACCAGGCAGGTTACCTCGTTATGTATTTTAGTGGTGGCTGTTACGTTATTAAATGTAACCTCTTGCTTAGCCAAGGCCGTGGTAGCTGCAAACAGGAACACAATAAGCAAGGCTGCGCAAACAGGAGTGTAGCGGGTCATTACTGGAGCTTGCTTATTTGCCCTTAAAGTCGGGTGTGCGTTTTTCTACAAATGCCGCCATGCCTTCTTTCTGATCTTCGGACGCGAAGGTGAGGTAGAAATTTTTGCGCTCAAAAATTAATCCTTCATCTAATGTAGAGTTGAAGGCATTGTTTACCGCCTCTTTGGCCAGTTTAACGGCCACCGGCGATTGTTTGGCTATTTCGCGCGCTAGTTTAAGTGTTTCGTCCAGCATTAACTCTACCGGTACTATTCGGTTTACAAGGCCTGCTTGCAGAGCTTCTTCGGCAGAGATAAACTTGCCGGTAAGCACCAACTCCATAGCCAGTGCTTTGCCTACAGCCCGGGTTAGGCGTTGTGTGCCGCCTGCACCCGGCATGGTGCCTATTTTAATTTCGGGCTGTCCAAAGCGGGCTGTTTCGGTAGCTATGATCATATCGCAGGTCATAGCCAGCTCGCAACCGCCGCCTAGTGCAAAGCCCGATACGGCAGCAATGATTGGTTTGCGGGTTTTCTTTATCTGGTCCCAGGTGCTAAACTGGTCTATGTTCAGCATATCTATGGCAGTAGCAGTGGCCATCTGTTTAATATCGGCACCGGCTGCAAATACTTTTTGGCCACCGGTTAATATAATTACGCGCACGTTGTCGTCTTCATCCAGTTCGCGCAGGGCATCGCGTATCTCCAGCATTACCTGGCGACTGAGTGCGTTTAGCTCTTTAGGGCGGTTAAGCTCTATAAGCGCTACAAATTTTTCGTGTTGCGGATTTACTTTTATGAATTCGAATGTCATGGATGGTGAATAGTTAATGGTGAATAGACAATAGTAATACAAATGTAAAATACTCACAAATGATTTACTCCTTACCAGGCCAGAGACTGTAGTAACTTCTCATAGTATCTGTAAAGCGGTCAATTTGTAATAATTCGTTATTTCTACAATTGGTGCAGTTTCTTCTCATGGTAGTTTGCAATTTGTCAATGCAGGCAAGTTCATGTCCTTCGCAGGCAATACCTATTTCCATTAAAATGCCATCAGCCCATTTGCCAAGCGATTTTTCTGAAAGCTGGTAATCACTATTCAGATAATACAACATTTCGTTGGGATATGTTTCTGCATATTTTTTTACTGTCATATAGAGGGGTTCAGAGTATGCCCCATCGCTGTAGTCCATTACCAGGTCGGTAAGAATAAAATAAAACCGGTGACGCAGTGTGTCGCGGCTAAACAGGCTATCTGGTATACTTAGTAAAATTTCGCTGTCAGTAAGCTCATTGGGGTTAGCGTAAATATCTTTAAATGCCTGCGGTATTAAGGGATCGGTGGCATATTTGCCCATCACGCTGTTCGATTCCGGGCCTGTATCGCTGGGGCAACTATACTCTGCAATTGAATCTTGTGGCGAGGTGCTGATGTTATTGGTAGAATCAAAAGAATTAATTGCTACATCTGTGTTTACTGATTGGTTAGTGCTCCGCCAATTGCAAGCTGATAATAATAGTAAGATGAATAGAAACTCAATCTGTTTCAAGTGGCTGAAATTTCTTCAATACTAACGCTGTTGTACTACCTATTAGTATACCCACCAATGCACCGCCCACCACATCTGCCGGAAAGTGAACGCCTACATACACTTGTGAGAATGCTACCAGCGATGCCCAGGTAACCATAACAGCAACTACCTGCCACCGGTAATAAAATATACCTGCAATAAAAGCCGCCATGCCAAAACTATTGGCTGCATGTGCCGATACAAAGCTAAAGCCACCACCGCAATGGCCAACCAATAAGCGTGCGCTTATTTCAGCATTATTACAAGGCCTGATGCGGTGAAAGATAGATTTGATAACGGTAGCAGATAGCTGGTCGGTAAGCAGAAAGGTAAGCGCACCTGCTATAGCTATTTTAAAAAAATGTTGCGGGTATGCGCGGTAAACATATACGCCTAGTATACAATAAAACACTACCAGGAAAGGCTTTCCGCGCAACACCGGGCAGCAAAAATCGAGAAACGGATTAGCCATTGTTTGATTCACAAACTGAAACAGCTGATGGTCGATATGGCGAAGGGTCTCTATCATTTACTTTTTTACAGCCACAAAAATAAGTCTCGGAGAATTAGCAGGGTCAAATGCATTTAGCTGATAATCGCCAAAGGTATGTTCAATTTCGAAGCCTGCTTTGGTAAGCATTTGGGTAAATTTATACTGGTTAATTACTTTAAGCTGCTCTTCGTAAGAGTGGTCTTCACCCTCTGCCAGAAACTCAATTTTCTTTTTTATAAAACCGTTCTCCAGTCTTTTTTGAATATGGAACTGCACATCGCCGCGCTGTATTATCTCGCGTGGTTTCATCAGTTTAACGGCCCACTCAGTATTGATATAATCCAGTACTAAGGTGCCTCCGGGTTTAAGGTTTTCGTAAAAGGCATTTATACAGGCATAGTCGTCGCGCTCATCATCAAAATAGCCAAAGCTGCTAAATAGGTTAAATACAAAATCGAAACTATTGGCGCGGTAGGTGTTGCGCATATCCCATACATCAAAATGCAGGGTATCGCAGTTAAATGCTTTTGCTTCGGCTATGCTGTTTGGCGAAAGGTCGATACCCGTAACATCAAAACCTAGTTTTGCCAATGTCTTACTATGCCGGCCTTTACCGCAGGCTACATCCAGGACTGCGGCACCCTGTGGTATATTTAAACAGACTGCAACCTGATTTATAAACGATTCAGCCTCAGCCTCGCTGCGGTTAGAGTAAAGCAGGTGATAATAAGGCGAGTTAAACCATTCGGCGAACCAGGGCATAGCAGGATTTAGTACGTATAATTAGTTATAAAGCACAAAGGAATACAATGATTTTGGTATTTAGGTATTTGATTAGTAATTAGTTATTGTAGACCGTCTGTAAAGTCAATTTTGTGTATAAGTAACGCTGCTGCGTGTTTTTCTAAAAAGTTGAATTTTATACATTTGCGCTCCCTAAAAATTAAAAACAAAAGCATTGTCACTAATAAAGTCTATATCAGGAATACGCGGTACTATTGGAGGTTTTCCGGGAGCAAACCTTACCCCCATAGATATAATGAAGTTTACCCTGGCCTTTGGCGAGTGGGTAAAGGCTAACGAGGGCAACCGCAAAATTGTAATAGGCCGCGATGCCCGCGTAAGCGGCGAAATGGTGAATAATATTGTGGTTGGCTCGCTTTTATCTATTGGTATAGATGTAGTGGACCTTGGCCTGTCTACCACCCCAACCGTAGAAATTGCGGTGCACGAGGAGAAAGCCGGCGGTGGTATTATCATTACAGCATCGCATAACCCCAAGCAGTGGAATGCCTTGAAATTGCTTAACAGCCATGGGGAGTTTATATCGGCTAAAGCAGGCGAAGAATTATTGCGCATTGCCGAAGATAAAGTAGTAGAGTTTGAAGATGTGAATGCCCTGGGTGCTTATACTACCGATGATACTTATATAGATAAGCATATTGAGAAAATACTGAAGCTGAAACTGGTAGATGTAGAAGCGATTAAGAAGCGCAATTTTAAAGTAGCTATTGATTGTGTAAACAGCACCGGTGCATTGGCCTTGCCTAAATTGCTAAAGGCATTAGGTGTAGAAAACGTAATTGAACTTTTTTGTGAGCCTAATGGTAATTTTCCGCATAACCCGGAGCCACTGCCTGAGAACCTGAATGAGTTATCGGTGACGGTGAAGAAGCAAAAAGCAGATATCGGTATATCGGTAGACCCGGATGTAGACCGCCTGGCCCTCGTGTGCGAAGATGGAAATATGTTTGGCGAGGAGTATACCCTGGTGGCCGTAGCCGATTATGTGCTTAGCAAGAAGAAAGGAAACACCGTGAGCAATTTATCATCTACCCGTGCGCTGAGCGATGTAACTAAAAAAGCAGGTGGGGAGTATTTTGCATCTGCAGTAGGTGAGGTAAACGTAGTAGAAAAGATGAAGGAAGTAAAGGCCGTAATTGGGGGCGAAGGCAACGGAGGTATTATTTACCCTGAGCTGCACTACGGCCGCGATGCTATGGTGGGTATTGCTTTATTTCTTACTCATTTGGCTAAGTCGGGTAAAACTGCTTCGCTGCTGCGTGCCGGTTACCCTTCGTATTTTATGGCCAAAAAGAAAATAGACCTGGACCTATCGGTAAATATTGATGTATTGTTTGAGGAGGTAGAGAAGAAATACAGCAAGTACCCTGTAAATACAATAGATGGTGTTAAGATAGATTTTGAGAATGAGTGGGTGCACCTGCGCCGCAGCAACACCGAGCCTATTATCCGTATCTACTCTGAAAGCAACTCAGAAACTACAGCCGATAACATAGCAAACCAGCTAATGGCCGATCTGCGTACTTTTAGCAAGAAAAAGAACGATTAAAATTATTGGCAGTCGCGTTGCTCGAGAAATAACTCAAACTTAGCAAGGCGATGGTTTTCTATAACCCATATTCCCCGTTCATCTAACACCATAGGGCCGTTTTTCTTAAAAAGTTTATCGTCCTTTAGCTTTAATACCAACTCCTCTACCTTGCTGATGCCACTATCTGTATAAGCATAGTTAAGTTCTATAATTTCTCCTTCCCTAATACCGGCAATGGTTCCTAACACAGGACTGCGGCCGGCAAAATTATGGTCGAGCCTGCCGTGTATGCTGTCGTTATCATCCAGGATAAAATGCATGCGGGTTATATCTTTGGCATCTGAACCCAGCTCCATTTCGAAGCAATATTTTTTAGGGCCGGTGTAGGGCGCGGGTGCGGGTGGAAGATCAATAGGCACTTCTTTATCCTTTGGAAAAGGTTTTTCGGCAATAATGGGCTGCCTGTTTTTGGGAAATACCCTCTTGGGCGGGTTTTCGTCGCAGGCACTAAAAACAATTGCAATAACCAAAAGAGAGAATAAGTGTTTTACCATTATGGGTTAAAAAATGTGCTGTAAATTAAAACAAACTTTTCTAAACGTGTTTTAGTTAACAAGGTAACGTTCGCGTATTACCTGCTGGTGGTGCAGTGTATGGCCTGCTATTACATAGCCTAAAGCCCGCACCGATAGCTGTTTGCCACTGGCTTTCCCCATACGCAGGCACATAGCAGGTGTAAAGCTTTCATATAAAATGATGGTAGCCTGCCGCACAGCCCGGTATTCTGCCACCAGCGATTCTATCGACCGGTTAGCCGCATTACTTTCGGGCACGTAGTCGTTTTCTTCAAACCCCGGTAATTCGGTTTTATCGTTGCGCGCAAAGCGCAAAGCACGATAGGCAAATATGCGCTCTGCATCGGTTAAGTGGTTTACAATCTCTTTAATGGTCCATTTGCCTTCGGCATAGCGGTAATTATGTTTTGATGCAGGTATGCTGTTTACTAAATCCGTAAATCCATTCATGTCTGCTTTAAGTACACGTAGCAGGTCATCATCTGCTACTGTATTAATGTAAGTGCCAAAGTGCCCTTCGTATTCGGCAGCTGCGGGTTTGGTTATTTTCATAAACTAAGGTTAGCGATTATTACGCAAAGATGAATTTTATAAAGAAGAACAACAATCTTCTACATTCGTGGTTTAAACAAAATGTAAGCTATGTCGGCTCTAATTCTCACCATAGACCTTGGCACATCGGGCCCCAAGGTTGGCTTGTTTGATAAAAATGCAAAGTGTATAGGACACGAATTTGAAGAAGTGCCTTTGTTATTATATGAAGGTGGTGGTGCCGAGCAGAGGCCCTCGGACTGGACAACGGCCATTAGAAACTGTTACAAAAGACTTATTGCCAATACGCAGGCAGACACAAAGAAAATTGTGGCTGTTAACTGTACCGCACAATGGAGCGGCACCGTGTGCGTAGATAGAAACGGCAAGGAGTTGATGGACTCGGTGATATGGATGGATACCCGTGGGGCCGAGTATGTGAAGAAATTAACGCACGGGCCTATACGGGTAGAAGGTTACGGTGTAGGTAAAATTTTGCAGTGGATACGCTTAACCGGTGGTGGGCCAACCAAGTCGGGTAAAGATTCTATTTCTCATATTCTGTATATTAAAAACAAGCTGCCGCAGGTATACGAAAAGACGTATAAATTTCTGGAGCCTAAGGATTACCTTAACTTGTGGCTTACGGGCAGGTTTGCTGCTTCGTACGATTCTATCCTGCTTTACTGGCTTACCGATAACCGGGATATAAATAAAATTGTGTACCACGATGGGCTGATAAACCTAACCGGTATTGAAAAAAGCAAGCTGCCGGATTTAGTTCCCACCAACAGTATACTTGGTACAGTAACTAAAGAAATTGCAGCAGAGTTTAACCTGAATGCGGATGTAAAAGTGATATCGGGCACGCCCGATGTGCAGAGCGCTGCTATAGGCTCGGGCGCAGTAAAAGATTATGAAGGGCACTTTTACGTAGGTACTTCATCGTGGCTGGTATGCCATGTACCGTTTAAGAAGACCGATATGTTTCACAATATGGGTACTATACCCTCTGGGCTGCCGGGCAGGTATTTAATTGCCAACGAGCAGGAGTCGGCGGGCAATTGCCTGAACTTTGTAAAAAATAATTTATTGTATCATACAGATGAGTTGAACACGGGTGCTGCGCCTAAAGATTTTTATAAACTGGTAGATAAAATTGCGGATAAGGTGCCTGCGGGCAGCGATGGATTATATTTTCTGCCCTGGCTGTATGGTGAGCGTACACCGGTAGATGACCACCATGTGCGCGGAGGCTTTTATAATATGTCGCTTAGCCATAACCGCACGCATATGTTGCGCTCGGTGCTGGAGGGTGTGAGCCTGAACGCGCGCTGGCTGCTGATGTATGTAGAGAAGATGACCGGTAGAAATTTTGAAGCTATCAATTTTATCGGCGGTGGTGCCAATAGCGAAGTGTGGAGCCAGCTGGCTGCCGATGTATTTAACCGGCCTATTAAGCAGATGAGCGAACCTTTGATGAGTAACTCGAGAGGCACCGCTATACTTGCCCTGTTAGCTTTAAACATGATAAGCATGGACGATGTATCGAAGGTAGTAGAGCCCAGGAAGGTATTTGAACCCAATAAAAACAACCGTGCGGTTTACGACGAAATGTTTGAGCGCTTTGTAGAGATATACACCAAAAACAAGCCCCTGTTTTTGAAACTTAATAAGTAAATACAGGCGGGCAGGGATATTTAAAAATGTAGCGGAGGAATAAATGGATATACGGGCATTACGCTAATGCTTTAAAATCATACTTTAGTATTTAATGAAAATTCTCATTCTTCGTTACTCTTCTATAGGCGATATAGTGCTTACTACACCGGTGGTGCGCTGCCTTAGAAAAAAATACCCTGATGCAGAAATTCATTATGCTACCAAGAAGGCATTTCAGCCTATAGTAAAGCACAATCCTTACCTTACTAAAATACACCTGCTGGAAGAATCGTTTACGGCGCACGTAAATGAACTGAAGGAAGAGAAATTTGATTATGTAATAGACCTGCACAATAACCAGCGCACGTTAATATTAAAACTATTGCTGGGTGTAAAATCTTATTCTTTTGATAAGTTGAATTTTGAAAAATGGCTGATGGTTAATTTTAAAATTAACCGGTTGCCTGATAAGCACATTGTAGACCGCTATATTGAAACCTGTAAGCAATTGGGGGTAGAGAACGATGGTGAAGGGCTTGATTATTTTATTGCCAAAGAAGATGAAGTAGATATTGAAACCCTGCCTGCGGGCTTTCACAAAGGCTATGTGGCCTGGGTAATAGGAGCTAAGCAGAACACCAAGAAGTTTCCGGAAGACAAAATAGTTTCGGGTATAAGCAAGGCTGGCTATTGGCCTGTGCTATTGCTGGGTGGCAAAGAGGATGCTGCAGCCGGTGAAGCCATTTTAAGGCAGGTGGGTGGAAACAGCCTTGTTTTTAATGCAGCCGGTAAATTCTCTCTTAATCAATCGGCATCATTAGTTAAACAGGCCAATATGGTAATAACCAACGATACCGGTTTAATGCATATTGCTGCCGCCTATAAACGGCCGGTAATATCTATATGGGGCAACACCATTCCTGAGTTTGGCATGTATCCTTATCTTGGTAAGCATCCGGTGCCTAATGTTTTATATCAGGTGCAGGGTTTACCTTGCCGCCCCTGCAGCAAACTGGGCTACGACAAATGTCCCCAAGGGCATTTTAAGTGTATGCAACTTATTCCGGAAAATGAATTTGGTGCAGTAATTGAAAAAAAGATTGGGTTAGGCCCTAAAGCAGTTTAGGATTTTACATTATAGGCAGGCCCTAACTCACGGATGATAAGCTCTATCATTTTTTCCTTTTCGGGGTCATAGGTTTCTTTTAGATCATAGCCATATCGTTTACCTATCTGCTGGTAAAACCAGGCCGTAACGCCGCCCTTTATCTCCTTAATAATAAAGTAAGCATTGTTGCCTGTTTCGCGGTTTAATAACTTAAACAGCATTTCGCCCTGGCTGGTGGTTAGGTCTTTAAGTTCTTTTTCAAATTTGGTACGCATCTCCTTCTCTACGTCCTTACGGTAGTGGCGGTATCCCCGGCGGTTATCATTCTCCTTTTCTGTTTTTAGCTCGTTATATAGCTGGTTGGCTATTTTTACATAAGGCATTACCTTTTGTATGCGGCTTTTGTACTTTACGTAAGTAATCCAGTCTTCCTTGGTTTTAAAATAAACTACATTCACATCGCGCAGGTTTACCGTAGCTATAGTATCTATACCGGTTAGTGTACTATCGGTTACATACGTTATATCGCTATTAGTAATGGGTTGGGTGCCGGCTTCTGTTTTTTGCTGAGCCATGCTTAGTTGCACGGCAAATAATAACAGAAGGGCGGGTAGGGTTTTCATATAAATTTCTATTTACTTCAATGTATTCAAAGCACGTACCAATATTATAACGTAGCCCCGAAAGATCTGATATAAAATTGCCTGTGAATTTATTTAAAATCTTTTAGCATTTGGGAGCAAACAGGTAGGGCCGGGCAGCTGGTTTTGCAGAAAGTTCATTCATGTGCTATACAACAAGGTGCATTGCAAAAATTACTTGAATCAGGTAAAGCCATTATGGGATAAAATGAAGGTAATGCAGAGAGGGGAGGAGACAATGGTATGGACATGGGTTTTCGATAACTGCTTAATAACTAAGTATTTAAAAATATGGGGTATGGACATTTTTCAAAAATGCCACCTTTGGGGACTTGTATGAATAAGTGCTTTGGGCCACGGCGACAGACATTAAGTGTACGGTAGCATATTAGCCCAAATTACCTTATTGTTGACTGCTGAAACAATATGCAAAAGGGTAGGGTAATTTTCATTTTTCTGGCGGGGCTGGTGCTTGTAAACATGGTGCAATGTTGCTTTACTGAGCTGCTGCACGATGAAGCTTATTATTGGCTTTGGTCAAAAGATTTGGCCTGGGGCTATTTTGATCATCCCCCTATGGTTGCCTTGTTTATCAGGCTGGGCGATGTGATGATGCATAACGAATTGGGTGTAAGGTTGCTCTTTATACTTGCCAATGCTGCTACTGTTTACCTGCTATATCATATAATAAAACCGGCCCATCTACAGTTGTTTTATGGGCTACTGCTAAGTATTACACCATTGCTTGCGCTTGGTTTTTTTGCGGTGCCCGATATACCGCTGCTGTTTTTTGCTGCTTGTTTTTTTGTGGTTTATAAAAAGTATCTGGATGAAGACACTGCGCTAACAGCTATACTGCTTGGAATGTGTATGGCCAGCATGCTCTACAGTAAATATCACGGGGTGCTGACTATATTTTTTGTGTTGCTATCAAACCCGCAATTGCTTAGACGTAAGACTTTCTACCTCGCCTCTGTTACCGGTGCAATTTTGTTTGCACCACACCTATGGTGGCAGTGGCAGAATGATTTTCCTACATTTCGATTCCACCTTTTTGAGCGTTCGCGCGAAGTATATAGCTGGATGCGTACCAGTGAGTATTTGGGCGGACAACTATTACTGGCAGGTATACCGGCCGGTTTGCTTTTGCTGTATGCAGCAGCCAGGCATAAAGCCAGGAACAAGTTTCAGCGCGCTATGCAGTTTCAGTTATGGGGTACTTATCTGTTTTTTCTGGTTAGCAGTTTTAAAGGCCGCACCGAGGCCAACTGGACTATTGTAAATGTGATTCCACTGGCTGTGTTAAGCTACCGGTATCTTGAAGCAAATGCAAAACCAGCGCGCTGGCTATTGTTTTTGTTACCGGTTTCGGTATTAAGCATTGTGGCCTTGCGCGTACATTACGGCACACCGTTTACCAAAGAGTGTTTAGGGATACAATCTGAAACGCAGCATTGGAAAGAATGGGCCGATAGTATTGAAGTACACGCTGGCAACAGGCCGGTTGTTTTTCTAAGTTCCTATCAAAAGGCATCGAAGTATACCTTTTACACTGGTAAAACAGCGTTTAGTACCACCGAGGTGCAGATGCGCAGGAGTCAGTATAATCTTCTGAATATCGAAGATGATATTCAAAACAAGGAAGTGTATGTATGTACCTATTGGGGTTTTATACCGGATGGGGCTAAAAGACGTGACAAGCTGATAACACGCGCTACTAATTTCGATGGCTTTGTGGTAGATAGCTTTATATCGTGGTACAAATTGCTTATTACACCACTTGAGCGATCATATTCAGTGACGGGTGGCGCAGAAATTGAAATTCCAGTAAACGTAGTGTCTCCGTATATAAATCATCCCCTGCCCAATGAACGTTCAAGGCTTACTTATCGTATTTACGAAGGAAAGACAAAACTTGGCGATTATGAAACGGATAATCTACTGGAGCCCGTGCTTGCTACGGGGCGGGCAAGTGTAAAAGTTAAGCCGCCCGTTAAGCCTGGCCATTACCAGATATTTATATCTCCTACCCAGGATAATTTTCCGCCGCCTATAAATTCGCCAGCTATTGAAGTGCTGGTGAAATAGGATTTGCTTTCTTCACATACAAATTGCCTAAACAAGGGAAATATGAAAACCATACCAGTGCATTATAGAATTTTAGTGGGAATGTTGATAGGGGTAATTTTTGGCACCATTGTACAACTGGCAGGTATCAGCCCTGAAACGATTGCGGCTATTAATGTGTGGGTAAAGCCCGTGGGCGATATTTTTTTACGCCTGATTTTTATGATGGTTATTCCGCTTATATTCTGCGCGCTGATTGTAGGCACGGGCGAGTTTTCCGATCTCAAAAACTTAAGGCGCATAGGTATCCGCACACTTATTTATACTGTTTGCGTTTCTATCATATCTGTTATTATAGGTATTACCATGGTTTCTGTATTTAAACCCGGAAGCGGTATACCGGAAGAAAGCCGGCAAAAACTTGTATCGCAATATGCTGATAAACTAAAGACTATAACTGAAACAGCGAGTAATACACCACAACGCAGTGTGGCTGATGTTTTAATTTCGATAGTGCCGCGTAATCCTTTAGAGGACATGGTGAATGCATTTAACCCGGCATACAGAGGTGGTGGTATTATGGCCGTAATGTTTTTTGCTCTGATGATTGGTATAGCACTTATTAGCGTAAAAAGTGAAAAAACAGAAGCCTTTAGAAATGCGATAGAGGGTTTTTACGAGGTTATAATGAAGATAATTGGTATGGCTATGGAGTTGGCACCTTTTGGTGTTGCATCACTATTGTTTGTGCTTATTTCTACTACGGGTTGGGATGTGATGATGGCCCTGGGTAAATACGTATTGGTGGTAATAGCAGCGTTAGCGCTGCACCAGTTTGGCACGTATTCATTGCTACTTAAATTCTTAGGTAATAAAAGCCCAATAGAATTTTTCAAACAAACCGATGAAGTGATGCTGACGGCTTTTTCTACCAGTAGCAGTAATGCTACGTTACCTACAGCAATAAAAGCAGCACACGATAAACTTAAATTGCCAAAACGTGTAAGTAATTTTGTGCTGACAGTGGGCAGTACGGCCAACCAAAATGGCACTGCTTTGTTTGAAGGGATAACCATTTTGTTTTTGGCGCAGTGCTTTCATATTGATTTATCGCTTACACAGCAGATAATGGTAGTTGTAATTAGCATATTAGCCGGTATTGGTACTGCAGGTGTACCGGGTGGTTCATTGCCGGTACTGGCTATTATATTAGTATCGCTGGGTATACCTGCCGAAGCGATTGGGATAATTATAGGTGTAGACCGTGTACTGGATATGTGCCGTACAGTTATCAATGTATCGGGCGATTTAACAGCTGCTGTGGTTATAAGCCACTGGGAAACCAAAAGCACTACTACCTTAACTACATAAACTGGCGTAATTGTTGAATTTGAATAGGTAAACCTATTCAATGCCCGAAGGCCCATCAATAGTCTTGTTAAAGGAAGAAACCCTTCGCTTCGAAGGTAAGAAAGTGCTGGCAGCAAGCGGCACTGCAAAAATTGATATGAGCATGCTGGAAGGCCAGAAGGTAATTGCCATCAAAACCTGGGGTAAACATTTCCTCATTTGTTTTAAGGGATTTACTGTGCGCATACATTTACTAATGTTTGGCACTTACCGTATTGATGATAAGAAAGAGCATGCGCCCCGGCTTAGTCTCGCATTTAAAAACGGAGAGATTAATTTTTATACCTGTGCGGTGAAAATATTAGAAGGCCCGGTAGATGAGCATTACGATTGGTCGGTAGACGTAATGAACGATGCATGGGATGCTACTGCTGCCAGAAAGAAAGTGCGTGGTCAAGGCAAAAAATTAATCTGTGATGTTTTACTGGAGCAGGATATTTTTTCGGGTGTAGGCAACATTATTAAAAACGAAGTGCTTTACCGGGTACGCATACATCCAGAATCGGTTGCTTCTAAAATTCCTCCAGCAAAGCTCAAAAAACTGGTAGATGAAGCAAGTAACTACAGCTTCGATTTTCTTAATTGGAAACGCGACTTCGTATTAAAGAAACACTGGCTTATTCATACTAAAAAAGAATGTAAGCGGTGTGGTCTGCCCACTTTTAAAAAATATATTGGGGTTAAAAAACGCCGCAGCTTCTTTTGCACTAACTGCCAAAAACTTTACCGGTAGCATGAAACCAAAGTTCAACATAGGATGTTCAGGATTTTACAATCGCCATTGGAAAGGGATTTTTTATCCCGACAAGTTGCCACAGCGCAGATGGTTTGAGTTTTATGCAGAGAATTTTAATACGCTGGAATTGAATACAACTTTTTACAGATTTCCTACGGCAGAGAGTTTAAGTGCCTGGTATAAAAAAAGCCCTGATAGTTTTTTGTTTTGTGTGAAGGCACCCCGGTTAATTACGCACTATAAACAGTTTAAGGATTGTGCAAGGCTTATTGATGATTTTTACCAGGCCTGCGATAGCGGATTGCAGGATAAACTTGCCTGCACCTTGTTCCAAATGCCACCACAATTCCAATACAGTGAAGAGAGGTTGATTTTGTTAATGGAAAGCCTAAATCCGGGATATAAGAATGTAGTTGAGTTTAGGCACGAAAGCTGGTGGACGAAAAAAGTACAAGCAGAATTGGCTGCCAGAAATATTGTTTTTTGTACTGTGAGCCATCCTAAAATGCCCGAAAAGCTGGTGGTTAATTCCCCCACGGTGTATGTGCGCTTGCATGGTGTGCCGCGCATGTTTTATTCTGATTACAGTAATGAATACCTGAGCACGCTTTATCAATCTATACTAAAGAAGAAGAAGGTGAAAGAGGCGTTTATCTTCTTTAATAATACGGCGGGCGAAGCTGGTATACTAAATGCCCAAACAATGAGAGAAGTGGTGAAAGGGACATAAAAAAAGCGTTCCGGTTTGTCGGAACGCTTTTGTGATTCTGTCGGGATTCGAACCCGAGACCCATACATTAAAAGTGTATTGCTCTACCAGCTGAGCTACAGAATCAGCCTTGCTTTTCTCAAAGCGGAGCGCAAATATAATCGCTTAGTTCAAAAATAAAATAGTGTGTGGAAAATTACTTTTTCTCTAACAATACCCCTTCGGCTAAAAATACCAATTCGCGCTTTGGCTCGGTAATTTTTGCTATTTCTTCCTTGCTTTTGCCCGCATCTTCGGCATAATGCTGTAATTCGGCTACCGATGTTTCGCTCCATGATGCCAGGCCCTGGGCATAGAATTTTTTGCCACCGCTATCTTTAGGCACAAAAAAGCCGTAATCCTTAAATCGGATGCGCATAGATTTTCCGTCGCCCAGGTCGGCGGTCATCCAGCAGCCCTTTACCTGGCAGGCTGTAATTACATCACCTTGTATTTTTACAAAAATCTCTTTTTCATTCTTCATTTTTTCGGGCAGCTGTTTTACATCTACCGCACCATCCTTGCTTACCGCTACGCCATAGTTGCCTTTAACGGCTTTGGTGTTTTTAGCGTTGGGCTTTTCTTTTTCGGGGTCGCATACTTTCCCGTTACTCTGTGCAATTGCACCCAGCGTAACCGCCACCATCACAAAAACACTTAGAAATATTCTTTTCATAATTTGTAATTTTTAATGGCGCAAAAATAAACGTTTCGGTCTAAAAGCCTGTTGGTTTAAGAGCTATTGGCAATTTACTGAGGTGAATTTTATGAGGCAAACAGCAGCCGTAAATAGAACATGGGGTTTTTAAGCCGGGCCCGCATGTCCAGGTCTTCAAACATGCAGGATATGGTTTCGCTAAGTACCTTATTACTATTGGCCTTACGCACTACAAAGTTAAACAGCGCGGGGAAGTTGACCAGCTGCTGCATGCGGTAGGAGAGTAGTAGTTCGCTCCAAAGTCGCCCATATAATTCTTTATCGTACTGCTGCATAGATGCAGCAGAGAAATTGTTTTGCTGCAGGCTACGCTCCACTTGGTTGGCTGCATACAAGCCACTGAACATAGCATTGCCTATGCCCTCGCCGGTAAAAGGGTCTATAAGCATAGCAGCATCGCCGCATAGCAGAAAGTTATCTCCCGAGAGGGTGCGTTTTTTAGAGCCCAACGGTAAGCCAAACAATTTTATATCGCCCACCCTTTCGGCCCCGTCAAACCGCTCTTTCATTACCGGGTTGTTTGCCAATATGCTTTCAAACGATTTTTTAAGGTTTACTTTTTTATCGTGCATTTTATCGGCCCGCATACCTACGCCAATATTGGCCCCGCCATTCGGCAGAGGGAAAATCCAGAAATAACCCGGTAAAAACTCTTTAAGAAAATGCAGCTCTATAAAATTCTCCTGGTCAAGCCCATTTACGTTTTTATAGTAAGCACGGAGGCCAAAGCAGTTGTGCTCCGGCTCGGTTTTAATGCCGGCAATATCCTTGGTAAAGGTGCTGTAAGCACCATCGCAGGCTATAACAATTTTGGCGCTATAAGTGGTGCCATTGTTCGCGTCAGCCAATATGCTGCCGGCTTCCCTACGGTAGTGGCGTATTTCTGTACCCACGTATAATTGGATATGCTTGCTGGCTTTTACTTTTTCTACCAGCCAGTTATCAAAATCTATTCGTTTAGATATAAAGCCGGGCGCGGTTGTTTTTTCTTTTTTGGTTTGGAACGGCACTCTTAACGATTGCCCGTTAGGTGCTACAAAAGTTACACCGTAGGAACCAAGAAATTTATCGTGCGCTGCAATTTCGGGCACTAAGGTTTTATCCAGTTTGTTCAGCACCTCTACAGCCTTGCCGCTAAGCGCATCGCCGCAAATTTTATCGCGGGGAAAGCTCTCTTTGTCTACTATTACCGAGGCAATTCCCTTCTTAGCCAGAAACAGCGCAGCACTGGCACCCGCGGGGCCAGCACCTATTATCAATACATCTGTTTGTATGGTTGGCATTTAGGCCCCTTAAGGGATTTAAAAACAACTACCCATGCGCAGGTATAACCCTGTGCCGGTGTAGTGCGATGGTATTAAGGTGCCCAACAGGTTAGAACTGCCTATGGCCAGGTCAAAATACTTCCAGCGCTTGGCAAATTCTACACCCAGGTTGAACCAACTATAGCCACCACCACCACCGGTTACCGATATCTGCATATCAGGCTTAATAAAGTAGTTGGCTTTCATATAGCCATAGCCATAATAACCGGGTAAGAAACGGTACTGGTAACCAAAGGTAAGCACCAACCGTTTGTTAAGTAATGGCTTGCTGAAGGCAATAGATGCTGTAAAAGGAATGAACAGCGAATACTGGTTGCCGCTTTTAACTGGTAGGTAAGAGCGCACAGCGCTATCCAGATTCAGGGTGTCAAATGTTTGTGCACTGAAGCGCAGCAAATTTGGTATCACTATGCCACGAAACTCAACCAGTTTAGCACCACTGTAGTTAACCGGGGTTTTGCGAAAATACATATAGCCTATATCCGAAAAATCGATGCTCAGTTTCCATTTGTCGCGGTTCATAAAGGCCAGATGCATATCGCCGCTGGCGCCTAAGCCGTTGCGTTGAAAAAAGGTATTGGCACCTTCGCGGGCAGTGTTGAAACTAAGGTCGTATTTTACTTTAATGGTATCGCCATCTTCGGCGGTGTATATCCACGAGTCGGTAGTGCTTATGTCCTGCTGGTTAATGATTTGCAGAAACGATAAGCCAAAGCCAAACTCCATTTGATATTTGCCGTAGTCAATAGTCTTTTTTATACCACCGGTATACTGGTTGTAGATGTAGTTCTGCACCCTCAGGTCGCTTATATCTACCGTGTCGCCGGCAAAACGGGCATTGCCATAAAATGCTAACTGATACAAACCTTTAGGGGCAATTACATTGCGCATCTGCCGGTGGTGGTAACTAAAGAAAACCTCGCCATCCCATTTTTTTATGTAGCGGCGATAGGTAATCCCAGTTTTCATAAAATCTTCCATGCGCAGCTTGTCCTTTATGTTGTTATCAACCCTGTCTTTCATAGCCGGTGTTACCTGCTTTCTGAACAGTACTGCATATACCAGACCCATAGTGGCTGAGTTGGAGTTGGCCGCGTAATCAAAATCTATAGTAATGCGGTTGTTGGCCCCATTGCGCAGGTTCTCGCTATACAGGTTATTAATGCTAAGGCTGGTATAGTTATAAAGTTGCAGGCGGTTAGCAGGCGTGCTGTCTATGCTTAAATCAGCAACTGCCACAGTTTTTACGGCAGTAGAATCCTGTGCTGATAGCACTACAGAAATAAGCACACCAATTGCCAAAAGGGTTTTTCTCATTGCGAGGGTAAACTTAATCACAGAATTGATAATCAAAAACCGACCTGTACTTTGTAGTTAAAGCGGGCCGTAAATGTAAGGTCGAGGTTGTAATCGCTGTAAATTTTTAAATGCTGCCCGTTGCACAGGGTATTGTTAGATGATGTAGAGAAGTCGGCGGTAACCACTGCATTTTTTGCGCGTTTTATATTATCCATTCGCTCTTCGGTAACGTAAAGCGGGATTTTGGTCTTTTTATGCGCATTCACGCGGCAGGTGTTATCCATGTCGCCGGGCTGCACACGGGTATCTATCATAAAAGTATCTACCGGTGCCCAGTTTTCGTCATACATAATCATGGTTAATATAGCCTCTATCGGGTATTTATTGTTAGCTATCAGGTTAATTACCCCATCCGATATGCCGGCCACGTTAAGGTTGGTATTGCTTAGGTCAAAGGCAAACGTATCCTTTAGCATCAGGTGGTTGGCTATTAGCGATAGAGGTATCTCGGCATTCAGGTTAAGCTTAAGGGCACTTTCTAAGTACGCAAAATCGCGGTATTGGCCGGTGTTACCGTTCAGGTTGGTTTTTACATCTACATTGTATCGTAGCTGGTTAGGCAAAATGCCCAGTAACTCCTTGATGTTAGAATTGCTGTTGTTGATGGTAAACTCGCTCACGGCCGGAGTAAGCGGAAAGTCGGTTGCACGGTTTACCACCAGCGGCTGGCCAAGTACGTTTCCGGTAAGCACTTTGGTGCCGTTTACAGGGCTTGTTGCCTCCAGGCTGTTAATGCGC
>DATGWP010000007.1:0-8177 GCA_035299425.1 Chitinophagales bacterium | reverse complement strand
AAGTGCCGCAATATTGCGAAAAAATGCTGTTGCATATCAGCAACATGCCAAAACAAGTGAAGAGTAGTTTGTGTTTCATAGTGGATCTTAATAAAGCGCAAACAAAACATATTAATTTAGAATATCTTTATAATAGCACATGATTTTTTATCAATTGAACGGCATGCCCCACAAACTGCTGCATAGAGCCTGTGCTATAATCAAAAAAAAGGTAGGGCTCTATCAATTCCAGTTCCATTAATACAAAACGGCCGTCAACCAAAACACCATCTACCCTGGCGTATAACAACTCGTCGTCTATCAACGTCAGAATTTTACCAGCCGTTGAAAGAACGGACTTATCCGGTTCATAGGGTGTAGTTATTCCCCCATACTCCTGCTGCACCCTAAAATCGTGGGCCTGCGGTACTTTTAGCACAGCATGCGAAAAGCTCCGGTTAAAATACACCAATGATATTTCGCCCTGTTGCTTTACCTCATTCACAAAGGGTTGCACCAATAATTCACACTTCAGGGCTACCGGCTTATACTCATTTTCTACAGCGGCTATTTCATCTGCATTAAATACCCTGCTGAGGTAAGCGCTGGCCGAAACAGCCGGCTTAATAACCGCCTTTGTCCAGCCCCTCGCTTTAATTTCTGATAAATCAAGATCAGTGGTTTTAGGCAGAAATATGGTTGGTATTATCTCCACCCCTGCCTGCTGCAATTGCTGCAGGTAGAGTTTATTCTGGTTGCCTTTTATGGTATTAACGGGATTCAACGTGTAAATACGATTAGCCTCCAGCATGCTTAACCACTGGTTAAATGCGGCCTGGTGCAAGTGATAATCCCAAACGGAGCGTATGAGTACAGCACTAAATTTATTCCACTCAATACCTGCATCGTTCCAAATAACAGGTTCGGCGTGTATACCATGCTGCTTAAACAAAGTGACCAAAGGCCGGTCACTTTCAGTTAAGCAGGGTTGTGCTGCACAGGTAACTAAGGCCAGCTTCATAGTAAGATGCCTGATTAGCTACTGTTTTTTTACCAGCTTTTGTATTTCTTCTTCCAGTATATATTCATCGCCATCTACATAGCCAGAATGCGAGTAAACTATTTTACCGCCGGCATCTACCAGCAGGGTAAAGGGCACACTTTGTATGTTTAACTGGCGCTTAAGGTCCTGGTTTACATCCAGCAGCACCTCGTACTCCCAGCGCTGGCCTTCTACGGTTGGCTTTACTTTGGTGGCGCTGCGCGAATCATCAATAGATACGGCTATTATCTGCATGTTGTATTTCTTCTTCCACTCATCATACACATCAGCTATGTTGGTCAGCTCCTTTTTGCAAGGCACACACCAGGTAGCCCAAAAACTGAGCACCGTAATTTTGCCGGTTTTAGTATAGCTGGCTACGTCTACCTGCTTACCATTCATATCGGCCAGGGTAATAGAGGGAATTGTTTTTTCGCCAATTACTTTTTCAATCGCAGTTTTTTCGCCTTGGGCATTTGTAAGGAAAACCGACAGTAACAAGACTAAAGCCAGAATGGTTTTTTTCATAGTTTGATTTTTGGGGCAGTATATCAATGCCCATGCCAATATAGATGAATAAAACTAAAACGATTTTTGAATAATAGCTATTAGAATAACTTTACGCCCTTCAATCTGATTGGTTGCATGCAAAAAATAAACACCTTACCCACAATACTCTTTTTGCTTTTATTCACAACTGCCAGCGGGCAGTGGGGGTATTTTTCTGGTTCTTTTCAAAACAACACCAACTTTTTTATCCGCGATGAAAAGATTGGCGCCTTTAACCTGCCGCACTACGATAACCTGAAAGTAGGCACCGATAACTGGCTGGAACTGAAATACACCAACGATAAGTTTGAACTGCAAACAGGCGTGCGGATAGATTTCTTCTATAACTCTATTCTCCGCGTGCCTACGTCGCCTTATACCGGCGTGGGTGTAGGCAATTTTTTTATAAAGAAGAAAGTAAAGGACCTGACCATAACCGGGGGCTATATATACGACCAGATAGGCAGTGGAATTATATACCGCACCTTTGAAGAGCGGGCACTGGGTATAGACAATGCCCTGCTGGGCGCACGGCTGGAGTATGACGTAAAAGGCAAAGTAAAGCTTAAAGCCTTTGCCGGCGCGCAGAAACTGAAATTTACAGTGCTTAAACCGCTGGTGCTGGGCTTTAATGCCGATGGAAATTTCTCTACCAAAAACAACAAGGTTACTTTTCAGCCGGGGGTGGGTGTAATAAACCGCAGTATGGATAGAGAGAGTATGAGTACCGTAGTTTCAACCATTGAAAGTTACGATACCCTGGGCCGCTTTGTGCCTAAATTCAATACTTATGCTGTAACTGCTTATAACACTTTAACAGGCGGCGGATTTAGCTGGTATATAGAGGGAGCCTATAAAAGCACAGAGGCTATAAAAAAAGACCAGATACACGATGCAAAAGATTCGCTTATAAATTCGGCGGGCAATTGCATATTTACCACACTAAATTATTCGCAGCCGGGCATTGGGGTGATATTGCAGTTTAAGCGCACCGAAAATTTTTACCTGCACAGTTCGCCAAATGCTACAGAAGCCTTGTTTGACGGGTTGCTTAATTTTTTGCCTCCGGTATCGCGCCAAAACTCATTGCGTTTGCCAGCCCGCTATTTTGCACCATCGCTTGAGAACAGGGAACTTGCCTTTGGCGCAGAGATAACGTACTCACCTAACCGGAAGATGACATTTACGGCACAGGGCTCGTATATCCGCGATTTTCTTTTAAAAAAATATCACCCAACCGATACCGCCTTTTTTGCCGAAGGGTATCTGGCCGGTACATTTAAACCTACCAAAAACATAGAAGTAGAAGTTGGTTTTATGTACGCCCGCTACAACAAATTTTTGTACCGTAAAGAAGGCGAGCATGAGATAGATGCTTATTCGCCGTTTGTAGAATTTGGCTACAAAATCAACAAAAAACACTCCCTGCGTGTAGAGGTGCAATACCAGCATGTAATGAAAGATTACGGACAGTGGATATATGCCCTGATTGAATACAATTTTGCACCGCATTTTTCGTTTGCCGTGTCAGATATGTGGAACTTTGACCCAAACCCGGATATAAATCCTAATGCTAACCACTACTACTCGGTTTTTGCCGGATATACGTTGGGGCCGCACCGGTTTACACTTAGTTATGTAAAGCAGGTGGAGGGGATTGTATGTACCGGTGGTGTGTGCCGTATAGAGCCGGCATTCAGCGGGGTTAAAATTGGGGTTAACTCTACGTTCTAAAGAACGTGTGATTACGCAGATATAGAGAATGATTAAAGGATAAATACAAATGCGTTTTATGGCAACTAAATATTGGGCAGTAGTAGCGGCAAGTATAGTTTATCTTCTGTTGCAATCGTGTAAAGAAGTAGGCCCGGAAATAAATTTGAAGAATAACCAGAATGCAGTTTCGGATACTACGTATATAGAAACGCCGCAAACAGCCGAAGTGAAGAATGTGATACTGGAAGAGTTTACCGGTGTTAGGTGCCCTAACTGTCCGCAGGGGCACCAGATTACGGCGGCTATAAAATCAGCAAACCCCGGCAGGGTTATCTCTGTTAGTTTTCACCCGGTTAACTCATTGGGCTATCACTATCCTTTTAGTAAGGACACTTTTCAGAATGCTGTTGCACAATCGCTGTTCGATTTTATGGGTCAGCTGGGTTTTGAACCGGTAGCAGCTGTGGACCGCCTGCCTAATGGCACCAGCGTATTGTGGGATAAAAACGTGTGGAGCAGCAAAACTACTGCGCAACTGGCACAAACCACACCTGTTAACCTGGTGCTGGACAAAATGTATAACCCTGCTAACCGTGAGCTTACTATTGTAACGGAGTTGCACTACACCCAGAATGTAGCAGAGAAAAACAAACTAACCGTGGTGCTAAGCGAAAGCGACATTGAAAGCGCTCAGCTGGACGGTTCTGTTATTGATACATTTTACATACACAAAGATGTAGAGCGTGCTTTTATTACGGCTGTGCAGGGCGATGTAATAGACCAGCCTCTGGATGCCGGCCGTGTAGTAGTGAAAGTTTACAAAACTACACTTGCCGCCAAATGGAAACCGGAGAATATGCATATAGTAGCCTATGTACACCAATACGAAAATGCCAAGCAGGTTTACCAGGCTAAAGAGCTTGAAGTGCAATAAATTTTGTATTTGTCCGTTTGAGGGCAAATTGTTTTAATGAAGAAATTACTGCCCCTGTTTATTGCCCTGCTTTTTTTTGCTGCCTGCAAAAAAGAAACTAAAGAACTACGAACTATAACATACCCCCTGTGCCCTTACAATGGCTCTGCCTTAACCGGGCAAGTGTCTTTTATTGAAACAGAGTATTCCGATACGGTAATAGTAAAGCTGGAAGCGCATGGATTGGTTCCTAACACAACATACCTATCGCACCTGCATACCGGCACGCCGGGTAACCTTACGGGCACACTTATTTATTTTCACCATGTAATGTCGGCTACCGGCGATGTGATTACAGAGGAGAAATGGGCCGAGACCTATGATAATGCCCTTGTTAGCGGCACTTGCTTTACTATCCATAACCCTGCATTTTTCAGCAACGATACTATAGGTTACGAACTGGCGGGTGGTACTGGCGCTAATGCTCAATAGAAACACTTCGCAGCGCCGCGCATTTTTATAGATTTGGGCCGTAAATCAAGGCATCAAATGAAGATATCCTATAACTGGCTGAAGAATTATGTTGATTTTAACCTAACTCCTAAAGATTTGGGCGAGGTGCTAACGGGCGTGGGCCTGGAAGTAGAGGATGTTACCCCTTTTGAAACTATACAGGGTGGGCTTGAAGGTGTAGTAATAGGCGAAGTAAAAGAGTGCGCCAAGCACCCCGATGCCGATAAACTATCGGTAACCAAAGTAGATGTGGGCACCGGTGAACTACTGCAAATAGTATGCGGCGCGCCTAACGTAGCTGCCGGACAAAAAGTAGTAGTGGCATTGGTGGGTTCTACCTTGTATCCATCGGGCGGCGAAAAGCTACAGATTAAAAAAGCAAAGATACGCGGTGTAGAAAGCTTTGGTATGATATGCGCCGAAGATGAAATAGGACTGAACGATAACCACGCCGGTATAATGGTATTAGAACCTGCTGCTGTAGTAGGAACCAAAGCCGCCGATTACTTTAAAATAGAAAGTGATTTTGTATTAGAGATTGGCTTAACACCTAACCGGGGCGATGCCAACAGCCACATAGGTGTGGCGCGCGATGTGGCAGCTGCATTAAATGTAGCCTATAAGGCAAAAGTGAATTTTACAAAGCCTGATACCAGCAATTTTAAAGTTGCGAATACGGAACTGACTATAGCTGTAGATGTGCTGGACGCACAGGCCTGTCCGCGTTATTCAGGTGTAACCATATCGGGTATCACAGTAGCTGAATCGCCTGATTGGTTAAAGAACAAACTAAAGGCTATTGGCGTGCGTTCCATTAACAACGTAGTAGATATTACCAACTATGTACTGCACGAATATGGTCAGCCATTGCATGCTTTTGATGCCGCAAAAATACGTGGTGGCAAAGTGGTGGTGAAGAAACTGGCAGAAGGCACCGTATTTAAAACACTGGATGATAAAGATGTAAAACTAAGCGCTAACGACCTGATGATATGCGATGCCGAAGGAGGCATGTGCATAGCCGGTGTATTTGGCGGTGCAGACAGTGGGGTAACCAACGCAACTACCAGTATATTTTTAGAGAGCGCTTATTTTGCTGCCACCGGCATACGCAAAACGGGCACACGCTTAAACCTGCGCACCGATGCAGCTATGCACTTTGAAAAAGGCACCGACCCTAACATTACAGTAGAAGCGCTAAAGCGTGCGGCAGTTATGATATGCGAGATATGCGGGGGCAGTGTTTCTTCTGAAATCATAGACATTTATCCGCAACCTGTAGAAGGCTGGAAGTTTACAGTATCGTATGACCGTATACTAAAACTGGCCGGCTTTGCTATAGAGAAAGAAACTATAAAGCAAATACTTAATCACCTGGAGATAAAGATTGGAAAAGAAGAGGGTGATGAATGGCAATTAGTAGTGCCTGCATTTAAAACAGATGTAAAACGCGAAGCCGATATTGTAGAGGAGGTAATCCGCATATTAGGATATAACAGCTTTACGCTGCCTAAAGGGCTAAAATCGAATTTAGCGCTTAGCCCTAAGGTAGATGCTCAGAAATTAGAGAATGTAGTGGCCGGTATGCTTACCGGTGCGGGCTTTAACGAGATATGGACAAACTCTATTACGCAAAGCAAGTATGAAGAAGATGAGCAGTTGAAAGCTCAACAGGTTAAGTTATTGAACAGCCAAACCGCAGAACTGGATTCGTTGCGCACCTCTATGCTTTATTCTTCGCTGGAGGTAATAGCTTACAATCAAAACCGTAAGGCTACAGATTTAAGACTATATGAATTTGGAAGGACTTACTATAAAACGGAAAGCGGTTATAAAGAGGGCCACCACCTGCAAATAGTTTTGACCGGAAAAACCAATCGTGATAACTGGTTGCAAAGGGGTTCGGCATATAGTTTCTACCATTTGAAAAGCGTAGTGATGAATGTGCTGGAGCGTTTGGGCCATACTACATTTGAAACAGAAGTAATTGAAACCAGTCCCTTCACATTTGGGTTAGTATTAAGAAATGAGGGCATAGAAGTAGCCCGCCTGGGAAGCATCGCCAAACCGGTGCTGGCTAAGTTTGATATAAAGAATGAAGTTTTTTTTGCTAATTTGAACTGGGCATACCTGCTCGAAAAATCGCAGTTCGGTAAAGTAACTTTCAGCGAGTTGCCGAAGTTTCCGTCGGTTAAGCGCGACCTGGCTATGGTAGTAAACGAAGACCTGCAGTTTGCTGCTATTGAAAAAATTGCTGTGGCGGAATCGAAAAAGCTATTGCAGGAAGTATCGCTTTTTGATGTTTATAAAGGCGACAAAATGGAAAAAGGCAAAAAGAGCTATGCTATAAGTTTTGTTTTTCAGCATCCCGATAAAACCCTTACCGACCAGGAGATTGAAAAGCTGATGAGTAAGCTGATGAGCAAATACGAAAATGAGCTTGGTGCGGTGATAAGAAAAAGCTAAGGTTTTGTTTTAAAGTATAAACTTGCTGTATATATTAGATGCTCAATTTAATTATACATGACCCCTGCAAAATTTTGCCTGCTATTTGCCTGCACTTTAACTTACATTTCTATTTATGCGCAGATAGGCGTACGCCAAACGGCTGCCGTAGAGGAGGTAAAAACCGGCTACGATAGCCTTAGCAATATCATACTTGGCCCCACTGTCAAAAATTACATTGGCCAGGAGATTTATATAGTACCTTTTACCAAACAAAGCCCTACCCAGGTGTACACAGGCTTTACTACAGACTTGGGAGAAGCCCCTGCTGATGGATTTAAAGATATAGCGGGAACTACTTTCAAAATTGTAGAGATAAAGGAAGTACCTTCAGGCGAGTATCACAGCCGTGCGGCGGGCATTTATTTTAAGTTAGCCAACGCCAAATACCCGGCTTTGTATTACAAGCTTGGGGCATACATAAGGCCGCGCCTGAGCGAGTATCACCCTTTTATTTTTAGCGGCTATTTTGAAAAGCTAAAGCAGCTTAATGTAGGGCAGGAATTTATTACTCCCTATACGGTTACTGATGCCATAAACCTTAACACCGGCAAAGGTATAGAATGCAAAGAAGGCTCGGAATGGAAGTGCGTGGACTTAACTTATATTGAACTGGCATCGAGCAACAGGGCCACGTTGGTATATGTTTTTAAAAATGCGGCTGGCGAAGAAATAGCTGTAGCGCCGGTGGAGAAAGGGAGGGGTGTTAGTTTTAATCTGGACGAATTTAGACGCAAGAGCGAAGTTGTAGCAAAACAGCAACAAGAAGAGGCTGAAGAGAAAGCCCGCCTTGCGCAGGAAAAGAAAGATAAAGCACAGCAGGCCGCACAGGCAGCTAAAAATGCTGCGGCTTCGGCCGAAGCGAAGAAGCTGCGCCGTGAAAACCTGATAAAAAAATACGGAGAAAGACAGGGCACTATAATTGCCGATGGCAAAGTAGAAATTGGCATGACACCGGCT
>DATGWP010000006.1:0-20360 GCA_035299425.1 Chitinophagales bacterium | reverse complement strand
AACCCTAACACAATGAGTAAAAAACGCCAATACCACTATATACAGGGTCACGACCCTGCCAATCCCGGCCAGCTTAAATACATTACCCGTGATATTGAATGCGACGACGCATTTGAAGGCGACCTGGTAATGCTGGTGTTCCCCATTAAAATGATGGAGGAGATAAGCACGGTGCTCAGCAACTTTAACCTGCGCAACGATGCGGAATATTTTTACAGCGAGTGTAAAGAGATAGTAAGCGTGCCCGAAAAACACGTGAACGAGAAAGGCGAAGGCAAGCTTACCTTCCAGAGTTATTTCCATAAGTTTCCGGAGTCGGTTAACTCGTTTTTCGACGATGCTACTGTGGTAGCTATACTACACCCGCAGGGCGATGCCAGCCAGAAAGACCGCGCATATAATATGATATGCTACATACACTGTAATCATATTGATTTTAAATCGCCGGACGGGCAACTGCACCAGGGCTACTACTACAACGTGCTGCGCATGAGCGAGCAGACGGTAGAGGGCAAACCTATCTACCGCCGCAAGCGCATATTCACCACAATGTTCAGCATACTGCTGGATATGGTTACGCTGAATGATATGCACTTTGTGTATGCCAGCATGGGCCGCGAGAACCAGGCTATAAACGATGCGCTGAAAATGAACAGCGAGCGTACCGGTAAGTTTTACGAGACCTTTGCCATGCGTAACAATACGCATATAAACATAGTAACCGGTAGCAGCAGTGCATCTAAAAAACTGGTGGATATAAGCAACAACGAGGAGATGTTGATGGAATACTACAAGCGCATAGACGAAACACGCGGCAAGTATGTGTTTAACCAGATGCACAGCGAGGCTAACTTTCGCAGCATGGTTAAGCGTATCTTATCATCATCGCCTACCAGTAGGATACTTATGTTGCCCGATGCCAATGGCAAATTTGGCGCGGCCGGTTTCTTTATCAACTGGGCCGATTACCTGCACCTTAAACTGCAAAACCCTAAGGGGTTCTTTAAGGCGATAGACGCAATGAAAATTACCGACCGGATATTATACCCTACCTTGCTGGTGGGCGAGCCGGGGCTGGTGCGCCAGTTATTTAAGGGTGCTACGCACAAATACCGCAAAGAGCACGGCAACCAGGTGTCGATACTTAACGCGCACGATGGCGACCCGCATTTTGATATGAAAAAGAGCATAGTGTACGACCCGTTTGTATACTTTGTAATATACGACCGGCCGGAGATATATGAAGCGATGAAAGAGCACAGTAAAGATGCGCAGGGCAACGTGCGGATATTTATAGATACACCGATGCTGTAAATGCAAATGGCAAATACGAATACACTTACCACAGAGGCACGGAATACACAGAGAAAGGCGGAATGAAATGTATTTGTATTGGCTGTTTAAGTCCCCTTTAGGGGATTTAGGGGCGCTGTTTAGTCTTTTTTGGCAAAGCTCACATACTAAAAGGCGTTAACCCTGCGTTATGTTTTAACAATATGATATAATTCAACTTGCCGGCATTAGTTTTTTTAGCTATTTCGCAAACCAAATTATAAACCCAAACACAATCATTATGAGCAAGAACATAAGATTACTGACCCTGGTGGCCTGTTGCGTAATTGCATTGGCTGCCTGCACCAAGCCTAAAAATACAAGCAAGGCCGATCCGGATGCCCAGCAGCATAACTCAGATGTATCGAATACAAAATCTGAGTCGGATAATTTAAATACAGATATTAATAGCATACTAAACGAGGTGCGCGGTAAAACCGATGGCATTCAGGCATTGAGTATTTGCGGTGCCACCATCGACTCATCGCAGCAAAACGCTGCTATACCTACTATTATTGTAAATTTTGATGGTACCAGCGCATGTGGTAGCCCGGCGCGTATCAGGCAGGGGCAAATTAAAATAGAACTTATAAACGGAACACGATGGAGCGACCAGGGTGCTAAGCTGCGCGTTACGCACAACGATTATAAAGTAACGTTTGTAGAGCTTGATAATCACTATCTGGTATTTAATGGTGTAAAATACCTTACCAATGTAAATGGATTTAACTGGATAGGAATTTACCTGGGCACTTCTACGGCTACCATTAAAGAGCGTAGCGACAATATGGAAGTAACCTTCGAAAACGGCGACACAGAATCGTGGAACTGTGCGCGGCTTTCTACCTGGGGTTTACAAGGCGGGCAGGTATATGCAATAGTTAACGGCGACTCAATTAGCAATGGCAAAACAATTGACAGTTGGGGCACCACACGCTTTGGTACCAACTTTACTACCGAAATGATTACTCCATGGAAATCGGGTACTGCCTGCGGATGGTGGAAACCAACGCAAGGCAAGTATACCAGCCGTACCGATAATTTTACGGTTACTGCTACGGCCAGTGTTGATCAAAATGGTAATACTGTGAGTGGCTGCGGCGCTTATGGTTACAAAATAGAATGGAACTATGCCAACGGTACTGCCACCGGCGATGCGGTGATACCGTATTTTTAGGCTTACCCTTTAGCTAATAGAAAAGCCGTTCCGTTTTTACGGAGCGGCTTTTTGTTTAATTGTCCACAGGTGCGGTTTGCCGAATAAAGAAAAAGTGTAGATTTAAACCTCAAACAAAAAAGAAACCCTCAAAAAAATCGCTCAAACATGAAAAGACTCTTACTTGTTTTGTCAACGGCCTTATTACTCACTGCCATTAGCAGCTGCGAAAAAACAGATGATACCGGCAATAAAAACGATACCTCATTATGCAATGATGGTATTTTAAATGGAGGAGAAACAGAAATAGACTGCGGCGCTGCCTGCGACGATTGTCCGCCACCGGCTACTATGTCGTGCACATTGGGCAATACATCTTTTGTAGCACACACCTGCTATGGTATGATACTGGGCCCCAACATCCGTATATATGGTAACGATAACCGCCCGGTGCATTTCATGTTTGTGCCATCGCAGCTAAATGTAGAGTTGCCTATTAATGCCGTAAGCTTTGCTTACAACGGCGAAGCCTATGCCATGGAGCCAGGCGACAGCGGCCGTGTGGTGTTAACCTACCTGGATACTGTACGTAAAATTGCCAGCGGTTCATTCTATTTTACCGGCAACCGTGTTACAGGGCCCAACTCGGCATCGGTTACCGGGGGGGCTTTTGCAAATGTGCGCTACGACCATTAATTAGAAGTAATAACTTAACATAGAAACGGGCTATTGAAACCTTTACAGGTTTTAATAGCCCGTTTTTTTATCGGCTACAGCCTGTTTGTTAATTGTGTTTTTGATGCCCGGTGTAAACAATGATTTAACATTGGAGAAACCTACGGGTTATGTTGCGGGTGCACATTTGCGGCACACAAAAACAAAAAACATGAGCAAGAATTTTTTACAAAAAATCGGAGCGTTTATAGCGGTTCTGGTAGGGTTAAATACCTATGCGGCCAACATAACGGTTTCTTCCGACATTACAGCTAGCACCAGCTGGACAAACGACAACAATTACATTCTTTACGGCGACATTATAATAAAGAGTGGCGTAACATTAACAATACAGGAAGGAACCATTATACGCGGCGATAAAACAACCCTTAGCCGCCTTGTGGTAGCTACCGGTGGCAAACTTATTGCCCAAGGTACCCCCGAGCAGCCTATAGTATTTACCAGCAACCAGCCAGCCGGCTCACGTGGCCGTGGCGACTGGGCAGGTATAGCCGTTTGCGGGCTTGCACCGGTTAACCTGCGCAACGCACAGGGTGCTGCTATACAAGGCCGCCTGGAGTGTGGTACTACTACCGATTACGATTTTGGCGGCAATGTGCCTAATGATAACTCGGGCGTAATTAGCTATGTGCGTATTGAGTATGCCGGCTATGTATGCGGTGCCAACAGCGAGCTTAACAGCTTAACTTTAGGCGGTGTAGGCAGTCTTACTAAAATAGACCATGTAATGGTTAGCTACGGACAGGATGATGGCTTTGAATGGTTTGGCGGTACTGCCAATGCCAGCAACCTTATTTCGTTTGGTAGCCGCGATGATGACTTTGATACCGATAACGGTTTTAGCGGACAGGTACAATACGGCCTGGTAATACGCGTAGATACCATTGCTGACCAGGGCGATATTTCTAATGCCTTTGAGTCGGATAATGATGCCAACGGTACTTACAACGACCCGTATACAAAAGCTGTGTTTTCAAACATCACTGTAGTAGGCCCTGCTGCTACTGTAGGTTCTACTATTGATAGTAAATATGGCTGGGGTGCACGTTTGCGCCGTAGCACCGGTTTAAACATATTCAACTCTATGTTTATCGGCTACAAAAGAGGCTTACGCTTAGAGGGTACTGCCACACAGCTTAAAGCAACTAACGATACCCTGCAGTTTGATAACAACATTATAGCCGGTAGCAAGGAGCAGTATTACGAAACTGCCTTCGATAGCTTGTATTTATTGGCGCATCCTTCTAATACTATTTTTGGTGGCAATGCCAACGATAACGTAAACCTGGTTTACCCATACGGCAACCCGGACATGTTCAACTTTACACCACAGGCAGGTTCTCCGGCTTTAACCGGTGCAAGCTTTACCAACCCTAAACTGGCTGGTTTAACTACAGGCAATTTCCGCGGTGCTATTGGTACCGATAACTGGGCTACCTGCTGGGCAGAGTACTCTCCGCAAAACGAAGACTACACCGCCGGCCCAATCAACTATGCTTTTACTGCTACTGTTAACAATGCAGGCCCACTTACCTTCTGCGAGGGTGGAAGCGTAGCCCTTAACACCAACACTAATGCCAACGGTGCTTCTTATCTATGGAGCAACGGTGCTACTACCTCATCTATCACCGCTACTACCAGCGGTACTTACACTGTAACTGTTACATCTGCACGCGGTTGTGTGCGCACAGCTACTAAAACTGTAGTAGTTAACCCTAACCCGGCTACACCGGTTATTACACCTAGCGCAACTTCGTTCTGCACAGGCAGCAATGGTGTATCGCTACAATCATCGGCTGCTACCGGTTACAACTGGAGCAACGGTGGAAACACACAATCTATCAACGTTACCTTCGGTGGTACTTACAACGTAACCGTTAGCGATGCTAACCAATGTACTGCTTCTGCAGTAGCCGTAATAGTTACCGAGAATACACCTACTGTACCTACTATAGCTGCCAGCGGCGCTACTACTTTCTGCACAGGCGGCTCGGTAGATGTAGCTGTTAACTCTCCATCAAACTTTGCTTCATTTAACTGGAGCAACAATGCTACTACCAATACTATTACTGTAACAGCTACCGGTACTTACTCGGTTACTACTACCGATAACAACGGTTGCACTGCAGAATCTAACACGGTAACTACCAACGTAAGCAATGCACCTACGCCTACTATTTCGGCTAACGGCGCTACTACCTTCTGCGGTGGCGATACAGTAACCCTTACAGCTACCAGCGGCGATACTTACCTGTGGAGCAACAACGCTACTACACAATCAATTGATGTAACAACATCGGGCACTTACAGCGTAAGCGTAACCAACAGCAACGCCTGCAACGGTGTAGGAAACTCTAACGCCATTAACGTTACCGTAGCACCACAACCGGTAGCCGGCTTTACTTCTGCTACACAAGGTGCTGCTTATACTATTGCCTTTACCAACACTACTACCAACGGTACTACTTACAACTGGAGCTTTGGCGATAACCAATCTTCTGCTACCGAAAGCCCAGTACATACTTACACAGCCAACGGTACTTACACTGTTACCTTAACTGCTACCAACGGCAACTGTACCGATGTTTCTACCGGCACAGTTACTATCACCAGCGTAGGTGTAGAAGAAGTTGTAAAAGCTATAGATGCTATCCGCCTGTACCCTAACCCTAACAACGGTAAGGCTACATTAGAGGTTTCTACCTCTACCAATGCAGATGTAGTTATCAGCGTAATGGATGTAACCGGCCGCACACTTTCTGCTATCAACACAGAATTAGTAAACGGAACTAACCTGGTTTCTATCAATACAGAAGAATTTGCCGGTGGCATCTACTTTGTAAGCGTAAGAAACGGTATGGAAAATAACGTGGTAAGAATGGTGGTAAACAAATAAGCCTGCCTACTTTCCACAAAGGAATACAACTCCTGTTCTGCGCAAGCGGGGCAGGAGTTTTTGTTTTGTAGAGACGCGATGCTCGCGTCTCTGTTATAGCTGCTGTGCCGGGTGTTTTACGCGGCTCTGGTCGGACGACGCTGTTCCGAGTTGTCCCCCGCAGAAGGGCGGAGGAACATTCGGTACAGCGGGTGATTCAGCTTTCTTTTTATAAGTAAGATTCCCCTAATATGAGTAATGGCATTACCTGAATTTGGTAATGAGATTACCTGCTTCGGGTAAGGAGATTATTTTGCTTCAGTAGGTCGGTGTACACATTGCCTGGAAGTTCGGTGTACACAAGGTTGCTATATGTAATTCATTAATAGTGTGTTGCAAAAAGGTATGGTGTACACTTTTCAAAAACCAGCTATAGTGTACACCATGTATCGTCCCCAAAAAATGTAACTAAACACAGAACCTTATATTTGCCGTATGAAGGCACCCCGCAGTTACCAGCAGCAGATAATTACCAAGAAGAAACAGATATACCCGGTAAATCCCGAGTTGCGCCAATATCTGGCTAACAACAGCCGCGAGATAAAAGTGCCCGTAAGCTACGCCGACCTGCGCCACTTTAACGGCAGTGTGCCTATACGCGATAAGAATGGCAAAGATACCCTGTGGGAGGCGGCCATGTACCATCCCAGCGAGGTAGGGCATATTCATGACGGGTTGAAGCAGATATACTCTATCCTTAAATCGGGTGGCGATGCTTCGGTGCATACGCACCTGCACGTAGAACGTATAGACTACTGCACCTTTGGTAACAGCAACCCTTTTCGTATTAAAATAGTAAATGACTTTAACGATAACTACGATTACTTCTATATCAAACAGGCAGATGCCTCGCGCATCTATGGGCTGGAGCTGGAGCATATACTATCACCGGCGCGTATCAACTACTTTGTAGATGCACATACGCTGGTAGAGGAGCACATAGCCGGCATACCCGGCGACCAGTTTATCCTCTCTTATATAGATAACAAAGAGTTTAATAAGGTGCGGATAGCCAAAGAGTTTGTAAAGTTCAACGAGCGGTGCTTTATCCGCCTGCTGGGCGATATGCGTAGCTACAACTACGTATTTGACATAACTCCCGATTTTGAAGAAGTGCAATTCCGCATTCGCCCTATCGACTTCGACCAGCAAAGCTATGAGGGCAGGCGCACGCTTTACCTGCCTCAGTTCTTCAAAGAGAATGCCCTACTGGTGCAGCTAACGCTTAAGCTGCTTACACCCGAAACTATCCGTCAGTACCAGAAAGAGGAGAGGACCCTTATAGCGCGCCGCAGTATCTCCTCGCGCCACCGGCTGGATAACCTGATAGATGTAATGGACCGCGATACCATAAGCCCCAAAGAGAAAGTGATACAACTGCGACAGGAGCTGGCAGAGCATTATAAAGATGTATCGTTCCACGACTGCACCAGCATGGGCGAGATAGTGCGCAATAGCCTTAGGCTGCTTACAGATGAGTTGCGCTGAAGCGAATGATTACGCAGATAAGCTTCGCAAGATTACCCAGAAAAATACAAGCATCCACCACCTCGTCAGCCTGGGGCTGCCACTTCCCGAATCAAGTTCGGGACAGGCTCTCCTTATAATACCGCCGCGGTGGCGGCGAAGGAGGAGAGCTTAACGAGTAAATACAAGGAATTTCAATTCTTGTATTTATTTCGTGTTATTCGTGGCATAATCTCTCACATGAAAAAGGTCCTTTTACTCGTATTGGTGTTAGTAGTGGCGTTGGTGGCGGTGCTGTTTGTAAAGACATCTGCTTACAAAAGCAAGCAGATAGTGCAGCCCGATGGCAAGCGGCTGGAAGTGGCAATAGACGACACCGCTGTAAAGCACCTGAGCGATGCTATAAAGATAAACACGGTATCGTACGATGATACCAGCATAGTAAACCAGGCAGGGTTCGATTCTTTCTTTACATTCCTTAAAACCGAGTATGCGGGTGTGTTTGCTGCAGTAGAAGATACCATTATAAACCAGCGCAGTTTGCTGTTAAAGTGGAAGGGCAAGGATGAAACGGCCAAGCCTATCATATTATACGCCCACCTGGATGTGGTGCCTATAGAAGAGAATACAAAAGCTAAATGGACGCACAACCCCTTTGCCGGTGATATAGCCGATGGCTTTATATGGGGCCGCGGCGCGCTGGACGATAAAGGTTCGGTAATTGCCTTGTTTGAAGCGCTCAAGAGATTGCAGGCCAAGGGCTTTGCTCCAGCCCGTACAGTTTACCTGGCCTTTGGCAGCGATGAGGAGATAGGCGGGTTAAAAGGGGCGGCTGCTATTGCCGCCCACCTGAAAGCGCAAAACATACAGTTGGAGTTTTACATGGATGAGGGGGGTATGGTATCGGAAGGGCTGGTGCCTAATATAAAAAGGCCGGTTGCCCTTATAGGTACTGCTGAGAAGGGATACATTACGCTGGAACTGAAGGTAAATGTAAAAGGAGGACACAGTAGCCGTCCGCCACGCCAGAGCGCATTGGATGTGCTGAACGCTGCTGTTAAAAAGCTGCACGATAACCCTCAGGATGCCCGAACGGTAGAAACGGTAGATGAGTTTTTGAGTTTTATTGGGCCCGAAATGCCGCCGGCACTTAAAATAGTGTTCGCCAACCGCTGGCTGTTTAACCCCCTTATATTAAAGGAGTATGAAAAGAGCGATGAGGGCCGCGCCCTGCTACGTACCACGCAGGTAACTACCGTAATGAATGCGGGGCAAAAAGAGAACGTAATACCATCGCTTGTAAGTGCTAAAGTAAACTACCGTATATTAAATGACGAAACTGCGGCACAGGTGGTAGAGCGCGCGCGCACTATAATAAATGACACCCTTGTTAAAATAATACCCGGTGAGGTAAATGAGCCATCACGCAACTCCAGTTCGGCTACGTATGGCTTTAAGCTTATTCAGCAAACCAGCGCGCAGGTATTTCCCGATGCTATTGTAGCCCCCTTTCTTATGTTGGGTAGTACTGATTCTAAGCACTTTCAGCAGATTACAGATAACACCTACCGTTTTCTGCCCGTGCGCATGAATGGCGACCTTTTGGGTACTATACATGGTATTAACGAAAGGGTAGGAGTAAAGGATTATATGGAGTCGATAGCCTTTTATGAGACATTACTTCTCAATCTCAAGTAGTTAATAGGACTAATCATACCTCTTTTATCAGCCTAATCAGCTACATTTGCACAAAACTTAAACTAAAATGGCCGACCAAAATCAGAATCCCGAAAACCAGTTGAATATTGAATTGCCCGAAGATATTGCCGAGGGTGTATACTCTAACCTTGCTATTATATCGCACTCGCCCCAGGAGTTTGTAATTGATTTTGTGCGGGTAATGCCCGGTTTGCCCAAAGCAAAGGTAAAATCGCGTGTAGTAGTAACCCCTGAGCACGCCAAGCGCCTGATGAAGGCACTTTTAGACAATGTAAAGAAGTATGAGGCGCAATTTGGCCCAATAAACGATAAAGATGCACCTATGATGCCAATGAACTTTGGCCCCACGGCCCAGGCTTAACCAATCTTCCTGTTACCAGCTGAAAACGGCGTTCCGCAAGGAACGCCGTTTTTGTTGTATACAAGTTTTTTCTTTTCCCCCACTATTTTACGGCTGATATTCAGAAAGCTATGTGGTACCCAAAAACGGCTTTTGCAGAAGAAAACTTCTATTAGAAAGTATATGATACAATACATAAAGCCTGCAAAACAAGCGCAGGCTTGTGCTACAAAAGGCTGGCGTTTTAAACTTCGCTGCGGGCATTGTAATTCACGGATACAAAACAGAATCAATAAAAAACAAATGGGCGTAAACAGATGCAAAAAGCGACATGCGGTATTTTATACTTTTTCTTTTTGCGGTTCTTACCCTGCCATCGATGGCTACCGTGCATGCGGATTTTGGCGCAGACCGCTGGAATGGATGTCCTCCATTATTGTCTACCTTTACTAATACTTCTACAAATACATCTGTTGTACCAGGCGATACATTAAAATACCGTTGGGATTTTTCAAATGGTAACGGTTCTGGTAGTTTAAATCCTTCGGCAATATTTCAAAACAGCGGTACTTACCGCGTACGCTTAATAGCTACCACGGCTATAACTAACATAAGCGATACCGTAACCAAATCGGTGGTTGTATTCAGAGTGCCACAGGCAAATTTCCAGGCCCCAACAACCACCATATGTTTTGGCGATACATTTTTCCTTAACAGTAACGTTACTCTGGGCGATGCCCCTATTACCGATTATGCGTGGGGGTTTGGAAACGGTGTGGCCAGTAGCATAACCAATCCTTTTTATGTATACACACAAACAGGCTTGTATGATGTAACCCTCGTAATACAGGATAGCAACCATTGCAGTGTAAGCCTTATAAGGCCCCAATATGTAAATGTGGTGCCCAAGCCGGTAGCCAGTTTTACAGCAAACCCAGCTACTACATGTGCTCAATCGCAGTTGGTGTCATTTACAAATTTGTCTACCGGCAATAATCTTAGCTACTTCTGGCAGTTAACCAATACGGTTACATCTACGGCTGCCAACCCTACACACACTTACGTTAACGAAACCTACCTGGCATCGCTGAAAGTTACCGATGTGTATGGTTGTACCAGTACAGCCAGCCAGGCAATTACTGTAAGCGATTTAAGTGCTGATTTTCTGGCCAACAAAACGGAAGTTTGCACCGGCGAGCAGATATATTTCTATAACCATTCTAATTTTAGCGGTACCTCTGCCTGGGATTTTGGCGATGGTTATACCAGCAATGCTACCAGCCCTTACTATAGCTATACCCAACCGGGCACATATACAGTAAAGCTTACTCAGTCGTTTGGAAACTGTACCGATGTAGTAGAAAAAGTGGCTTATATATATGTAAAGCAGGGCTTTATTCCAAGTTTTACAATGAGCGGGGAGCCTACGGAATGTAATGAGCCGGCGGTAGTTGATTTTGTAAATACTACGAATGTACCGGGTGCAAATGTGGTATGGAATTTTGGGGACGGCTCCGCTACATCTACCGAACAGAATGTAACACATACATACTCAGGTAATGGAAACTATACAGTAACGCTTACAGTTACAGATCCTAACGGTTGTGTATCAAAAACTACAAGTGTGGTGCCGGTTAGTACCTATGTTCCTGTTCCTTCATTTTATTGCGATACGCTGGTTTGCCGCGGTGGCACTATCAAGTTTACCAATACGTCTACCAACCCATACCTGTTATCTAACGGAACCTTTTCCTGGTTATGGACTTTTGGCGATGGAGATTCTTCAACCCAGGCAAGCCCCACGCACATTTACCAGCAAGCAGGTGTATACTCAGTTACTTTAAGAATTACAAATTCATTAGGCTGCGATACTTTTATTACAGTTCCTAACTTAGTAAGGGTAGATGTGGTAGATGTGGATTTTGTTGTAAACGAAACCTTTTCACCTTGCCCCCCATTTGTAGCACTGTTTGCAAGTACCTGCAATAAAAATAACGTAGTATACGAATGGAGTTTCGGCGATAACCAAACCGATACGGCAGCCGACCCTACACACATTTATTTTTACCCGGGCATTTTTGATGTTTCATTAGTGGTAACTACTCCTAATGGATGTACGGATACTGCTCTTTATCCTCACCTGATAGAGGTGCAGGGCCCTTATGGAGTGTTTGCCGCTACACCTACTTCCGGTTGTGCTCCGCTTACAGTAAGTTTTATGGCCTCTATATCTGATAATACCAGGAACATGTGGTGCGACCTGGGCGATGGAAGCCTTGTTACCGATTCGCTGCAGTTTAACTACACGTACACCACACTTGGCAATTTTAACCCGAAGTTTATATTAGTAGACCATGTAGGCTGCACGGTGCCTTATTCTTTGCCCGTAATACGCACGCACGCCCCATCGCCACTCAATCTGAAAGATACAGCTGTGTGTGCGGGAGCATTGGTAAACATCCCCACTTTAGGTACCGATAGTTACCAGTGGGTAGCTTCGCCGGATATTACCTGCGATACATGTTCCTCTCTTTCAATTACCCCGTCTAAAAGCGGCGATTATATAGTGAAGGCCACCAACCAATATTGCACAGTGGCAGATACTATGCATGTATTTGTAGATACCATACCTGTGCTTAATCCATCTACGTTTAATGTTTGCAGCAACTCCGAAATAGAATTGTATGTAGGCGATGCCTATGCTATTTCGTGGTCACCTGCCCTTTACCTGAGCGATTCTGCTATAGCCAGACCGGTATGTAAGCCACAGGATTCTATTCTGTATATTGTAACTGCTTATAACAGTCTTGGCTGCACAGCCACTGCTCTGGTTGATGTTGTAGCCTTAGATAAATTGAAGATAGAAGCTATAGGCGATATAACTGCCTGCGCATTTGATTCTTTCCAGTTGTCAACTAGTGTTGTTCATGGCCCCGATGCAGCAATAGCATACAGCTGGTCGCCAGCGGGCAACCTGGATGCAACCGATATAGCCAATCCTGTAGGTCGTAATTTGATATCTTCTACTACTTTTCAGGTAATTGCAAGCAGCGGAACCTGCGCAGCAGATACGGCTACGGTAATGGTAAACGTAAATAACCTGCCAGACCTTCAGGTTTCAGAACCGGTTACTACTTCGCCTTATGCCGAAGTTAAACTGTGGGCCAGCTCTATGCAGGATCTTACTTATGCCTGGACAGCCAAAGACTCATTAAGCTGTGCTGGTTGCCGCATCACTAGTTTATACCCCGGCCAAACACAAATGGTGCAAGTAACCGGTACCAACGAGTTTGGCTGCAAAACCACTGACTCGGTACAAATTCGTGTAATGGCCTGCGACCCAGAGTCGGTTTTTCTGCCTAACATATTTACACCTAATGGTGATGGCCTTAACGATGAGTTTTTTGTAAGCTCTAAAGTGCTAAGCAGCATTAACTACTTCCGGATTTTTGATGAGTGGGGTAGCCTGCTATTTGAAACCAAAAACATTAACGATGCCTGGGATGGTAAAGTAAACGGGCAATCTGCCTCTACCGATGTGTTTGTATACCTGCTACAGGGTACCTGCCAGAACGGAGGCGAAGTAACGAAATACGGAAACATAACTCTTGTCAGATAAAAATTTTCAATAACTCAATCCATTAATAACAATTTAAAACCAAAACAATGTTACAAGACAGAATTAGAAAGATTCGCGAGCACCGCGGTTACAAACAATCGGCAGTAGCGCAGGAAATGAAGATTACCCAACAGGCTTATAGCTGCCTGGAAACGAAAGCAGGTAACCTGAAAATGGAAACCATGCAGCGCTTTTGCGACGTAATGAAAATTGAAACTTCATTCCTGCTGGCATTCGATATTCCGGTTAATGATGAGAACCTTCAAATGTTCGACCGTCTTAATTTTTCTCAGGTAGTAGATGAATACAAGAAGCTTAGCAACAAGCTGGCTGTGTATGAAGACCTGCTGCGCAAAGACAGTGGAATAAACCGCAACGAAGGAAACGGGTATTAGTATTAGCCATATTAAAAGGTGATTATGAAAAAGTATTTACTAAAAGCGATAGTTTTTGCGACAACCGGTCTGCTGCTAACCAGTAAGTTAGCGGCGCAAGACCTTCATTTTTCGCAATACAATGCCTCTCCGCTGTTGCTAAATCCGGCTCTTGCGGGAATGAACTCAGGCGATTACAGAGCTTATGCTAATTTTCGCACGCAGTGGGTTACGCTATCTAAAAGCAATACCTACCGTACATTTGCCGGCGGGGCCGATATGAGCATTGGCAAAATTACAAAGCGCAACAGCTTTGCAGGTATAGGGCTATCGTTCAGCAGCGACCAGGCCGGTGAGTTAAATCTTAACTCAAACCGGGTAGACCTATCGGTAGCGTATCATTTTATGCTTAACCGCAAAGGAACTATGCAGCTTTCGGCAGGGTTGCAGGCGGGGGTAAATATCCGTAACATCAATCAGGGTAAAGCCATCTACGGTTCGCAATACGATCCGGTGACAGGTTTGGTAGATCCCAACGGTACCCGCGAAACACTGGGTAAAAACCGTATTATTTTTGCCGATGCAGCCGTGGGTGTGTTGTACAGCGCCCAAACCCGCAAAGGAACAAATTTGTATATGGGAGTGGGTTTGTCGCACATCAATCAGCCCAAAATCTCTTTTCAGCCAAGTGGTATAGATGGGGAGAACGGCAAAGCAGAAAAATTGCCAATGAAGCTAACCGTGCATGGCGGGGTATCTATACCGGTAAACAATCGTGTAGACATTATGCCCAATTTTATGGTGCTATGGCAAGGTGTTTCGTATGAGTTTAACGCGGGTTGCCACTTAAAAACCAAACTGGGAAATGTGAAGCTAAGCAAAACAGCAATCCTCTTTGGCGCTTATTACCGTGGCTTGTATGATGCTGTAATAGTAAGTACACGGGTAGATATAAAAGGCGTATCGTGCGGGCTTAGCTACGATTTTAATATATCGAAACTACTGCCTGCTACCAAAAGCGTAGGTGCGCCCGAAATTTCTTTGATGTATCAGGGAAGTTTCAGAAAGAAACCACGGCCGGGCCACTGTCCCGATATGTTTTAGAATTTCGATAAAGGAAGTAGTTCCTTTTGAAGATAAAGCAAAAAAAGGCTGCCCTTAGGGCGGCCTTTTTTGTGGGTAGTGGTGATTTTGGTTTCTTATTTTTGCCCTATAAATTTTTTGTATGGAAGAAATGGAAGTAGAAAAAAAAGATTACGCCACTATACAGCTAAAGCCGCGGGGGCCGGTAACTATAACCGGCAACTTTGAAGTGATAATGGAAGATGGGACTATACTCGAGAAACGTGAGAAACTTTCTATTTGCCGCTGCGGTATGAGCCAGAAAATGCCCATTTGCGATGGGGCACATAAGGCACTGGCGGCTATCTTATAAAGTACTTTTTTTACCGTCCAGGTATTCTTTAAATACCTCGCGCACTATACCATCGCCCAGGCCTACCTTAGGTATAAATATTTTTTCGGCCTTAAGCCATTGCATGAGGGTTATAAAAATTTCTCCGGCCGGCACTATTACATCGGCCCGGTCCGGGTTCAGGTCAAATTTCTTTATCCGGTCGTCGAAACTATAGGTTTTAAGCTCTTCTATAATCTCGTTAAGCTTGGTGAAAGTAAGCGGCTTATCGGTTTTAAGCTGCGCCATTTTAGATATGCGGTTAATGTTGCCACCCGACCCTATCATGCTTACTTCGCGCATACGCAGGGTTTTGGTGTGCACCCACTCCTTCATCTTTTTCCACTCGCTTTCGGCTACTGTTTTTTGCAGCAGCCGTATAGTACCTATGCGAAACGATTTTGCAGCCCATACTTTACCGTTTTTAAACACAGTTATCTCGGTGCTGCCGCCGCCTACATCTGCAAACACACAGTTCTTAGCCATTTTTTCGCGCACTGCTTTCTGGCTATTGAAGATAATGTGCGCCTCGCTATTGCCGCTTATAATCTCTATATCAATACCGGCTTCCTTTTTAATGCGTTTAATTATTTGTGCACCGTTGGCGGCCTCGCGCATGGCCGATGTTGCACAGCCTTTATAATGCAGCACATTGTTGGCTCGCATAATGTGCTTAAACCCTATCATGGTATCTACCAACTGCCGGATAGTAATTTCGGGAATAACGTTATCGCGGAAAGCATTGCCGCCCAGGCGCACCGGTACACGTATCAGGGCACTCTTTTTAAACATAGGCGCTTCGCCATTTTGCAATACATTCTCTATCAGTAAACGAACCGAGTTAGAGCCGATATCAATAGCTGCAAAACGCCTGATTTCCAAGGTTTAATTTTTTTGAAAAATAAACCCGGTATCTTATAATAGATAGCCTAGTTTTCAACGAAAAAAAGTTGATAGCAGCGTTTACTTAATAATAGCAGGGCTATTTAAGCGCTGATTGCTTAGCAAAGTACTGGTAGATAGCTTCCTGCGATCTTACTTTTTTGCCGGTTGCAATGCGGTGCAGGTTTTTAAGTTCCCAATCCACTATGCGGGCTTTTACATTGTCGCTCCACTGCAGCTCCAGCATATCGCGCAGCTCTTTCTGAATAGACTGATTGTATATGGGGCAGCTTACCTCAATACGGGTGTCAAGGTTCCGGACCATCCAGTCGGCCGAAGATATGTAGCAAATTTGTTCGCCACCGTTGTGGAAGAAAAATATACGGGAATGCTCCAGCAGGCGGTCAACTATGCTTATTACCTGTATGTTATCGCTCATGCCCGGCACTCCGGCAGTAAGGCCGCAGATTCCGCGCACTATTATCCTGATTTTAACACCGGCATTACTCGCTTCGTACAAGCGGCTAATCAACTCTTCATCTACCAGGCTGTTCATCTTCAGCAATATCTCTCCCTTTTTGCCTTTTTTAGCAAACTCAATTTCGTTCTCAATAAACCGGTTGAGTTTTTTGCGGGTACTATGTGGCGAAAGAAGCAGGTGCTTAAAGTTGTGTATCTTATAATTCTTTTCAAAAAACTCGAACACATATTCTACCTCTTTAGTAATACGGCTATCGCTTGTCAGCAGCGAGTCATCGCAATAAATATTTGAGGTTACTTCGTTATAGTTACCGGTGGTAATGTTAGCATAGTGTTGCAACTTCCCGTTTTCTACCCTTGTGATAAGGCAGAATTTAGAATGTACTTTAAGTCCCGGTACGCCATAAATTACCTGTATGCCCTGGTCCTGCAGGTGCTTGGCCCACTTAATATTGGCTTCTTCATCAAACCGGGCCTGCAACTCGAGCACTACTGTAACCTGTTTGCCGTTTTGTGCCGCATTGCTCAGAGCATTAATCACCATCGATTTTTTGGCCAACCGGTACAGGGTAATGCGTATGGTTTTTACGTTAGGATCTATAGCTGCCTCGCGCAGCAGATCAATAAAGTAGGAGAAACTGTGATAAGGGTAATGCAGCATTACATCCTGTTTCTTCAGCACATCAAAGTAGCTTTGGTTACCCTTAAGTGCTTTATGCTGCAGGGGTTTAAGTTTTTGATATACCAGGTCTTTGCCCAGCGTGGGAAACTTCATGAAATCTTTAAAGTTATGATAGCGCCCACCGGGTATCAGGTTATCCAGGTCGCGCAGTTTCATTTTCCCCTTTATAAAGTCGAGCAGGTCGTGCGGTATAGCATCGTCGTACACAAAGCGCACAGGGTTACCCTTTTGCCTCGCCTTAACGCCCTTCGATAGTTTATCTAAAAAGCTTTGCGATACATCGTTATCAATATCCATTTCGGCATCGCGGGTCAGCTTTATGGTGTAGGCTTCTATTTTATTATAAGGAAAAAACGAGAATACCTCGGGCAGGTTAAACCGGATGATATCATCCAGCAGAATGATATACTGGTTTTGATTGGTAGATGGTAGCGTGATAAACCGTTCTACCGTATCGTTGGGGATTTCTATCAGCGAAAATTGCTTTTGCAACGGCTTATCGGTTACCGATAGCTTAATGGCAAAATAGATGGTCTTATCTTTAAGGTAAGGAAATGACTTTACCTGGTTAATCATAATAGGCACCAGGGCCGGACGCACATGCTCGGTAAAGTAATTCTTTACAAACTCTTTTTGCGCCGCAGAAAGTTGCTTCTCGTTAATGATGAAAATTTTGTGCTTGCGTAACTCACGCTGCACATCGCCGTATATTTTTTCAAACAATTTGCTTTGGCTCAGCACTTTTTGCTGCACCTCTTCCATTATCTTTTTAGGCTTGTACTGCACCGTGCCTTTGGCCTTTTTGCCCATTAGCACCAGGCGCTTAAGGGTGGCTACCCGCACGCGGAAAAATTCATCGAGGTTGTTAGAAAAAATACCCAGAAAACGCATCCGTTCAATTACGGGCACGTTGGGGTCAGCGGCTTCCTGCAATACGCGTTCGTTAAACGCAAGCCAGCTTATTTCACGGTTTATAAATTGTGCCTTCTTAGCCATAGAATCCTGCAACACAGGGGGTTGAGAAAGACTAAAATAGAAGATTTGGCTGTATCTGCGAGCAGATATGATTATAATCAGATAGATTTAACGTTAAATTCATATCCAGATGCCGTTGGCTAAACGATGCTTTATATGTCCGCGGCAATCCTTTTTTACCATACACGATTGCACGCTCATCAGCGTTAATCCGGTTGAAATAAGAAGCAAAAACGTTATCCTTTTCATGCTACTATTTCAACGGCGGGCTTTACATTAAATTGTTTTGGGTGTTAAATAGTGTTTAAGCTTGCAGGGGGTGTTGCGGTGCAGTTGCCAATCGGCATTGTTAAACTCAAACCAAACCACCCCGGTAGTAGGTACTTCATCTATATCTTTTTCAAATTGAAAGTAATTGGCAAAATGAGTGATAGAAGGGTTGTGCCCTATTACAATAAGCATTTTTATGTTCTCGGGCACTTCGCCAATCACATCCCGGTATTCTTCTGCCGAAGATTCATACAGCCTTTGGTCAAATTCAATTTTGCTGTAATCGTAGTTCAGTTTTTTGCAAAAATACTCTGCTGTTTGCCTGGTGCGCAGCGCAGGGCTGCAAAGTATAAGGTCGGGCAATAGCTTTAGTTTGCTAAGCACAGCCCCCATGCGTAGGGCATCATCGGTGCGGTCTTTTTTTAATGGGCGGTCAAAATCGCGCATACCTACATCGGCCCAGCTAGATTTGGTGTGACGGATAAGTATTAGTTCTCTTTTCATAACAGTTTAATAACTGAAAGTAATTATTTTTGCACCCGCTAATGATACGCAAACAGATTTTCAGGAAAATATTTTCGGCCTTGTTTACTGCCGCGGTATTGTTTACCGTATCGGTACGCGAGGTGCATTACCTGTTTGCCCATCATGATGCGCACGAGCATTGCGAAAACCACTTACACAGCGCCGATGAGCATAAGCATTGTGTTGCCTGTAAGTTTGATGCCGAAGTATTTACCGATGTAATTGAACATACCGGGCTTACAATACAAACCGGATACTCGCACAAATTCACGAACTCTTACCAGTCGGCTGTTATATGCACAGCTGTTTTTGCTAACGCACTACGCGGCCCCCCAGCCATAGCATAGTTTGTTTTGTTTACTCCCTGCCATGTATGGGAGTGTGTCTTTATTTTACTAATGCATTTGTGCTGTTTTAATGAAACTGAAATTATTTGGTGCGCTTATTGGCGTGGTTATGTGGTATGTAGGGGCCGCACAGGATACTGCGTGTACCCTCACCTTAAAGGGGCGTGTGGTAGATTTGCATACCAACACGGCGCTGCAAGACGTAGCCATAGTAGCTGTGGAAACCCAGCAGGGCAGCTTTGCCGATGCCAATGGGAAATTTCAGCTAACAGGCTTATGCCCGGGTACTATTACCATTTCTGTATCGCATATAGGTTGCGAAACGCAGCTATTGCAGATTAACCTGCAGCGCGATACCACCATTAAAGTAAAACTGGAACACAAAGGCCTGCAACTGCACGAGATAGAAGTAGTAGAAGCAAGAAAGGAAAGCCACTCTACCCAACAGGTTACCACCCTGGAAACAAAACAACTGGAAAAACTACGTGGGCTAAGCCTTGCAGAGTCGCTATCAAAAATAAACGGCGTAAGCACGCTTAATACCGGTTCTACTATTTCTAAACCGGTAATACATGGTTTACATAGCAACCGCATACTTATATTAAACAATGGTGTAAGGCTGGAGGGCCAGCAATGGGGCAGCGAGCACGCACCAGAGATAGACCCCTTTATGGCACAACGCTTAACAGTTATTAAAGGGGCTTCAAGCCTGCAGTATGGCAGCGATGCTATAGGTGGGGTAATACTGGTAGACCCTAACCACTTGCCCGACAGGCCGGGCATAGGTGGGGAGTTTAACTTTGCAGGTTATTCTAATAACGCCGAAGGAAATTTTTCGGCTACGCTAGAAGGTAACCATGCCCGGGTGCCGGCGTTAAGCTGGCGGGTGCAGGGCACCTACCGGCGCAGTGGCAATGTGCGCTCACCAGCCTATTGGCAAAAAAACACGGGTGTAGAAGAAGGTAACTTTTCGGCGGCATTGGGTTGGAAAAAAGAGAACTACGGTTTCGAGGTTTTCTACTCCCGGTTTTATACACGGTTGGGTGTGCTGTCGGCATCGCACTTGGGC
>DATGWP010000005.1:0-11662 GCA_035299425.1 Chitinophagales bacterium | reverse complement strand
ATTAGAGGACTGCATGATCTCATAACCACAAACAGGTATAAGCGTACTTACTAATCCCGCTCCGCTGCGCAAAGCGGCCTTTACGCATAATACAGCCGCACCTATTTTGCCAAAGCTGCCGGCGGCCACCAGCGCATGGCCGTAAGTGCCTTTGTGCGAAAACTTGCTGCGCTGTTTGAAGAACAGTTCAACTGAAGATGCCGTAATATATTCGTAAGGCGTATCGAGCTGCGTTTCATAATCTGTATTCAGTCCAATATCCAACACTTTAAAATCAGGCACATATTTACCGGTAGCAGGTAGCAGAAACGATAGCTTAGGCGCATGAAAAGTATAAACCATATCCGCGCAAACAACAGCATCTTTATCGCCGTTTAGTTTATCGGCATATAAACCCGATGGCAAATCGATAGAATAAACAAGAGAGTTGGATTTATTAATTGACTTTATAACGGCCGCAGCCAAACCCGTGACCGGTTTAGATAGCCCGGTGCCGAAGATGGCATCTAATACTATGGTACCGGCGGGTATTTTAGGCAAACGCTTCTCATCGCTTACATACAATAAGTTGCCGATAGTTTTGAACCGTTGCTCATTAGCCAGAAAATCGGCGCTGGCTTTGGCAGAATGCTTAACAACAAATACAAAAACATGGGCATAGCCGGCCTGCAACAGCATACGGGCTATGGCCAATCCATCGCCGCCATTGTTACCCATACCACAATAGATGTAAATGGTTTCGCTTTGCTTAATGTGCAGTGTAAGCTGGTTGAATACAACTGCGGCAGCACGCTCCATTAAATCCACAGATGCAATGGGCTCATGCTCTATGGTGTAAGCATCTAAAGCGCGGATTTGTTCAGCAGACAGGATTTGCATGGTGTGAAGATAAGGCAAATACAAGATTCTTCTGCCCGCAAAGCCAGGCAGGAGAATGACAAAAATCACTCTTTTACGAGCACCTTGAACTGCTTATCAAAAGCATCCATGTATTGTACAATGGCAGAAATAAAGTCGCTTTCTACGTAGCCAATAAAATTATCATGGCGCTCCTGCAAAGTACCATCGGGAAAGAGCGAATCGTGAATGCTGCGAATTTGGGTGACGGTAGTTTCCTGTTTGCGCTTCTCGGCTTTTACCATTTTAGCTTCCAGGTTTTCAAGGGCGGTAATAAGTTTCTGCCTTTCGCCGATAGCACTTTGCTTAAGGGTTACATCTACTGATTCAGCTTTAGCAAGTACAGTTGCAAACAACTCTTCAGCAGCCAGCCTCTCCGCAGATAGATTGGCCCCTTCATCCATGTTTCGCTTTATGTAGCTATTTATCAGTTGCTCTACATCGGCAAAAAAATCCTTGACCGATAAGTCCAGCTTCTCTAATTTCTTCTGAACCGGTGGGCTAACAATAGCTGCTGAGCCACGCATTACCTGCATCGGGTAGTTTACTTTATAATGGTCGAAAAGAGGTTTTAGCTCCAACCAATAACTCAATTCACCTGCACCACCCACAAAAGCAAGGTTGGGCAGTATTACTTCCTGGTATAGGGGGCGGTAAATTACATTGGGGCTAAAGCGCTCGGGGTGGGCATCTATCTCTTTCACAATCTCATCGTGCGAAAACACCACATCGGTATTATTAACGGTGTACCTGCCCGAAACGGCATCCAGCACAATACGCTCCCGGTAACCATCGCCTAAATAGAAGAAGTTGATTTCTCGTGGTTTTGCCTGCGCCTTATAATTAGCTTCTAAAAAATCAATAGTTGGTTTCAGCACCTCCACAGCGCGCGAGTGAAGCATTTCTTCTTTGATGTAATTAGCAAACCTGCCTTTAAGTTTTACATCGTCCTGGTCTAATACAACAAGGCCGTGTTCTTTAAAAATTTCGTTTACAAAGTACTGCGAGAAACGACCAAATGTTTCGTACTTCTTCAATCCCTGCTCTAGTATGTCAATAATATCTGTATTAGCAGAAACAGTCTTTAGTTTATCAATGGCTGTTTGCATAGATGCCGTAGCCCAGCGGCCCGAGGCACCGGTACCGGCACCTTGCCATACTATTCTTTTACCATTTACAAAAGTGTGGTTCAACTCCTCAGTATCGTGATCTTCACTACCCAGCCAGAACACCGGAACAAAATTGTAATCAGAATATTGTTGTTTTAGCTGTTTGGCCAGGTTAACAGCACAGCCTATTTTATAGATATTATACAACGGCCCCATAAACACGCAGGGCTGGTGGGCGGCGGTAACCGTAAATGTATTCTCTGATGAAAGCGATTGAATGTTGGCAGTAACTGCGGGGCTGGTTTCAATGCTGGCATACTGCGCTTGCAGCACCTCTACCAATAATGTTCTGTCGGTATTATCCTTTTGCTTATCGGCAATTACCTGTTTAAAGGCATCGATTTCAAATGGATATTTAGAAAGAAAAGCAATGGATTCTTTGCCTTGTATATAATCAGCAACTAAACCGGGAAGTAAGCCGGTATCGGGCCACGAGATAGATTCTTTGAGAGATAGCATTCACTAATATTTCGAAAGCCAAAATAACAGTTTCACACGGAGACACGGAGTTAAATACATAGAAATACAGTTGATAACTACACCAACTCTCCATATAAATCAAACTCTTCTGCACTGGTGATTTTTACATTGGCAAAATCGCCTACTCGCACATAAGCATCTTTGGCCGGTATCAATACTTCGTTATCTACCTCAGGCGAGTCAAACTCTGTTCTGCCGATAAAGTAGCCACCCTCTTTCCGGTCGAAAAGCACTTTATATGTTTTTCCTACTTTCTGTTGGTTAAGCTCAAACGAAATAGCCTCCTGCACGCCCATCAATTCGGCGGCGCGGTATTCTTTCACTTCCTCCGGTATATCATCATCATGTATATGGGCGCGGGTGCTGTCTTCGTGCGAATAGGTAAATACACCCAGGCGCTCAAAACGCATATCTTCTACAAAGGTTTTCAGCTCTTCAAAATCCTGTTCGGTTTCGCCCGGGTAACCCACCAGCATGGTAGTGCGGATAGCAATACCCGGAACACGCTCGCGTATTTTATTAATCAGGTCACGTGTTTGCGCGTTGGTAATATTGCGGCGCATGCTTGTTAGTATATTATCAGCCGCATGCTGTAATGGCATATCCAGGTAATTGCACACTTTAGGGTTCTCGGCAATCGCATCTATTATTTCCATTGGGAACTGCGCCGGATAAGCATAGTGTAACCTTATCCATTCAATACCTTCTACCTTTGATAATTCATTAAGTAATTCAGGCAATCTGCGCTTTTTATAAATATCCAAGCCATAAAAAGTAAGCTCCTGGGCTATCAGCATCAATTCCTTCACCCCTTGTGCCGCCAACTTTTTTGCTTCGCTTACCACTTCTTCAATAGGGCGGCTAACATGCTTACCACGCATAAGCGGTATAGCGCAGAAAGAGCAGGTACGGTTACACCCTTCCGATATCTTCATGTAAGCATAGTGCAAGGGAGTGGTTAAGAACCTCTCTCCTATCAACTCGTGCTTGTAATCTACTTTCAAAGTTTTTAGCAGCCGTGGTAACTCTAACGTGCCGAAGAATGCATCTACCTCCGGTATCTCAGTTTCCAGGTTATCTTTATAGCGCTGAGAGAGGCAACCGGTAACATACAGCTTCTCAATTTTGCCTTCGTTCTTGGCATCGGCATATTCCATAATGGTGTTGATGGATTCCTCCTTTGCCTTATCTATAAACCCGCAGGTATTTACAATTACAATATTGCGGCCTTTGTTCCATTTATCGTGTTGCACATCGTAGCCCCCATGTTGCAGCTGGCCCATGAGAACCTCACTATCTACGATGTTCTTTGAACATCCTAAAGTAATTACTGAAACCTTATCTTTTTTAATACTCTTTGTCTTCATCTATGCCCCTTTAAACAACGTATCTACAAACAACTTCTTGTTGAACACCTGTAATTTATCAATTGCCTCACCTACGCCAATATACTTAACGGGTATCTGAAACTGGTCGGATATACCTAACACTACACCGCCCTTAGCTGTACCGTCAAGCTTGGTTATAGCAAGTGCCGTTACCTGGGTAGCGGCAGTAAACTGTTTAGCCTGTTCAACCGCATTCTGCCCGGTAGAGCCATCCAGTACCAGCAACACCTCATGCGGTGCATCAGGTATCACCTTTTGCATCACCTTACGTATTTTGGTAAGCTCATTCATCAGGTCTACACGATTGTGCAAGCGCCCTGCTGTATCTATTATCACTACATCCGCGCCAATAGCAACTCCGCGTTCTACCGCCTGGTAGGCTACAGAGGCCGGGTCGGCATTGTGCTGCCCGCGCACCATTTCTACATCGCTGCGTTTAGCCCAAACTTCTAACTGGTCTACAGCCGCTGCGCGGAAAGTATCTGCAGCGCCCAGCAAAATCTTCTTGCCGTTATTTTTAAACTGGTGCGATAGCTTACCTATAGTGGTAGTTTTACCGGCGCCGTTTACACCCACCACCATAATTACGTATGGCTTTTTATCCGATGGAGTATCAAAATTATCCTGGTCCTGGTTTTTGTTCTCGGCAAGTATTGCCTCAATTTCCTCTTTAATAAGCCGGTTCATATCACCGGTAGTTACATACTTGTCTCTGGCAGCACGCTCCTCTATCCGCTTAATAATTTTAATGGTAGTCTGTAGCCCCACATCAGAAGATATAAGCGCGTCTTCCAGATTGTCCAGCACTTCAATATCAATAGTGCTTTTCCCGGCAATGGCTTTGGTTATTTTAGAAAAAAAACCTTCCGAGGTTTTCTCCAGGCCTTTGTCCAGGTCTTCTTTCTTTTCTTTTGTAAAAAAGCTGAATAATCCCATTTCTACTTAAATTTTTACCCGGTTTAAGCCGCCGGATAAGGGTTAGAATAAAACTAAAAAAGCATCTTTCAGCAGAAAGATGCTTTATAAAACATTTCAGGTAACAAACTAAACTTCTTTACCAGCCAAAAAATCCTGCACTTTGTCTTTGTGCACAATCTTCTCAAGGAAAGAATAGTTGTTGGTTTTGCCTTTTACCGCTTTAATTACTTTAACGTAATCTTTAGAACCCACTACCGTAGCACGGTCTGTTCTCGCGTTCTTCGAAATTTTTGCCATGATTCAATTATTTAATTTCTTTATGTAATGTAACTCTCTTCAAGTTCGGGTTAAACTTTCTCAACTCCAAACGCTCGGTAGTTACTTTTCTGTTTTTGTAGGTCATATAACGGCTTGTACCCGGAACACCAGCAGCTGCCTGCTCAGTGCACTCAAGTATAACCTGTATACGATTTCCTTTACTTTTCTTTGCCATTGTTAAATGTTTTCAGAGATTATTAATTCAATTTTATTTCGCCTTTATCGCTCAACTCTTTCAGGTAGTTATAAATACCCTTTTTGTTGATAGTGCGAAGAGCCGATACAGACACTTTCAATTCAACCCACTCATCCAACTCAGGGATGAAGAATTTCTTCTTCTTAAGGTTCGGCAAAAACTTACGTCTTGTTTTCGCGTTTGAGTGCGAAACCGAGTTCCCGAACATTGGGCGCTTGCCTGTTAATTCACATACTTTGCTCATAGCTTTATTTTTAGAGGGCGCAAATATGCAAGAATATTCCTAAAATACCAAGCCCGGCCCTAAATGTTAGTAAATCACTTCTAATTCACTGTATAACAACAACCTACGCATCAATATTAACCCGATTTTGGGATTCGTTTTAAATATTATACACCCCTCCAATCTCCATTATTGCGTATACTTCTCTTCGTCCGGCGCCCACTTGCCATGTATAGAATTGAACAAGCGGTTCCAGCGTATTTTCTTAAAGAAATTATCGGCATTGGCCGCATAGCTCATCCATATAAACCAGGCCTTACCTACAATGTGGTCTTCGGGCACAAAGCCCCAGTAGCGACTATCCTGCGAGTTATGGCGGTTATCGCCCATCATCCAGTAATAATCCATCTTAAAGGTATAAGAAGTAGCCTCTGCGCCATTTATAAAAAATTTATCGCCGCGCTTCTCTACCGTATTTCCTTCGTATACCCGTATAGCACGGTCATATTGTTGGTAGATAGAATCGTTCAACTGAACGGTCCATCCCTTCTTGGGTATCATTACGGGGCCGAAATTATCTACGTTCCACTTGTAGCGGCTAAGGTCGTTAGGAAAAATGGTAGCTATATTTTCCTGCAACTCACCCTTGCGGTAAAAGAACGGTTCTAAAGTGGTTGTAATACCCATAGCACGCAGTTTATCTACATTAGGCTTGGTCATCAGTACCAAAAAATGATTGGCAGGAAGGCCACCCAGGCGGTTGCTTATGTTTTCTATTTGTAGCTCATCAATCTGCTGTTGGCTGGGTACCATGTCGGCTTTAAATACAACCACGTAAGGAGTATACAAATTCTCAGGTCGGTAAGCCTCCGCATCGTTTATATATAATACCCCATCGCGCACTTCCAGCTTATCGCCGGCTACACCTACGCAGCGCTTAATGTAGTTTTCTCTTTTATCAACCGGGCGCGCTGCCACGTGTGTGTTAGGGTCACTCCATATTAGTTCGCGGGCTTTATTATAGTCTATCTGGTTGCTGGCGGCGGTATAGCGCACTATATCGTAGTAAGATGGTGCCTGGTTTTCCAGCACCACCGTATCGCCGGCAGGGAAGTTAAATACCACCATATCGTTCCTCTTCACATGCTGAAAACCCGGTAAGGTTTTGTAAGGCAGCTTAATCCACTCTACATAGCTTTTGCTATTGGTTACCGGTACCGTGTGGTGTACAAAAGGCAAGGCCAGTGGTGTATTAGGCACCCGGGCACCATAATGAAATTTAGATACAAACAGAAAATCGCCCACCAGCAAAGTCTTCTCCATACTTGGGGTAGGTATCATATACGCCTCGGCTACAAAGATGCGGATAAGGGTAGCAGCTACTACGGCAAACACAATGGCATCGGCCCACTCGCGTATAGCAGAGCGCTGCAAGGGCGGCTGGCCGGGCTTTACACCACCTACACCAATAAATTTCTCATTAGGCGAAAAACCTAAATATGGAATATAGGCAAAGGCAAACATTACCGCAGCAAAGTGCTCCCAAAAACTGTGGCGGCGGAAAGCCGTGCTCATCTCGGTAAGCTGGCTGGCTATATAAAACAGGTTTACACCGGGTATAAACAGCATCCATGTCCACCAGCTTGGGCGCTGTATTATCTTCTGCCATTCGTTGCTGCACATTACCGGCACAAAGGCCTTCCATGGCTTATCTACTCCCATTTTCTTAAAAATGCCATACGTGCCCACACGTATGCCTATCATGTATAAAAATATAAGGCCTAGTAAAATCATATCTTAATTAAGTGTTTGTGTATAGGGTTGGTTTGCTAATGGCAACGAAAATAAAATTTCAAAAGACATATTAAGGCTTCGACTACGCTCAGCCCTACATGTAGTTATATCGCTAACAGGTCTTTCATTTCAAACATTCCTTTTTTTCCTATTACAAAGCGCGCGGCCAGCACTGCCCCTTCGGCAAACCCACGGCGGCTTTTGGCCTCGTGTTTAAATTCGAGGTAGTCAACGTTGCTGGTATAAGTTACTGTATGCGTGCCCGGTACGTGAGGTTCTCTTTTTGCAATTATTGGCAATGCATCGGCAGGTATATCTGTGCCCGGCTCTTGCAGCACCCATTTGGTTTTGGTTGTCAGTTCGGGCAATATAACCTCAGCAGTCTTCACCGCCGTGCCGCTGGGGGCATCCTTCTTCTCGGTGTGGTGTATCTCCTCCATGCTTACTTCATATTGTGGCTGCTTGTTCATTAACCTGGCCAGCATTTTATTTACCTCCCAAAACAGGTTCACGCCTATGCTATAATTAGGCGAGTGGAACACCGTTCCGTTCTTTTCGGTACAAACTTTCTTCACCTCCTCCAGTCTGTTCAGCCAAGCCGTGGTACCTACCACTACGGGTATGCCCGCCTCTATACACTTAAATATATTGCCCACGGCAGCCTCGGGCTGGGTAAACTCAATAGCCACATCGGCCTTTTTAAGGTTCTCGGTGGTCAGTTCGCCCAGGTTCTGGTCGCTTATCTTTAATACAATCTCATCGCCGGCTTTTTGGTCAAGTATTACCTGCTCAATTTCGCGGCCCATTTTTCCGTAGCCTATCAGTGCAATTTTCATGGGGGCGAATTTATTAAAATAGCTTAGTCTGCCTGTAGCCATAGTAACAGGCTTCTACAAGAAATTCCACTTTTAAAAAAAGTGGGGCTTCTCCGCCGGCGCTGTTGTAAATACTTTATGGCGCACCATTTCATTTTCTTACAAGTTTTTACTTGAGGCCTACTGCTATGAAACACACATAAAACCTGCATTTACCAAGGCTACAGCTTGTGTAGCAGTAGCCTGTTGCTGTAACCTTTAGGTAGGTAGGGCGTAAAAAAATACGAAACCGTAGATTAAAACAAACGCCTATGAGGCCGTTAAGAATTACCCATAACATTGCCGCCCGCGACCCTCAACTGGATAAATATCTGGCTGAGATAGCAAAACACGAATTGATTACTGCCGAGCAGGAAGCTGAGCTGGCAAGAAGAATCAGAACGGGCGATACCGATGCGCTCGACTCGCTGGTAAAAGCTAACCTGCGCTTTGTGGTAAGTGTAGCCAAGCAATACCAAAACCAGGGCTTATTACTTAGCGACCTGATAAACGAAGGTAACCTGGGACTGATACGTGCAGCTTACAAATTTGACGAAACCCGTGGATTTAAATTTATATCGTATGCCGTGTGGTGGGTACGCCAAGCCATTATGCAGGCGGTGGTAGAGCAAAGCCGCATTATACGCCTGCCGGTAGCCAAAATAGGCGCCTACACCAAAATAACAAAAGCCTTTCAGAATTTTGAACAGGAATACCAGCGCGAACCGGATGTAGAAGAACTGATGGAAATGCTAGGCATGACCAAAGAAGAAATTGACGAGTATTTCCGGGTAAACACTACTACCCTATCTACCGATTCTAAATTCGGTAGCCTGGAAGACGGAGGCGGTACACTCAGCGATACGCTATACGACAAAACAGATATATCTCCGGAAGATGAACTGATGCAGAAGAATGTAGAGAGCCAGCTAAACGAGGCACTTGCACAACTAAGCGAAAGAGAATCAGAAATAATAAGCAGCTATTTCGGCCTTAACGGCAAACACCCTATGACCTTAGAAGAAATTGGCGAAAAATTTAACCTGACCCGCGAGCGCGTTAGGCAGATAAAAGAAAAATGTATCCGCCAGCTAAAAGAAAGCACCAGCCCGCATTTATTAATGGCCTATATACACTGAGAGAAGTTGGAAGTGCGAAGTTGGAAGTCGGAAGTAAATACAAATACCAAAAACAAGTTTATAGAGCATACAATTACTTAAAAACATAACGGGCAAACAGTTACCGAAGCGGTTTGCTTATAAAGAGTCCTTCAATCTCGGTTCCAGAAAATCCCTAGCCAGCAATGGCGGGGATTTTCATTTTTTAATGTCAGCCCTATTAACAAAACACCGTCATTGCGAGGAAGATTTTCGCTCTGGAAAATATGACGAAGCAATCCTAAGACTATCAGGGCAACGTAAAGCTAAACGTGTATTTGGTAGCTATGGGATTGCTTCGTCGCAAAGCCTCCTCGCAATGACGCACCTTGTTTATTAATGCAAACAGCCCCGCAATTGCGAGGCTGTTTATATTATCTGAGTTCTTGGTTCTAGCTTTTACCTTCCTTGCTCTTGTTTTTGCTTTTAGGGGCCAGGGTCATAAACATCTTTTTGCCTTCCAGGGCAGGTAACTGCTCTACGGTGGCAAAATCTTTAAGCCTGTCGGCAAACTGAAGCAGTAGAAGCTCACCACGCTCTTTAAACACGATGGCACGGCCCTTGAACATTACAAAGGTGCGCACCTTGTTACCTTCTTTCAAAAAGCTTTCGGCGTGCTTGGCTTTAAATTCCACATCATGGTCATCGGTATTGGGTGTAAAGCGAATTTCTTTCACTTCTACCTTTTTGGCATGTGCTTTAATTTCTTTTTCCTTTCTCTTTTTCTCGTAAAGGAATTTATTGTAGTCTACAATTTTGCAAACCGGTGGAACAGCGTTGGGAGAAATCTCAACAAGGTCAAGGCCTTGTTCTATTGCCATATCTATGGCCTGTTTGGTACCATATACACCGGGTGTAATGTTTTCGCCAACCAGTCGCACCTCTACGGCGCGTATTTTTTCGTTGATGTTATGCTCGGCTTCTTTTTTGAAGGGCGCTCTGCCGCCAAAGCGCGGATTGTACGGACGATTTACTAAGGCCAAATTTTTTGTTGTTTAGTTTAATAATTAAGTTTCACAAAGATATAAAATCCTTTGTTGATTACGCCGATAAAAATAATGGATTCCGCGGATTCAACGCATTTTTTAAAATACCCCAAAACTATCCCCCGTTGATAATTACTTTCTCTACCAGGTTGCTACCAAATGAATAGGGCAGCATAGCCAATGAACTCACCTGTCGGGTAATGATGATATTTGCCCGCTTGCCAATGGCTATAGAGCCTAGTTTATCAGCCACATCCATAGCGTAGGCGCCATTCAGGGTAGAGGCGTTGATGACTTCTTCAGGCGTCATACCCATGTTTATGCAGGCCAGCGAGTTTACCAGGTTCATATTGCCCGAGGGCGCCGAGCCGGGGTTAAAATCAGTAGCAACCGCCAGCGGCAGGCCGGCATCTATTATTTTGCGGGCAGGCGTATAGGGTATTTTAATAAACAGCGAGCAGCCCGGGAGCGCCACCGGCATAGTAACCGAACCTTTCAATACGGCAATATCGTCATCAGAAATATGCTCCAGGTGATCCACGCTCAGGGCGCCATTCTTAACGCAAACCCCTACCCCACCCAACACATTAAACTGGTTAACATGCACCTTGGGTTTTAAACCGTATTTAACGCCGGCGGCCAGTATGCGGTCGGTTTCTGTAGGACTGAAATAATTCTCCTCGCAAAACACATCTATAAAATCGGCAAGGCCCTCGCTGGTAATTGTGGGCAGCAATTCTTCCAGCAATAATTTCAGATACCCCTCGTGGTCCGTTTTAAATTGTGCGGGGTAAGCATGCGCGCCAAGGAATGTTGCCTTGATATTAAGCTTCGATTTTTCTTTCAGTTTGCGTATAACGCGCAGCATTTTCAATTCACCTTCATAACTTAACCCATAGCCGCTTTTAATCTCTACCGCACCTGTGCCCATGCTCTGCATCTCTTCCAGCCGCTGCCAGGCGCTTTCAAATAGCTCTTCCTCGCTGGCATTGGCCAGGCGCTGTGCCGAGTTAAGGATACCACCGCCACGGGCAGCTATTTCTTCGTAAGTCAGGCCATTAATCTTATCTGCAAACTCGCCCTCCCGGCTGCCGGCATACACTATGTGGGTGTGCGAGTCGCACCAGGCAGGCAGCAGCAGTTTACCGTTCGCGTCTATCATCTCTTCAGCCCGTTCGGGGGCATTCGCCATAGTCCCAAAATCTTTTATCAATCCGTCTTCTATCAACACAAAAGCATTATCCATCGATGGCAGGGTTTTCATCTCTGCGCCACGCACCAG
>DATGWP010000004.1:0-8277 GCA_035299425.1 Chitinophagales bacterium | reverse complement strand
AAACCGGGCTCGCTAACAAAACCGCAGGAAGTAATTCCATTACTAAAAGGTATACACCATGCCCACACGCCCGGCTTATGATCTACAATTAATATACGGTTAGGTTCTACATAATCGTTACGCCTGGTATCGCGTATATGTGTAAAAAGGGTTTTGCGCGGCGGCAGGTTCGATGGCCTATCGAGCTTAAACAAGCGCGGAATAACACGGCCATAGCCAGAGGCATCTACAATAAAGCGGGCATCTATTTGTTTCTCTATGCCACTCTTATCTACTACCGTTGTGGTAGAATCTGTACCACGAAACTCAATAGCAGTAACAGTAGTTTCATATTCTACAGGCACGCCCATGCGCTCTACCTCCTGCGCCAGCACCTGGTCGAAATTTGCGCGGGGCACCTGCCATGTCCAGCTCCAGCCTTTGGTAAACTGATCGCTGAAATTGAAATCCATTACAGATTTATCCTCATTTACAAACTTAGCCCCAAACTTTTGCTGGTAACCCTGTTTTTCTAACACAGGTAAAAAGCCAGCGGCTTCAAGCGCTTCCATACACTTAGGCAAAAGGCTTTCGCCAATTACAAAACGCGGAAATTTTTCGCGCTCTACAATTTTAACTTTAAAACCAGCCTGGTTAATAATAGAGGCTGCTACCGTGCCCGATGGACCGGCGCCAATAACAAGTACATCTACTTTCTCTTTCATACTATTTGTGGTTACTTATGTCAACGAATATATAACTGCTGCATTACATCCACCAAATCCGGAGGCGGTTTTCAATGCATGATATTTGTCGCTTTTATTCAATTCCTTACTAACGTTAATGGTTTCTGAAACACCCAATTCACTAAAATTACGGCTGGGCAAAACAACACTTTGCAATAGGGATTGGTAAGTGAGTATAGACTCCAACACCCCCGCTGCACCCAACGTATGCCCAAAATGCCCTTTTAGGCTATGTACCGGTATGGCAGAAAGATCTGAATGCGAGAACGCCTTTGCTTCCATTTCATCATTATAAACAGTGGCGGTACCATGCGCCGAAACAAAAGACAAGCCCGCCGGTAAAACTCCACTTTGCTGCATAGCAGCATTAGCGGCATAGGAAAGTTCAAGCCCTGTGCGCGATGGGCCCGAAATGTGGTTTGCATCGTTGGTACTGCTGCCACCGCTTACTACCACACCCTTAGATAAAGTTGCATCAACCGTAAGCACAATAGTAGCCGCACATTCGCCCAGGTTAATACCATCGCGCTGCTTATCGAAAGGTTTGCACTCGTTCATACTCATAGCATTCAGCGCTTTAAAACCGCTGATGACAAACCGGGAAAGCACATCGGCACCGGTTATAACTACATGCCTGTATTTGCCCTGCTGCAGCAAGCGGCCGGCTGTAACCACAGCCAGCACGCCTGATATACAGGCGTTTGAAATTACCAATGGCTTGTTTACCGAACCAAAATAACCGACTATAGATTTAGCGGTATTATATAGCGAAACTTTACGCTGTAGCTCATCAGTTACCGGCTGTCCTTCTATCAATTCTATATTGCCTTTGGTAGTAGAAAGAATAAACAGCGTTCCGGAATCTGCCAGTGATATACTTGTTTGTGATAAAGCGTTTTGTATGGAAGCGATGCACAGATTCTCGAAACGGGTAGCATCGTTTGCTATTACAGGTATAGCCCCTGCCGCAAACATTGATGCATAAAACGGTTCAGCCGCTAAAGTTGCATCATTTACCTGCCTGATGCCACTAATACCCTTTCTCACCTTCTCAAAATTCTCTGCGGTAGAGTTTCCGAGCGGTGAGATAATGTTATCGGCAGCTATGTAAACAGGTTTCACTATAATCCGTTTTTCTTTTTCCAATCGGCAAATACTTCGGGCACTACCAGCGATAACTCCATACCTGTACTGCTAACAAATACCTGTGTAGTTGTGCCTTTACAAATCAGGTCGCCGGTAGTTTCGTTTTTAATCACATAATCAAAAATTACCTTGGCAGCGTGTGTATGCCGCATGGTAGTTTCTACCAATGCAATGTCCTTATAGGTTAAGGTCCGTTTAAAATCGGTGGCTAAGTGTACTATAGGGGTAGCATACCCTTTTTTATACATCTCCATATAATCAAGGCCGTATTTTTTACCAAAGGCCTCGCGCCCCTCCTGAAAATAGTTTACATAGTTGCCATGCCACACTATGCCCAACGGGTCGCACTCGTTAAAGCGTATTTCAATACGCGCAACTGCCGACAAAGATGGTCCGTGCTTGTGATTCATATTGCCTTTACCTCTTTTTTCTCTTCGGGCTCTACAAATATTTTCATTTTGCAACTTGCAATTTCCTCACCGTTCTGTTTTACCGAACCGGTAATCATGCTTACATCAAACACCTGGTTGTTAATCACAATTTCGGTTTCTATCTCCTCGCCTACCAGCGGCAACCGGCTGTATGCAAAATCGCGCACATCGCCAATGAAACCTACCGGTATCTTTTTGCCCAGCATATCGCACTCGTAACCCATTTTGGCGGCAGCCGTCTGGGCTATGTTCTCCATTAAACCAGCTACCGTAAGTTTACCGTTTTGGCACAATACATGGCTGTTATCGAAATTGAACGTAGTTACCGAGTTGCTCTCGCTCACCGTATGCAGTGTGCTGATAAGCACAAAAGGTGGCTTTTGTGGTATCAGGTCTATTAATTGTTGTCCGGTTACTGGGAGCATAAATTCTAATTATCAATTTTCAATTACCAATTATCAAACCAATACGAATTGCTAAATCTAAATGCAACTTCGTCCTGTTTCTTCCTTCTTCTTGCCTGTGCCTACTACTTTTTCCAGAAGTCGTAATAATTAAACCACTGGTCGGGGTTTTCTTTTACCATTACTTCCAGGTCGCGCACGTAATCTTCCATTATCATATCAATGGTGGTTTCGTTTGTAACCGTACGGTGCGGGCGGCAATAAAAATTATAGTGCGTAGCCCGTTTCTTCACCCCATATACAAACGAATAGTTAGCCCTGAAAGTTTTGATAATTTGAAATATACCTGCCGGAAAACGGGCATCTTCGCCCAAAAATTTAAAAGTCCGTGTTTTACCCTCGCCCAGAAACCTATCGGCGGTAGTAGCTATTATCTCATTGCGCTCGAGTGCTTCGCCTATTTCGTAAATATGCGATAAATCGTCTTTGATAGCTATCAACTTAAATTTGCGCCCACCGGTAACCTGCTCCATATATTGCTTTATCTGCTCGTGCTCGCGGTCGTATACCAATATGTTTATGGTATCTCCATAGTTCATCAGGTAGTGGCCGGCAATTTCCCAGTTGCCTAAATGCGCCCCAAGCAAAATGCCGCCTTTTTTTTGCGCTACAATTGCCCGCAGATTTTCGGCACCAAAAGATTCGGAGGTGAACTTATCTTTCATACCGGCCATAATCATAGTCTTATCAATCAGCATTTGGCCCAACCGGTAGTAACTGGTATATATCTTAAAGAAAGATTTGATTTTGCTGTAACCGATGCGCCGGTTGAAGTACCTGTAAATGTGCCCCGAGGTTTCGGACGAAAAAAAGAAATAGTACAGCACCACCAGATAAAGCACTGCATAGGCAGGATAAACGCCAAAATTTTTGATGAGGAATACAAAAATGCTGTACCCAAGTTTGTTGCCGCGACTCTTACCCTTCCACTCTGCCATTACCTAAGCTTTAGCCTGGGTTTTGCTTATTACGTAATCGTACAGGTTTTGAAATGTGCGGATGCCGGTAAAATCTTCCTGCTTTACTTTAATACCAAAGTTACCCTCTATAATAACTACCAGGTCAACATAATCAAGCGAATCAAGCTCAAGGGTTTCTTTTAATGGCGCATCGGGAGTAATGGTGCTGCCATCTACTTCAAACTCCTCGATAAGGAACTCGTTGATTTTAGAAATTGTTTCTTCGTTGCTCATAGTGTTGTGTTGGGTTGTTTATTTATCACGGTTTCCATTTCTTAACAATAAGGGTAGAGTTGGTACCGCCAAAGCCGAAAGAATTAGACAAAAATACATCAATGTTTTTTTCTTTAGTGCTTTGGGCGATATTCAACTTAGCTGAATATTCATCCGGATTTTCGAAATTGATATTAGGTGCTACGAAACTATTCTGCATCATAATCAGCGAATATATGATTTCGCTGGCACCTGCCATCCAGCATTCATGGCCTGTCATAGATTTTGTACTGCTAACCAATGGCTTGTAAGCACCAAACACCGCGCCAATTGCCTGTGCCTCGCTGGCATCGCCCTGGGGTGTGCTGGTAGCATGGGCGTTTATGTAATCAATTTCATCAGGTTTAACATTGGCTTCTTTAAGGCTCATCATCAGAGAGCGAACCGGACCATCCACCGTAGGGTTAGATATATGCCCACCGTTAGATGAAAACCCATAACCAATCACTTCGGCCAATATGGTGGCGCCGCGTTTCATGGCACTTTCGTATGATTCGATGATGACTGTAGCGGCCCCTCCACTGGGGATAAGGCCATCGCGGTCGCGGTCGAAGGGGCGCGAAGCTTTGGTTGGGTCGCTTTCGCGCACCGAGAAAGCCGCCAGGGCATCGAAGGTGCCCATGGAGAATATATTTAACTCCTGCGCGCCGCCGCATACCACCCTATCCTGGTAGCCGTGGCGTATTAAAAAATAGCCCAGGCCTATGGAGTGCGAGCCACTGGCACATGCTGCACTCACGGTAAAGTTTATTCCCTTTAATTTAAAAATGGTAGCCAGGTTCATATTCACGGTGCTATTCATGGTTTGAAAAACCGCACCGCTGCCGGCAAACTGCGTGTTCTTCTTTTCGCGCATTATATCGGTAGATTCTACCACTGCCTGTGCTGTGCTATCGTTGCCGTAAATAATGCCTGTTTCGTGATGGTCGAGAAACTCCTGGTCCATTTTGGCCTGCTGCAAAGCCTGCAAGGTAGCCATGTAAGCGTATTCGCCTGGCTCGGATAGCATAATACGCGAGCGGCGGTCAAGCAAGCCCTTTAGCTGAGGTTGCTCGCAGGCGCCGGTAAGGCCCGAGCGGTAACCAAACTCTTTGCGTGCGGGGTCTAACACAATACCCGATTTGCCATTGAAAAGTGAATCGCGCACTTCATCCACATTTTTACCTATGCACGACCAAATACCCACACCAGTAATTACCACACGATTCATAGCTCAATAATAAAGTTTTGATAGCTCTGACACAATGATACTGCCCAGAGGCAGTAAGGATAAGCTTAATTTGGGTTAAAAATTATAGTCGCCGAAATCTTCGGTAAATTCATCGGCTTTAAATACCGGATTTACAACCAGGTTATAAAAAGAATAGCGTTCGAATATCCCTTTATCATCGCTTACTTCCTGAAAGATGGGGAACATGTTTTCTTTATCGATATACATCACTGTTTTTTTAGAATAAGAGGTTGGTATTTTTAAGGTTTTACCGCCCAAATCTTCTTCAAAATTTTTGACCCCGCTGGTTTCTACCATAGAATACTCGGGTATTAAAAACTTAAGGGCAATCTTATACATGTTTTCTCCCTTTTGGGCTGTATAGGTGGTGTAGCCCCAGGTAGGATCTTCTATTACCAATTTGTAGCAATTTCTATTGTTCCAGGTAACATCGCCTACATATTTAAACACTTCATCAAACTTGCCCTGCGCATCGGCTTTTTGCATACCCTGCGAAACTATTTTACCCACTATGGTAAACCCTGACGAAAGAAGGGTATGGTGCTGGTCTTTAGTAAGCAAACTGCTGAAAGGTTTTAATTTTAGCGTAGGTATCATTTTACCGGCATTAACTATTGCCTTGCCTTCGTTTTGCCCTTCTACATATAAAATTTCGGTGCCCTTATTAGGGTCTTCTATCATCTTCAGGTAAATTTTCTTAGGCGATATGTTTATCTTGTTTTGAATAAGGCCTCCGCGCAGCCCCTTTCCGCCATTAAGCCTTTCTTCGCTGCGCATGTTAAAAGTGACACCCTTGTGTGCATTAATAGCCGCCAGCATTTTATTTACAATGGTACGGGTTTGGCTTTCGGGCGCTTTGGTGCCCGAAAAATTCATCAGCCCAACGGCAACAATAAGAGAAAGAGTTAAAAGGCTTTTTTTCATTCTATAATTTAGTTTAAATCGTTTACGCTTTTATTAACTACCAACTAACAAGGGCAACCTGCTACTATAAAGCTATACCCAGCTTTTTGTATAAAAAACTCATTATCCAGGCCGGGCCAATTAAAAGAAACTGCACATCTTTTAAAAACGATGGCTTTTTGCCTTCAATTTTATGCCCATAGAACTGCGCTATCCAGGCCAGCACAAATATTACAATGCTAACCAGCCATACAGGCAGCCCGGCAGTTTCCAGGGCAAGGCAAGCTACCATACATAGTGCCGAAAATAAAAACATGCCCAGCGCCAGCACCGGCGATAACAAAAAATAATAAACTGTAACACCCGCCAGCATAAACATGGCAAAGTTCAGCTTAACATTTGTTGTAATTTGAACAGGCAACTGTATGCTCCAAAACAGCCCTACTATGCTAAAAAATATGAGCGGCACACATACCCAGTGTATAGCCTTGTTTGTAGCATTCTGGTGACTACTGCCATACTCATCCAGCATCATTTGTATTTTTGACATAGCTCCCTGTTTTAAGGTCGCGAAAATACAGTTAAAAAGGAGATAATACAAGGGTGCTGCGGTGGATAAAACGGGGACCAGGTAACTTTAAAAAGTTACCAATACATGTGTGCGGCTAAAGCAGTATTTGGAGAGCGTAGTTAGTTAAACAGGCTGCCGAATAAATCCAGCTGCTGCATTTCGGGTTCCTTCTTCTTTTTAGGTGCTTTGCCTTGCGGGGTTTCTACAACCTCGGTGCCATCCTGGCGGTTGGCTACCAGTAAAACAGAATAACCGGTTACCACTACTTCGCCAAATTCGTTCATTTTGCGGGCTTTCTCCAGCTGGCAGGTAATGCGGGTGCCGTTTTTAAAAGGGGTAGCGTTTTTAACTACTTCTGTTTTAAAGGCCTCGTCTTTCATGGCAAAACTAATGGTTTTGTTATCCTGCACATAAATACCTTTCCACTTAAAGTTGCCATCGGTAAGCACGGGGCTTACAATATCAATAGTAGCCTCTTCATCCAGCTCGGGCTTCAGCACATCGGCTTTTAATACATAACTGCTAAACTGGGTGCTTTCTACCACAGCACCAGGCCCTAGTGCGTGGCCCTCCTCGGCATCGAACAACTGCACAGATACTTTAACCACTTTATCGTAACCGGCCAATTGCTTATAAAAATTCGATTTAAGCTTATTTATCTTCAGGTTGTGCTCAAAAATATAAAGCACGTTTTCCATGTCTACCTCTACGTTTTCATCGCGTTCGGCCTGGCGCAGCTCGCGGCGCAGGGTTTCTATCCGGTTTTTAGTTTCTTCTTTGTCCTCTTCGTTTACAGTTTTTTCAAGGTCTATCTCCAGCGGCAGCATATCGTAAAACAAGCCGGCAGCAAAATTCTGCATATAAGGGCTGCGTGCTTTTAGAACAAAGCGTTCGGCCAAACCGCCTTTGCGGTTAGGGTATGGTTCGGTTTCTACCTGCAGGCGCGCGTTTAATATCGACGAAATTTCTTTGAACATAGCCAACAGGTTGCTTTCGCACTTATTGCGCACCTGCGCATTGATGCTGTGCGATTCGTCGGAAAAGAAATAGTGTATCTCTACTTTACCTGCTATTTGCTGTTCTGCTGCCATGGTGCTTTATACCTACTTAAAAACGGTTTGTTTCGAAAAATTAAGGGGGCACGAAACTAATTTTTTAAAGCGATGTGGCAAATAGGATTTGATAAAGTAGCCCAACTAACTGATGCTTATAGCCACAGCAAATTAATGCAGCCACAAAGGGATGAAGGCAGAAAGGGATATATAACCCTACCTATTGCAGGCCTCAAAACAACTTCAGCTGGTCTTTGGGCCCATTTTCGTCCAAAATAATCTGGTTACGGGTTGCCTCGTACAGGGAGTAATCGCGGGCTGGCCATTCGCGGCCGGCCAGATACTTTTTGCGCGCCAGCATGAATTGCGAGCGAATCATTTCGGCAAACTTGCCTTCGCCCCTCATCCTACGGCCCCATTCCGTATCGTTCAACTTGCCTCCGTGCATGCTCTTAATCTGGTTGAGAACTTTGTTGGCCCTGTCGGGAAAATTGCGCTTAACCCAATCTTCGAATATCATTC
>DATGWP010000003.1:0-5570 GCA_035299425.1 Chitinophagales bacterium | reverse complement strand
TAAAGCGCTTGCGCAAGGCTGCATCTTTTAGTATTACCGTGCGGAATAGCTCATTATGCTTTTTAACCCTAAGGGCGGTTAAAGGGTCCAACATTATCTCAATCTTATCGCTGGCTTTAATTTTATGCAGCACGGGATATTCGCGCAGGGTATCGGTAAACGAAACCAGGAAACGGCATTTTTTAGCCATAGTAAACATGGTATCCAGGTTATTGGTATCGCACATTATAAGGCCGGTTTCTTTAATATCGTATTTAAAAGTCATGGTGCGGGGATTACCACTCACAGGTTTAACGGTAAGGGTAAGAAAGGCGCGCGGCTTATCGTGAACCAGGGTAAGTTGGTAAAGCAGGTCTTTACTTTCGTTCAGTACCTTATACACTGACTTATAGGTACCCTTAAGGGGTGCCGGTTGTGTACGGTCGTAAAGTATTGGCTGTGGGGTAGCTGCATCAACCTTTAAAGACCCTTGCAGGTAGTCTTGAGCGCAGAGCCAGCACTGAAACAACAGTAAAAACAAAAAGGTGAAGGAGCCTTTCATAGTTACAGTAGTTTTAATACAGGCTTAAAGCTACTATCCTGACCCAGCCAGCAAAAAATAGTTCTCCACATACGCAATAAAATATAATGTGGTAACGTAGATAAGACATTGCATATTTGTGCAACACATAACCACCTCAATCTTCCCTCACATGCGTATCGCAAAGCTCTCTCTCGTTGCACTGGCAATGTTACTGCTTGCATCGTGCAACAAAAACAAAGTAAACCTTATTGAAACCAACGCCAAAGATGAAGTACCATCGCTGGGCAACCTCACCTTTACGTTCGACAAAAACCTGGTGGGCGACAGCCTGCTAAACCAGTGGGATACTACCGAATATATTGACTTCTCTCCTCCTATAGCGGGACGTTTCCGCTGGGAGAATGCCAATGAGCTGGTGTTTTCGCCGGAGAGCGACCTGCCACCGGCTACTACCTTTAAGGCAGAGGTAACCAGCAAAGTGCTGCAATACAACAAAAAGTATTCGCTGGGCAAATGCGCGGATATGAGTTTTCATACGCCCTACCTGCAGGTGCTGTATGCCAATGCTATGTGGAATGTAAACGATGGCAACGCGGGCAATGCTTTTCCGCAGATAGATATCTTCTTCAATTATAAAGTTGACCCTGCTAAACTGAAAGACCTGCTAGAGGTAGAACTGGAAGGCAGCAAGGCCAACATCAGCATACAAACATCTACGGTTGATTCTAAAATTTCGGTGACGCTGCTGGGTGTTAAACTGGAAGACAAAGACATGAACGCCAAATTGACCATAGCCAAAGGCCTGCTACCAGACCGTGGCACTGTGCCTACCGATAAGGTGATTGAAACCAAACTGGTGATAACCTCGCCTTATAACGTGAGCGTGCAAAACACCGAAAGCGACCATGACGGCACGCAGGGAACGGTGAAGGTATTTATGAGCCAGGCACCGGTAAGCGAAAACATTAACTCATTTATCAGCTTTGACCCCAAGGTGAATTTTAAAGTTGAAACATCGAGCGACGGCATGGTGATAACCAGCGAAGAATTTGATGTAGCCAAAAGCTATACCATGACACTAAAAACCGGGCTGAAGGGGAGAATTGGCGGCACGCTGAAAGATGACTACTCTGCCACTATTGCATTTGGCCAGCTTGAGCCGCAAATAACTATTGTAAACAAAAAGGGTGTTTACCTAAGCCCGAAAGGTTCGAAGAATATAGAGGTGCGCATAAGCAGTATTAAAAAGGTAAAAATCAGCATATCTAAGATATACGAGAACAACCTGTTGGCTGCGCAACGCTATGGCTACTATACCAATGACTATGAAGGCGAGTATTATGAAGGGGATGGTGATTACTATGGCAGCGATGCTGTAATGGGCGATGTGATTTATGAGAAAGAGATAGAGACCAAAACCCTGCCGCGCTATGGCAACAGCCGCTTATTCAAATTTAATATAGAGGATAAGCTGAAGGACATGAAGGGGATTTACCACATAAAAATACAAAGCACGGAAGATTACTGGCGCAGTGAGGCAAGGTTTATATCGCTATCGGATATTGGGTTGATAGCAAAAGAAAGCAAAGACAAGATATTTGTGTTTGCCAACTCGATAACCAGCGCTGAATCGCTAAGCGGTGTAAATGTAACGGTGTTTGGCAAAAACAACCAGGCAGTGGGCAGCGGCACCACCGATGCTAATGGGGTGGCAGCGATCGATTTAAAGAAACGGGATTTTAGCGGGTTTAAAGCAGCCATGATAACGGCGCGCAATGGCAACGACTTTAACTACCTGCCATTTAATACTACGCATGTAGAAACCTCGCGCTTTGATGTAGGTGGCAAGCGCCAGAACATAACCGGTATAGATGCCTTTGTATATAGCGAGCGCGACATATACCGCCCGGGTGAGAAGATAAACTTTAGCGTGGTTAGCCGCGACTGGAAATGGAACACACCAGGCGAGATACCGTTGAAGATGAAGTTTCTTTTACCCAACGGCAAAGAGCTAAAGACCCTGAAGAAAACACTGAACGACCAGGGCTCGCTGGAAACACAAATAGAGTTATCGCCAGCCGCAGTAACCGGTAGCTATACGCTGGAGGTGTATACCAGCAATGATATATTGCTTACCAGCAAAAGTGTATTGATAGAAGAGTTTATGCCGGACAGGATAAAGGTAACCGCCGCGCTGGATAAGAAATTTTTGAAACCCAGCGAGACTACTACCCTATCGATAAATGCGATGAACTTCTTTGGCCCACCGGCAGCTAACAGGAACTACGAGGTAGAGATACAGTTTAAACAGAAATACTTTTCGCCGGATAAATACGCTAAGTATAGCTTTACCTTATCGGAAGCGAAGACCTACTACGACAATATAACCCGCGAGGGAACGCTGGATGAAAACGGCAATGCAAAGGAAACCTACACAGTACCTGCTGAATACAAGAACCAGGGCTTGATGGAGGCAGATTTCTTTACCACGGTGTTTGACGAAACAGGCAGACCGGTGAACCGCAGAAGCGCGATAGACATTTTTACGCAGGATATTTTCTACGGGCTGAGGGCAGATGGTTACTACTACTGCCCGCTGAACCAACCGGTTAATTTTCCGCTGATAGCGCTGAATAAAGATGAAAAGCCTATAGCCACCCGCGCGCATGTGCAGGTTATTAAGCACGAATACCGCACGGTGCTTAGTAAGAACTATGAGTACTTCCGCTACGAGAGCCAAAGGGAAGACAAAACTATTATAGACCAGGAAGTGAGTGTAACCGGCGAGAATACGGTATTCAACTTTGTACCGCGCACACCCGGCGATTATGAAATAAGGGTAGGTATGCCCGGCGTGAACACCTTTGTGCGCCGCAGCTTTTACAGCTATGGCAGCTGGGGCAGCAGCGGTGGTAACTTTGAAGTAAACAACGAGGGCAACATTGATATAGAAACCGATAAAGGCAGTTACCTGTGTGGAGAGAGCGCCAAAGTGCTTTTCAAAACTCCATTTAACGGCAAGATGCTGGTAACACTGGAGAACGACCGCGTGCTGGAGCACCAGTATGTTACTGTGACGAACCGGTCGGCTACAGTAACGTTTAGTTTAAAAACTGAAGACCTGCCCAACGCTTATATTACAGCTACGCTGATAAAACCGCATGAAGAAAGCGATATGCCGCTAACGGTAGCGCATGGTTTTAAATCGGTAACGGTAGAAGAAACCAGCCGCAAGATACCGGTACAGATATTTGCAGAAAAAAATGTTCGGTCACGTACGCACCAAAAGGTGCGCGTAAAAGGTGCGCCAAATTGTAAGATAACACTGGCAGCGGTGGATGAGGGTATCTTACAGATTACCAACTACCAAACACCGGACCCTTACAGTTTCTTCTACAGCAAGCGTGCGCTGGAGGTTAACTCTTTTGACCTGTATCCTTTACTGTTTCCGGAATTAAAAGGCACACTAAGCAGCACCGGTGGTGATGGTTTTGATTTAAGTAAACGAACCAACCCACTACAAAACAAACGCGTGAAGCTGGTAAGTTACTGGAGCGGCATAACCGATGCCAATGGCAATGGGGAGGCTAACTTTGAGTTTGATATACCTCAGTTTAGCGGTCAGCTGCGCCTGATGGCTGTAGCCTACAAAGACGCCTGCTTTGGCAGTGGTGAAATGAATATGACCGTAGCCGACCCGGTGGTGATAAGCACTGCCCTGCCGCGTTTCCTTTCGCCATCTGACACAGTAATAATGCCGGTGACTATATCTAACACCACTAAAAACAGCACCAGTGCAACCGCTACGGTTAAAATAACCGGTCCGGTTAAAGTAGTGGGCAGCACCTCGCAACAGGTTTCGCTAAAAGCAAATGCCGAAGGCCGCGCAGTATTTAAAATTGTAGCCGATGCTAAGATTGACGTAGCTAAAATATCAGTAGAGGTGAGTGCCTTGAACGAGAAGTTTCTGGAAGAAACAGACATAACAGTACGCCCGGCAGTATCGCTGCAAAAGATAACCGATGCCGGTGCTATAGCGGGGGGCAGTTCCAAGTCCATCAACTTTGCGGTAGATAAATTTATAGCCAGCAGCGCCGACTACCAATTGATACTTAGCAAAAATCCAACCGTAGAACTGGCCGACCAGATGTATAACCTGGTGAACTATCCTCACGGTTGTACCGAGCAAACGGTGAGTGCGGCTTTCCCACAACTATACTTTAGCGACTTGGCCGACCTGATGAAAGCCGATAAAAAGATAAAAGCCAATGCCAACTACAATGTGCAGGAGGCTATCCGCAAAATAAAGATGCGCCAGTTGTATAATGGAGCCATTACCCTGTGGGACCACGAGGGCAGCGAAAACTGGTGGGCTAGTGTGTATGCCGCGCACTTTTTACAAGAGGCACAAAAAGCAGGCTTTGAAGTGGATAAGAGTTTGCTGGATAACCTTTACCAATACCTGAGCAACCGGTTGAAAAACAAAGAGAGCATTACCTACTACTATAACGGCAACCTGAAAAAACAGATAGCGCCGAAGGAAGTGGCTTACTCTTTATATGTGTTGGCACTTGCCGGTAAAGCACAGGTAAGCACCATGAACTACTACAAACAGAATACCGATATGCTGGCGCTGGATAGTAAATACCTGCTGAGCGCTGCTTATGCCATAGCCGGTGATAAGGGTAAATTTAAAGAGATGCTGCCCGGTTCGTTTACCGGTGAAGTAGCCAATAAAGAAACAGGTGGTTCGTTCTACAGCGACCTGCGCGATGAGGCTATAGCGCTGAATGCGGTACTGGAGGTAGACCCTAATAACCCGCAGATAGGTACTATGGCCAAGCATGTAAGCCAGATGCTGAAGACCCGCTATTACCTGAGCACACAGGAACGCGCATTTGGTTTCCTGGCCTTAGGTAAAATAGGAAGGCAAGCAAACAACACCAGCATTACTGCCAGCATAAAAGTAAATGGAAAAGAGATAGCCAAAAACGATGGCAGCACCCTGAAGCTAACCAGCAAACAACTGGGTGGAACTAATGTAGAA
>DATGWP010000002.1:0-5460 GCA_035299425.1 Chitinophagales bacterium | reverse complement strand
CCGTTTAGCTGTCCTATAGCGCTATTCAGGTTAGCTACCATCTGCTTAAGGTTAGCCTGCTGCAATGAGTCGGTTACGTTTTGCGCATTTTTAAGTATAGCGGTAATAGCACCGTTGTTCTTCTCTATGTTGCCGGTAATGCTTTGAAGGTTGTTAAGCGTTACATTCAGGGTTTGCTGGTTTTGAGCCAGTATCACGTTTATTTTACCAATAGCCTGGTTTAAGCCATCGAGTGTAACGTAAATACCCTTGGGGTTGCGCTCATCAAACAATAGCTTAATGCCGGTAATGGTAGTATCTAACTGTGGCAGCATGTGGCGTACATCGCCCATGATAGGGTCTATCTGTGCGCCAATCTGCTCGGTTAGGTCTTTTTTGAAGAAGGTATTTACTGTGTCACCATCTTCGTAAAATGTAGATGAGTGGCCAAATATGAGGCTTACTTTTTTGCTACCCAAAAAGTCGGTTGAAATAAGCGAAGCGTAGGTACTATCGCTGGCAGGTATCTGCACGTTTTTATCCAGGTCCAGCTCTACTACAATTTTACCGGTGATAGGGTCGCGCTCCATGGTTCCTACCTTGCCCACCGGAAAACCATTTACCTCTACGGGGTTTGATTTATACAGGCCATCTACCCGGTCGTAAACCGCGTAGTACACATTTTTACGTACAAAAAGATTAGTGCCTTTAAGAAAGTAAAAACCTAAAACGAAAATAATTACAGATGCTGTAGAGAAAATACCAACCTTAACCTGATTCGTCACTGGGTATAAATTTTACCAAAAATATGATTTAACGCTAGAAAACAAAATCGGTGAAAGTCGGAAGTCCGAAGTGGGAAGTCCGAAGTAAAGAGAAGAAACAGCCAATCAATGCAAAAAGAAGGCTTGCTTACTCAAAAGCTTTTAATTGCTCGGCGCTCATGCGCACGCCGTCTTTAAAGCCTACGATGTAGGCAACTGTGTAGCCGTTGGCTTTAGCGGCATCCAATATCCGTTTGGCCTCGGCGTAAGTTTTAGTATTGCCACAATAGTAGCGGGTTAGGCCGTTAGGCAGCTCTTCGGCAGAAAGTATTTTAGATACTTTGGTTACTACCTTGTTGTATTCTTTCAGTTCGCCTTTAAGTGCAAACATCTGCACTTTGAATATAGTTCCGCTCTCGGCTTTGTGCAATGGCACTAAGCGGTTAGGGTCGGCAGCTGCAACAGGCTCTTCTTTTACGGGAGCTTTCACAACAACCTTCTCTTCTTTTACAACAGGCTTAGGCTCGGGTTTCTTTTCTACAACTACCGGCTTGGGTTCTTCTTTCTTAACTACGGGTGCAGGCTCTTCCTTTTTCACTACCGGTGCCGGTTCTTCCTTTTTCACCACCGGTTTAGGCTCTTCCTTCTTTATTGGTTCTGGTTTCACCTCCGGTTCTTCTTTGCTGGTTTCGGTTACCACAGCCTTCTCCTCCTTCTTTACCACTGTTACATCGGCCTTAGGCGGCAGTTTGCCGCCACCATTAGATGTTTCGGTTGGCTTGCGGATGTTGCGGCCATCTTTAAGCGTTACCGTATTGCTGTTAGCTGCGGGTGCAGGCTCCGGTTCGTTTTTAACTACCGGCTTTTCTTTTACCTGTTCGGTTTCTTTCTTCACCGGTTTCGGCTCCTCTTTGGTTTCTACCTTCACCGGCTCGGGCTGGCTGGCAGGGGCGTTGTCAGCTTTACCAGTAGCATTGCCTTCCATCTGCACTTTGTAATTTTTAAATGCATTGAACAGGCTGTTGGCAATCTGCTCCTGCCCTTTACTGCTTAGCAAAAACTTTTCTTCTTCGGGGTTAGATATAAAACCGATTTCGGCCAGCAGGCTGGGCATAGTGGTTTTATACAGCACATAAAAACCGGCCTGCTTTACTCCCATGCTTTTGCGGCGGGCATTGTTCTCAAACTGGGTTTCTACCTTCGATGCAAAATCAATGCTTTGGTCCAGAAAAGCATTTTGCTTCATGCTCATGATAATATGGCCTTCGGGCGAGTTGGGGTCAAACTCGTAGTTTTTATCGCGGTCTTCTTCCAGCAAAATAACGGCGTTTTCGCGCTTAGCTACTTCCAGGTTGGCCTCGGTGCGGTGCAAACCCAGCACATAGGTGCTGGTGCCGTAAAACTCCGGGTTGGTAGATGAGTTGCAGTGAACGGCAATAAACAAATCGGCCTTGGCGCGGTTGGCTATCTCGGCGCGCTCGTGCAATTCGATAAAAACATCGGTTTTGCGGGTATAAATTACGTTAACGTCGGGAAAATTTTTGCTGATATTTTCGCCCAGTTTAAGTGCTACCTGCAGGGCAATGTCCTTTTCGCGGGTCTTTCCGGGGCCGCTGGCACCCGGGTCTTTTCCGCCGTGGCCGGCATCTATTACCACAGTTTTGATAGAAAAGCTGTTATTAGCGCCCGCGCTGGCAAACAAGAAGATACACGTTATAAACAATATGCTTTTCAATCGCACGTTTGGGATTTTTATTTTTGATGCACTTTTAAACCAAATTTCACACAAATACAGGGTCACAACATTTGTTTTAACCGCACTTAGCTTGAGTTCTCTACACCAAATATATTCTAACAGAAGGTCCATAAGCCCAGGCATAGCTTTGTATTTAGCAACAGCACTTATATTACTGTCTAATTTTTTGAATGCGAAATCAAACATCGTAATTTCTGCGCCAATATATACTATTGAGTTAAGAGAAGATAGTTTAGTTAAAAAGGGCCGCCCCGGAGCGGTAGATACGCTGCCAACGTTAGTGGCTGATACTCTAACAGCAGGCGATTCAGCTTTTACCACTATAGCCGACACCTTCAGCCTGAACGATACCATAGATGGCAAACAAGAGGGCGAGATAAATGATGTAATTACCTACAAAGCGGCCGATAGCATTGTGTACGATATGAATACCAAGAAGATGTATTTGTATAACGGCAGCGATGTGAAATACCAAAAGATAAAGCTGAAAGCCAACCTGGTAGATTTTGACTGGACTACCATGACCCTGACCTCGCAGGGCAGCCTGGATAGCAGCGGGCAGTTACAGGGTAATCCGGTGTTTGAAGATGACGGCAAAGAGTATAAGGCCAAGAAGATGAAATACAATTTCAAAACTAAAAAGGGAATTGTGTTTGAGGTGCTTACCAAAGAAGGCGATGCGTATATACACGCCAACGTGGTAAAAAAGAATGAGTTTGACGAATGGTACGGGCAAAGCGCCCGCTACACCACCTGCGACCAGGAAGACCACCCGCACTTTTACTTTAAAGCCAAGCGGGTAAAAGTAGTGCCGGGCAAGGTAATGGTAAGCGGCACGGCGAACCTGTGGGTGGCCGATGTGCCCACACCGCTGGTATTGCCGTTTGGTATTTTCCCGGTAAAGCAAGGCAAGCGCTCGGGGATTGTGTTACCGGAGTATGGGCAGGATGCTGTGATGGGATTTTTTCTTCGCAACGGTGGCTACTACTGGGCTGTGAACGATTACCTGGGGCTTAAATTTACTACACAGATTTCTACCAATGGTACCGTTGGTGCAGGCTTAAATGCGCAGTATGCCTGGAAATATAAGTTTAACGGCTCGCTGGCGTTTAACTACCTGCGCGCGCGCCCCTTTGACCCTGACCTGCCCAATGCCAAAGCAACTAACTCTTATAGCTTAAGCTGGTCGCATACACAAGACCCACGCTCTATGCCTAACAGCAGTTTTGGTGCCAGCGTGCAAATGCAGAGTGCCGATTTTTATCAAACCAGCCGCGTTACCGATGCCCGTTTGCTGAATACCTCTTTCAACTCTAACGTAAACTTTGGACATACTTTTGCGGGCACGCCTTTCTCTATATCGGCAAACGTAAGCCACCAGCAAAATTTGCTTAACCGAACTATTAGTTTTGGCTTGCCTACGCTGCGTCTATCTATGTCGCGCGTATCGCCGTTTAAAGCCAAGGTGCAAACCGGTCAGCCAAAGTGGTATGAGAACATAGGTTTTACTTACTCGCTGGAGTTTCAGAACCGGATAAGCACTTATGACTCTACCCTTTTCTATGCTGAAACAGCTGACAAGTTCCGCTTTGGTGTAAACCAAAACTTTAGCATAGATGCCCCTTTGCGTTTGTTTAAATATCTGAACATTACACCTTCGTTTCAGTACCAGGAGCGCACTTATTTTAAAGGACAAACCAAAAGCTGGGACCCCGATACTGTATACGTAGTGCGCGGCGACGGAAGAGTGGACACCCTTAACGGGCAAATAAAAACCGACACCATCTGGAAGTTTAACTCGGCACGCAATTTTTCGGCAAACATCTCTTTTGGTACCAAGGTGATAGGTATTTATAAGTTTAAAAATAAATATATAAAAGCGCTGAAGCACGTATTTACGCCTAGTGTAGGTTTTAATTACAGCCCCGATTTTGGCAGCGACTTTTGGAAATACAACCGCTATGTGCAGGGCAATGCCAATGGCGACCTGGTAAAATATAGTGTGTTTGAACCCGATGCGGTGTATGGCGCACCCGGCTATGGGCAGGTGGCTCAGCTTAACTGGAGCCTGAACAATAACTTTGAAATGAAGACGTACTCTAAAAAAGATACGGTAAACCATGAACAAAAAGTAGGCTTGCTTGACCAGGTGAACCTGAGTGGGGGTTACAACTTTGTAGCCGACTCGCTGCGCCTGCAGCCTTTTAGTTTATCGATAGTAGCAGCCCGCATTTTCAACCTTATCAATCTTAACTTTAGTGCGCAGTTTGACCCGTATGCTGTAGACTCACAAAACAGGAAAATAAATACTTACCAGTGGGATAAAAACCGCAGGTTACTGCGTTTTGCTACGGCTAACATAAGCGCCAGTATGTCGCTGCACAGCAAACAGCGCACTAACAACCCTATGGCAGATGAGCAGGCCCCGAGATTTATGGGTGACTATGTATCGTATAACCCTAACCAGATTTATAATTTTGATATACCCTGGAATATATCGCTGGCCTATAACTTCAACATAAGCAAGGGTACTTTTTTTAACCCAGATACGGTGCTTACCGTGCAGTCTATTCATGCACAGGCCGATTTTAACCTGACCCCGCACTGGAAGGTGGCGGTTAGTACCGGTTTTGATATTACGCGCAGGCAGATAACGCTGACCAACGTATCGGTAATACGCGACCTGCATTGCTGGGAGCTTACCTTTGCCTGGACCCCTCCCCTACCTACCTTTAACGGCCAACAATTCTCTATCATCCTGCATCCAAAATCGGCCACACTTAAAGACCTGAAGCTGGAGAAGAAGAACTCCTTGCAGAATTTGTAGGGCACCCCTAAATCCCCTTCCCGCGAAAAGCGGGATGAAACAAAAGGGGGCTTAACAACCAAACAGAGTTATTTCTTATTTGCAGATTTACGCGCCAGCATATCCTGCTTGCTGGTTTTGCATAGCTTATCCCA
>DATGWP010000001.1:0-5887 GCA_035299425.1 Chitinophagales bacterium | reverse complement strand
TTTGGTGCCAGCGATGGTGCAATTGATGTAACGGTTACCAACGCAGTACCAACTGTAACTTACGCCTGGTTTACCGGGCAGAATACCCAGGATATTTCCGGTATACCTCAGGGCAGTTATACGGTTACAGTAACCGATGGTAATAACTGTACAGCTATAGGTTCTTTTGTAGTTAATGAGCCCGCAGCACTGGTGCTTACCCAACCAACTATAGTGCAGGTATTGTGCTTTGGTGGCAATACCGGTTCTATTACAGTAAATAATACCGGCGGCACAGGCCCATTTAGTTATACCTGGAACCCGGTTGGGCCTAATGCTGTTACTTACAGCGGCCTTACAGCGGGAAATTACGATGTAACTATTACAGATGACAACGGATGTACGGATAATGCTACCTACCAGGTAACACAGCCGGCCAGTGCTTTAGCATTTGCACCTGCGGTAATTGTAGATGTGGCTTGTAGCGGTGCGCCTACCGGGTCTATTACGGTTAGTGTAAGTGGCGGTACTACTACCAGCCCGTACTCATATTCATGGTCGCATAATGCAGGTCTTAATAACCCCGTAGCTTCAGGTTTAACAGCCGGCCAGTATACCGTTACAGTGACCGATGCAAACGGATGCACACTTACCCAAACCAATACGGTTAACGAACCTACACCGGTAACTTTTGGACCTCCTACTATAGTAAATGTAACCTGCGCTGGTGGTAATGATGGTAGTGTAGCTTATAATCCTACCGGCGGCACTGGGGCATATACCTATACATGGAATGGTGTAGCCGGAACTAACCCGCAAACAGGCCTTGCTGCAAACAGTTATACAGTAGTTATAACCGATGCCAGTGGTTGTACATTCTCTGCTACCGTAACTGTTTCCGAGCCGGCTCCTTTAGTGATAGCGCCTGTAGCCACCGATGCTACCTGCAATGGTGCACCTAACGGTAGTATAGATGCTAACATAAGCGGAGGTACAACTCCTTATCAGCCTGTTTGGTCTAATGGAGAAACTACGGAACAGATTTTTGGCTTGCTGGCCGGCTTATATACCATAACCGTTACCGATGGTAATGGCTGTACGGCCAGCTCGGGTGCCAATGTAAATGAACCTTTGCAACTCAGTTTCTTTTTGAATGCCGAGCAGGTTAAATGTCCCGGAGATCAGAATGGAAGTATAGAAATTGTAAATACTACAGGTGGCACTCCACCGTACAATTATGCTGCTACAATGGACGGGGCTAATTTTTTCTACCCGGGCAATATTCCGACTAAAATAGAAGGACTGGCTTCGGGTAACTATGCTGTAATACTTAGCGATGGCAACGGTTGCACACTGGTAGATACAGCCTTTGTGCCGGCACCTATAGGCGATACCTATAGCTATACTACCGATTCTACATCCTGCTATGGCAAAGAGTATACAGATGGAGGTATACATGTAACCGGATTTACACTACAGAACATGCCTTACCAGTTTTCGGTTGATGGCGGTTTGTTGCAATACTCAGGGGATTTTTACGGGCTTGCAGCGGGGCCGCATACGGTTTTGGCTCAAAACTATTTTGGTTGCGATACCAGCTTTACCGTAGTAATACCCGAACCTGTTGACGCTTTTGCCGAAGCATTACCAGGCGACACTACCATTGGCCTGGGCGAGAGCATTCAGCTATCCTCTGCATTTGGCCCTTACCCTACCAGTACTATTGTATCGTATAGCTGGAGCCCTACGCTTGGATTAAGCTGCATTGATTGTGCCAACCCTATAGCTACGCCTTATGCCCGCGAAACTGAATACCTGCTTACCATTACCTATAACGACCATTGTATTGCCACCGCTGGAATGACCGTGGTGGTAGATGGCGGCGAACCGGTATTTATTCCTAACTCCTTCTCGCCAAACGGCGATGGCAACAACGATGTATTCCAGATTTACGGAGTAGGCATAAAAACAATTGAACTGAAGATATTTAACCGTTGGGGCGAAAAAGTATATGAAAGTAACAACCAGTTTGAAGGCTGGGATGGAACATACAAGGGAACCATTCAGCAGCCGGCTGTGTTTGTTTACCATGTAACTGTAACCTATCTTAACGATAAGAAAATGCAAAAGGTAGGAAGTATAACGCTGATTAAGTAACAGCTCAAATCAAGTAAGTCAAAAACAAAAGAGGTTCAGCAAAACTGAACCTCTTTTGTTTTGGCTATAGAATACCAAAGTATTTAAGCTTGTTTCTTTTTACCGCCTATGGTTAGTTTCCACATAAGCGCCACCAGCAATAGCACAATCACCTGAGCCACGCAGGTTTCAAGGGTAGGGAAAATGCCTAGCAATTCGAATCTGAAAAACGGGATGCCGTGAACCGGTATATAGTTTAATACCTGGAAGGAGTGTACCCCTTTGCCGGTTAGTACCACGGCAAGTACGCCCATAACCAGGGATGATACTTTGAAGAGTTTGGCAATAGGCAGCTTTGCTGAGAATTTTAAAACCAACCAGGCCAGCACTATTACCACCGCAAAAGCAGCTACTACGCCCAGCCCTATAGCATTACTCTGCTTACCGCCCGATTCAATATTTAGCGCCGATAAAAACAATACGGACTCAAATACCTCGCGGAATACCACAAAGAAAGACAAGCCCGCAAGCCCGGCTACGCTCTTTTGCTTAGCGGCGCCTTTTACCAGCTGGTTTACATACTCTTTCCACTTGCCTATTTCGCTGTTGCTGTGCAGCCAGAAACCTACATAAAGCAGCATCAGCACGGCTATAAATGATATTACGCCCTCAATCAGTTCTACGTGGCGGGTTTGTTCTTTAAGCAATGCCCCCCCAAAAAGCCACAAGGCTATACCCACCAGCACAGCACCTACCCAGCCGCTATGTATCCATAGTTTATAGTTTTTAAGCTCAGTAGCTTTTAGTATAGATAGAATGACCAATATAACAAGGAATGCTTCCAGCCCTTCGCGCAGCAACACCGACGCAGCCATTAAAAATGCCAGCCAGAAAGAGTAATCTTTTTTGTGCAGCACCTCGTGCAGGCCGGCTACGGTAGCGCGTACAGCCTTCAGCGAGTCTTTTACCTCTAGAGCGGGGCGGTTCTCATCCATCATTTTGCGCAGGCGCTGCATTTGCCCTTCCAGCCTTTCCATCAACGCCGGGTCAGTGGCTTTCAGTTGATTTTCTACCGGCTCTATACCCTCTAGGTAGGCAAGGGCAGCCAGTTGCGAGGCTTCATTGTATTTGCCCTGCTGGTACAGCGACATAGCCCCATCCAGGTACTTCAACGATGTATTGATAAACTCACTTTCGTCGGTAGCTTCTTGCTGCAGGCGTATAGCCGCCAGCAGGTTCTTTTGTTGGGTAGTATCGGCACTGGCAAGTACCGGCAGTAAGTCTTCATCGCTGCTAATGGCAATTTGCGGCAGGGATATAGAGTCAATTACTTTTTTAACGCCTTCTTTATCTGTTACCTGCTGGCTAAGCGGCAGGTAGCGCAGCGATAGTATGTAAAAAGCCACATCCCAAACCTGCTCATCATCCAGCATAGGATGTGCCTGCATACCCGTACCCTCTATACCCAGGCGGATAGTATTGAAAGCACCAAACGGCGAAATGGTTTTCATCCGTTCGTTATCGTAAAAGTTACGTGGTTTAGGGTCCAGTGCCAGCCCCTCGGGGCCATCGCCGCGCCCGTTGTTGCCGTGGCAACGCGCACACTCGGTGCTGTATACTATTTTGCCATTTTGCAGGTTAGGGTATTGGGCAGGTGTAATTGTTAAACCCGATGCTGCAATTACTTTGTTCTTTATTTCAATAGCCAGTTCGGAAACCTCTTTAAAAGGGGCCTTGGTTTTAATCAGGCTATCCAGGCGGTAAACCAGCGGGCCTATTTTAGCAGAGTCCTCAGTTTTCCATTGGCGCGAATAGAGGTGGTAATTTTTTACAACTGCCTCGCCAAACTCCAACTCCTCATCGTATTCAAACTGGCTGATAACCTTGCCATTGCTTACGGCAAACTGATAATCGTGACTTATATAGTTTAGCGCATGCACCAGCACCCGTGATTGTTCGCCGGTGTTTTGCGCAAACAATAGAGCCGATTTACACAGTAACAAAAAAACTAGGCCGATATTCCTCAACACGTTCGGGCTTAAAAGAGTTTAGATTAATTCTAAACAAGCGCGAATGTAAAATGTTCAGTGGAAAAAGGAAGGGTGATTTTAATCAATACAAACAGATGGATAAATAGCTCTGTATTATCCGGTCAGTTTTTGCATCTGCTGATCATAAACACTTATAAGGTTGGTCCAGTCATACTTAGCTGCATATTGCTGCGTATCCATTACACGCAGGTATTTTACATCCATAATGCGGCGCTGTAGCTTTTTCGCAAAATCTTCTTCATCGTAAAAAAATGTAGCATGAAACTGCTCCGGTATATGTTCCGGGTATGCCAACCTTTTGGGTAAAAACGGAACCACATTGCAATACATGGCCTCTATTACACTACCACCAAAAAAATCCTGAACACTGGTTACCGGCAGCACATCGGCCATCCATAGCCACTTGCAGTATTCTTCAAAGGTTTCGGCATAGCCAAAGTGAAGGATTTTATCGGCCAGCTTTTCCTTCGCCGTGTCAAAAATTGCCGGCCGCTTCTCGTAGCTTTCGCCCAGCACCACCAGCCTGAAATCTATACCATGGTCGTGCAACTCAAATAAGGCATTAAAAAAGCGCTCCGGGTTTTTATCATACTCCCACCTATGGTTCCAAAGCACTACGGCACGGTTGGGCTTTTCAATTTTAGCAGGCTTGTTATCCTGTAATTTTTTCAGGTCCATGCCCAGCGGCAAAACCGATGACTTTTTGCGTATATCGTCTATAGTGCCAATGTTATTGTTATCGGGAAAAGCCTTTAAAAACCGGGGCAGCTCATTCAAAAAAGCATCGTGGTGATACTGCGAATTGAAGAATACATGGTCGGCGGCCAGTGCGGTAGCATAGTTTATAAAGGCATAGTGGTTATCTCGCTGTAGTTTCACATCTGCATCCGTGGGGCTCCAGGGATAATTGAGTTGGTTCTCGTGAAAGTAAACCGCGGTGGGTATATCCAGCGACCACTTACGCGTAAGCGAAAGAAACAGGTTAAGGTCCACCATATCGGTGGCCAGTATAAGGTCTGGTTTGGCCGTGTTGTTTTTTAAAACGGTTTGTGCCAGTGAGATGGCACCGCCGTGCATACGCCATTTCCAGTAGTGGCCGCTTAGCGAAACAATTTCTACCTCATGGCTGCTAAACCCCTTAAACTCCTCTGCCCACTTTTTATGCGAACCGGTAAAAAAAGTTTCGAGCAGCAGGATTTTCATAATGCCGAAAGTAAAGTATTAGCCGAATAGTTTTTAAGGCACTATCGACTTCCGAAGTTTTCAAATAGCATGTAATGCAGACTTCCGAAGTTGTAAAAACTTCGGAAGTCGTCGTTCATCCATCATTCCACCGCCTTTTTACTTTCTTTGCAGCATGTTTCAATTTGGAAAAAAGAATACGCTGACTATTACACGGCGCACCGATAATGGTTTTTATCTGGCCGAGAATAATGCCGACGGCGAGCTTGAAGAAGTGCTGTTGCCCAATAAATACATTACAGAAGATATGAAAGAAGGCGGGCAGGTAACTGTGTTCGTCTATAAAGATTCGGAAGACCGCCCTGTGGCCACCACCGAAACCCCGCTGGCACAAGTAGGCGAGGCCGCTTATTTGCTGGTAAAGCAGGTGACCAACATAGGTGCCTTCCTCGATTGGGGTTTAGAGAAAGATTTGTTTTTGCCTTTTCGCGAACAGGCCGAGCATGTAGAGGCCGGGCGCTATTACCTGGTGTATGTGT